>JAAGZL010000620.1 GCA_024206335.1 Gammaproteobacteria bacterium
TATCGAGGGAATGAATGGCTTAATACAAGCGGCTAAGAGTAAAGCTCGTGGCTATCGAAGCAATAAAAACTTTATTGCTATGGCGTACTTGCTCGGAGCGAAATTGGAATTTAATTTACCCACTTAAAACAGCGAAGAACCGAAATATTTAAACTTACCCTGGATGATTATAATGCTAAAAGATGGCAGGCTGAACTTAAGCCTCTTCTAGCTTTTGTGCTGCTAGCGCTGCCTGTGTGCGGCTGTTAACACCAAGTTTGCGCAATACTGAGGAGATATGTGCTTTTACCGTTGCCTCTTTGATATTCAGTTCAACGGCAATGATCTTATTCGGTTTTCCTTCTGTTAAATGGTGCAATACACTAAGTTCAGCTGGTGTGAGCAGGGCAAACTTTTCTTTGAATTCATGATCAAGAGTGGATCTTGGTCCGGTATTTAATTCTGCCTTATCCAGGGCATCTGGGACATAAGTGTTGCCCGACAAAACGGCGGTGATACCTTCTGCGATTTTTGCTTTTGGACTGGATTTAGTGATAAAACCAAATGCGCCACAGGTGAGTCCGCGGCGGATTACATCAGGGTCTTCTGAAGCTGAAATGATAGCCACCGGGATGGTGGGTGCAGCATTGCGTATGGCTACTAGACCTGAGAACCCTTCTGAGCCAGGCATTCGCAGATCCAGCAGGATAATATCCAAATCATTATCTTCAATGGCGGTGTTGACAGCTTCTTCTAATGTTGAGACCTCCATGATCTCAGCATCATCGAAGTACTCTTCAATGACTTGTCGTAGGGCTTCCCGAAACAGTGGGTGATCATCGGCGACAAGGAATTTGGGCATATAGTCAGAACTCTTTTATAATACTTTGCTGAATATGTGATTATAGTCATGTTGAATCATTAAAATCTATCCGCTATTGATAATGGTAGAACTTTAAGTGTTCATCATAATGCCACGTTCTGTAGATATTATGAAAACCCTTGCTACCCTCATTTATTATACAGGGTAGCAAGGGGAGTTTAGTGACTTTTATAAGAGGTGGCTATTAGCCATGTCCGTCACGTAAATTAAGGTGTAATCAATTTGGGATCTTGAAGGTCCAAACGCTACCACCCTGGTTCAGGTGCCTCACCCGTTTAGCAACTTCACCACCCCAAAGAGGAACTGCACCTCCCCATCCTGAAAGGACAGATACATACTGCTCTCCATTTTGTTCCCAAGTGATAGGTTGACCTACAATTCCCGATCCGGTTTGGAACTTCCACAACTCATCACCTGATTTAGCATCAAATGCCTTGAAGTATCCTTCAGGGGTGCCCATAAAGACCAAACCACCAGCTGTGGTCATTACACCACCCCAAAGTGGGGCATGATTTTTGTATTCCCAAACGATCTTACCACTCCTTGGGTCGATTGCCTTTAGAGAGCCAATGTAGTCTTCAAACAGGGGCTTAATGGTAAACCCAGCACCCAGGTAAGCCGCACCTTTTTTATAGCTTACAGGTTCATTCCAGATGTCCATACCCCATTCGTTGGAGGGAACATAGAATAGCTCCGTTTGCTGGCTATAGGACATAGGCATCCAGTTTTTTCCACCAAGAAATGATGGTACCGCAAACACGGATTTGCCTTTCTTGCCATCCCCGGATTTGGTTGGATCACTCGGGCGGTTGTCGTCGTTATAGACAGGGCGCCCAGACTTCAGGTCAATCTCTTTCGCCCATGTGATGTCCCTGACGAATGGTGATGCATTAACCAGTTTTCCTTCCTCCCGGTCTAATACATAAAAGAAGCCATTACGGTCAGCCGTAGCGGCAAACTTCTTTCCATCTTGATTAAAAGAGACTACCTCGTTGACGCCGTCAAAATCCCAGCCGTCGTTAGGTGTGGTCTGGTAGTGCCACTTGATTTCACCATTATCAGGATTGAACGCAATTCTGGATGTAGAATAAAGATTATCTCCGGGGCGTAGGTGGGAGTTCCACGGTGCCGGGTTACCGGTCCCATAGAAGATGGTTCTGGTTTCAGGATCATAGGTACCACCAAGCCAAGTGGCACCGCCACCATATTTCCACATATCTCCGGGCCAGGTGGCGTTCTTCTTGCCTGTCATGGTGCTCTCTTTACCGTTGAGCATACCCATGTGGCCTTCAATGGTAGGTCTGGACCAGACCAGTTTGCCGGTTTCTGCATCGCGCGCTTCAACCTTACCAATAATGCCGAATTCGCCACCTGACACCCCCATGATCACTTTACCCTCAACAATGAGTGGTGCTGCAGTTATGGAATAGCCAGCTTTATAATCGCCAAGTTTCTTTTTCCACTTGGCTTTCCCGGTTTTGCGGTCGAGTGCTACCAGTTTGGCATCTAGTGTGCCAAAGAAAATGGTATCACCATGAATTGCAGCACCACGGTTGACAACGTCACAACAGGGCATAATGCCGTCAGGCAAGCGGGCATCGTACTGCCACAGTTCCTCACCGGTCTTTAGGTCGATGGCGAATACCCGTGAATATGAGGCAGTTACATACATCACGCCATCATAGATCAATGGCTGTGCCTCCTGACCACGTTGTTTTTCACCTCCGAAAGAGAATGACCAGATTGGTACTAACTTGTTGACATTACCTGTATTAATTATATTAAGAGGGCTGAATCTCTGCCCTTGTAAGCCCATGCCGTTGGTAACTACCTGCCCGGTCATTTTGTGATCGTTAAGAATATCTTGGTCGGTTACGCTTGCACTGACAGTGTGTGCAGAAATTGTCAAACAGGCCGAGATAGCAACTACTAGCGACGTTTTTTTCATTCCGGTCCCCCATATTTAGCATTTGGTTAGCATAATTTAATGAGGGCGAATAAGGACGATATTCCCTCAAAGTGTCTACCACATCCCCATTGTTGGCCATTTAGATGCTTCCCTCTATTGGAAAAAAGTCGTATATAGAAAAACTGGCCGAATTTCGTTGTATTAACCCGGCATGGATATACATTGACCATGCTGCATACAGAATTATTGAGTGTTGAAAATACTTCGCTACTCTAGCTGGTGTCTTCTGCAATATAGGTATATGTGAAATCACCTTGCTTTTGAGTTGCTTAATATTCCTCTCCGGGGTTTGGCTATGGAGTTATAACTGAATCTGGTGTTTGAGGGGTTGAAGAAAAGCGGCGTATCTGGTTGATTTGTTGTTGCGAAACAATGAAAACAACCAAAAGGATACGCCACTGTGAAGAAGAATACCGTTGTTGAACTGAAAGGTCGAGA
>JAAGZL010000621.1 GCA_024206335.1 Gammaproteobacteria bacterium
GCCCAAGGAGGAGTTTAGTACTCTATGAGGAGTGCATTATCCTATTCATCTAAGCTATTAGTAACACAGACACATGGAGAACAAACTACTTTCATTGGAAGAACCTAACAGTACATTAGTAGGCAGAACAACATAGCAAGAGTTACTAGACTCCCTTGGTTCCGTGTACACATAGTCATACTCAATGATCCAGGAAGATTAATAGGTTCACACTTAATGCATACAGCTCAAATTAGTGGATGGATAGGTTCAATGCTTTTATATGAAGTGCTAATAGTAGATAGATCAGATACAGTTTTTAACCCAGTTTGGAGACAAGGATGTTACGCCATGCCAATAGCAGCAAGATTAGGTGCAGTTAGTTCAGTATATAGTTGGTCACAAGGTTTAAGTCAGAGCATTAGTAGTAGTTGGACATACGAAGCAGTCATAATCAGTCACATCTTTCTAAGTGGATTATCAATACTAGCGTCTCAATGGCACTGGGCATATTCAGACTTAGACTTATTCATCAGCAGCAGTAGTGGTAACCTAACATTGGACCTCAACAGGATCTTTGGAATACACCTTTGTCTATCTTCATTACTTTGTTTTATCTATGGCATAGCACATTTATCAGGAACATCTGGACCAGGAACTCAGACCAGTGACGCATATGGAATACTAGGATCAGCCAGAGGAATTAGACCTTCTTACGCACTAACAGGACTTATTTTCAGCTCATATGGAGTAGTAGCAGCCAATCACATAGTAGCAGGAGCATTTGGGTTCATTGTCAGCATTTGGTATGTATCAGTCAGACCTCAGCCTTCTCTATACTCAGTATTAGTTATGGGCAACTTGGAAGTAGTACTAGCATCTAGCATAGCAGCAGTATTCTTCGCAGGAGGAGTATTCAGGACAAGCACAAGAGGTTGGTACACCTTTACACACATAGTACTAGCGAGTATATTCTTCTTTGGACACTTATGGCACGCAAGCAGGTCTTTATTCAGGAGACTTGTGGACAAGGAGTAACAGTAGACCCAATGTATGAGACAGAGTATGGAAGGAATGAGAAGCTAAGTGATACACAACTAGTAAGAGCAGCAGAGTACTTTAACTGTAGTAACAAGCACCATACCAACAGGCCTCAGTGAGCAGCACACATTGTCCTATTCATGAACTACTCTAGTTCCAGTACTCATATGTGCTAAATCAAGGTGGGAACATA
>JAAGZL010000622.1 GCA_024206335.1 Gammaproteobacteria bacterium
CAGCGGCTCGTTTGCCAATGGGCTTGATGGTGATGGCCACAGCCTCACACTCAACTACTTCAATACCACCACCATTGATGGCAACAGTGTTTTCAGTGATCTGAATGACCTGACAAGCCCCGGACCAGTTGAACTGGGCGGCACCATTCAGACAGCTGGCAATCAGAGCTATTTGGGTACAGCCACACTTCTTAATGCCACAGAGATTCAGGCTGCCGGCGGCAGCTTTGAAGGCGGGCTTGTTGGTGCGGGCAACGACCTGACGCTTAATATTGCCAACACCATCACCATTGCAGATGGCAGTGGTGTAAACAACCTGACGAGTATTGGCGAGACCGTCCTCACTGGCACAATCAACACCACAGGCAGTCAGACCTATCAGTCGAACGTCACCATCGAAGGTGATGTAATAATCGACGCCGGTGGTGAGGTTCACTTTGAAGACAATGTCATCGGATCGCCGGAACTGGCATACTCAGGCTGGGCTACGCAGATCGGTGGCACATGGAATGAGGTTGGCGAATCTGTTGCAATACTTCCCGATGGATCGTTCATTACTACGGGACGCTTCGCTGGCACTGCAACTTTTGAAAGCGACAACCTCAGCCTCACGTCTGCTGGCAAACAAGACGTCTTCGTTAGCAAGCTCACCAGCGACGGTGAGGTCGTGTGGACTAGCCGTGAGGGAAAAAATGTTTATGACAGCGGTCAATCTATATCCGCCATTCCAGACAACACGGGTAATGTTCTTATAGCCGGTTACGTCAACACCCCACTCATCGGCAACAACCCGCCAACGGATGGACTCGGCGAAGAAGACATTGCTATTGGAAGGCTTGATTCGCAAGGAAACTTTTTGTGGAAGAGATACGCTGGCGGATCTTTAAATGACAAGGCGTACTCTATCGCAGCACTTCCTGATGGCTCATCTATCACCACAGGCAGTTTCTCTGGAGTGGCCACCTTTGGCAACCACTCCCTTACAAGCGATGGACCTGAAGATATTTTCATCACCAAGTTGAGTAGCACTGGTGACTTCCTCTGGGCGAAACGGGCAGGCGGGCCATCCCCAGACAGGAATGCTGACGTGGGTTTGTCTGTTGACGTATTAGGAGACGGTTCATCAATCATCACGGGCCATTTCAAAGAGACAGCCTCTTTCGGAGAGCTGCCGCCACTTGTCGTGTCCCAAGGGACAGGCTCCGATATTTTTGTCGCCAAGCTTGATCCAGATGGAAACTTCCTTTGGGCCACGCAGGCCGGAAAAGCCGATGCAGATATGGGTCAGTCTGTAAGCGTTCTTGCAGACGGCTCATCTATTGTGACCGGTTCTTTCCGAAGCAAAGCCACGTTTGGAGACACAATCGAACTCACTAGTGAAGGTGATTTCGACATTTTCGTCGCAAAAATAAATTCAGACGGCGTCTACGAATGGGCGACGCAAGCTGGCGGGCCAGACTCCGATTACGGATTATCAGTCTCCGCTCTCGAAAACGGCTCGTCCATCATATCAGGGAAATTCAAAGACGAAGCCGCGTTTGGAGACACAATCGCAATAACCAGTGAAGGTAATTATGACATTTTCGTCGCAAAGATAGATTCAGATGGTGAATTTGAATGGGCCACAAGTACTGGTGGGCCGAATAAGGACATCGGGTCGTCTGTTTCAGTTCTTGGCAATGGCTCGGCAACTGTGACCGGGTCATTCCAAGACACAGTAGCCTTCGGAAGTTCTACTCTCACAAGTAAAGGTAACGATGACGGCTTCGTCGCAAAAATTGATGCCAACGGCTCCTTTGACGGATCGAGCGTCCTTGACGACCCTGACCTCACCATCAACACGCAGGCAAACACAATCTTTGGCGGCACGGTCTCAGACCTGGCAACACTCACTACCGATGCTGGTGGCTCAACTATTGCCAAGGCTGACATCACCACCACGGGCAACCAGACCTATAACGACGAGTTTGTACTCAACACCAGCCTGACACTCACAGGTGGTAACGCCAGCTTTACTGCTGGCATTGATGGTGATGGTAATGACCTCACCCTCAACTTCACGGGCAATGCCACACTCGACGGTGGCTCTACAACCATCAGCGGCATCAACAACCTGACAAGCCTTGGCGGCGTTGCTGCCAACGGCACCATCACCACTACTGGTGCACAATCGTTTCAAGGTAGTGCAACACTTATCGGGAACACCACACTCGTTGGACCAAGTGCCACACTTGCGGGAACATTTGACGGGCAAGGCCATGACCTCACCATCAACTACACCAACTCAACGACCATCACCAGTAGCGGCGGGAATGTTGGCAACTTTACATCTGTTGGCGACGTCCTGCTAAACACCACAGACTTCGAAACGATTGGCAGCCAGACGTTTCAGGGCAACGTCACACTCACTGGTGATACCAAGCTGACAGGAACCAGCGGATCCTTCGCTAACGGGCTTGATGGTGATGGCCACAGCCTCACCCTCAACTACTTCAACACCACCACCATTGATGGCAACAGTGTTTTCAGTGATCTGAATGACCTGACAAGCCTCGGACCGGTTGAACTCAACAGCACCATTCAGACAGCCGGCAATCAGAGCTATTTAGGTGCAGCCACACTCATTGGTGCCACAGAAATTCAGGCTGCCGGTGGCAGTTTTGAAGGTGGGCTTGTTGGTGCGGGCAACGACCTGACGCTTAATATTGCCAACACCATCACCATTGCAGATGGCAGTGGTGTAAACAACCTGACGAGCATTGGTGAAACAATTCTCACTGGCACCATCAACACCACAGGCAGTCAGACCTATCAGTCGGACGTCACTATTGAAGGTGATGTGACAATCAACGCCGGTGGCGAGGTTGTCTTTGAAGGTAACGTCATTGGTGATGATGAGCTCACATACACCGGTTGGGCCACACGGGCAGGTGGACCGGGTGGCGATAGCCACAAAACAGTCTTCGTCCTTGTCGATGGCTCGTCCATTGTGATAGGAAATTTCCTTGGTACAGCTGAATTCGGCAACACCACGCTCACAAGTGCCGGTGGTTCTGATGTGTTTGTAGCCAAGCTCGATGCTGATGGAGAATACCAGTGGGCCACGAAGGCGGGCGGAACGGGTGATGACTATGGGCCAGGCGTTTCGGTTCTTGCCGATGGCTCGTCCATTGTGATAGGAACTTTTCGCGGCACCGCAACCTTCGGCAACACCACGCTCACAAGTGCTGGTAATGAAGATATCTTTGTAGCCAAGCTCGACCCTAACGGTGACTACCAATGGGCCAGGAGGGCTGGCGGGGTGGATGGTGAATACGGATATGGCGTCTCCGTCCTCGCCGACGGCTCCTCCATTGTGACGGGAAATTTCAAAAAAACCGGAACCTTCGGGGACATCGAGCTCACAAGCGCCGGTGGTTTCGATGTGTTTGTAGCCAAGCTCGATGCAAGCGGTACCTACGAATGGGCTACGAAGGCGGGTGGAACAAAAGTGGACGGTGGAAGAGACATTTCGGTTCTTCCCGACGGCTCGTCCATTGTGACGGGCTATTTTCAAGGTACCGCCACCTTTGGCAGCACCACGCTCACAAGTGCTGGTAGTGACGATGTGTTTGTAGCCAAGCTCGATGCAGGCGGTACCTACGAATGGGCTACGAAGGCGGGTGGAACGGGAGTTGATAGAGGGTACGGCGTTTCCGTCCTTGCCGACGGCTCGTCCATTGTGACGGGGAAGTTTCAGGGTACCGCCATCTTCGGCAGCACCACGTTCACAAGTGCTGGTAATGACGATGTATTTATAGCCAAGCTCGATGCTGATGGTTACTACCAATGGGCTACAAAGGCGGGCGGAACGGGGGTTGATCAAGGCAACGACCTCTCCGTTCTTGCCGATGGCTCAGTGATCGTCAGCGGAGCCTTCAAAAGCACCGCCCACTTCGGCAACACCACACTCACAAGTACTGGTAATGACGACGTGTTTGTGGCCAAGCTCGATACAAACGGTAACTACGAATGGGCCACACGTGCTGGTGGAACGGGGGGTGATAAAGGAAATGGCGTCTCCGTTCTTGCCGACGGATCGTCCATTGTGACGGGAGCTTTTCAGGGTAACGCAACCTTTGGCGACACCACACTCACAAGTGCTGGTGGCTCTGATGCATTTATAGCCAAGCTTGATGCCAACGGCTCCTTTGGCGGCATTGTCATCCCTGACGACGCTGACCTCATCATCAACACGCAGGCAGACACAACCTTTGGCGGCACGGTCTCAGACCTGGCAACACTCACTACCGATGCTGGTGGCTCAACTATTGCCAAGGCTGACATCACCACCACAGGCAACCAGACCTATAACGACGAGTTTGTGCTCAACACCAGCCTGACACTCACAGGTGGCAACGCCAGCTTTACTAGCGGCATTGATGGTGATGGCAACGATCTCACCCTGAACTTCACTGGAAATGCCACACTCGACGGTGAAGCTACAACCATCAGTGGCATTAACAACCTGACAAGCCTTGGCGGCGTTGCTGCCAACGGCACCATCACCACTACTGGTGCACAATCGTTTCAAGGTAGTGCAACACTTATCGGGAACACCAC
>JAAGZL010000623.1 GCA_024206335.1 Gammaproteobacteria bacterium
CCATGCCGGTGGGCATGTCTTCCGGGATCTCCGACTCGTACTCCATTTCCATCGGGTCTGATCTGCGGCTGGATTTACCAAGGCGTACCAGTCCGTACATCACCAGTACCATACCTGAGATCAGGACTATCCCATCCAGTTGATCCAGCTCTCCATCCAGCATCAGTAGTACGGCCAGCAGGCATACCGCCAGCAGCATTGGATACTCCCGTTTTAGGGTGGTCGAGTGCACATTGAGTGGGGCCACCATGGCGGTTACACCTAGAATCAGCGCAATATTGGCAATGTTGGAGCCGATGGCGTTGCCTATGCCCAACCCCGGGTTGCCCTGTACAGAGGCCATGGCAGAGACCAGTATCTCCGGGGCAGAGGTGCCAAATCCCACGATGGTCAGTCCGATCAACAGGGGAGATATTCCCATGTTGCGAGCGATGGCGGCGGCTCCGGTGACAAATCTTTCCGCCCCCCATACCAGGAGGGCAAAGCCGAGGATGATTGCTGCGATGCTTAATATCATTATTGTTGTTTAATCGATATAGAATTGTTGGCTGAATCGGGCTGAGATGGGGCGGCTCTGACCCTCGGGAATCACTTTAAGATTGAAGTTTACTATCTCCCGGTTAACGACGGGAAAGTCACCTATGTAGTAGATAGCCTGGTCCTCCACCACCTGTTTTAGCTCTATCTCTTTGGGTACGTTGTTCAGGTTTGCAACCTTGAGTTCTATCTGCGCCTTCACCGAGGTGCCGGTTGTGCCTGATTCGTTCTTGATGACACTGATGTTTAGTAGCCCGCGAAACTTACTGCGCTGGATGTTGTAGGCCTTGGCGATTGCCGGAGAGAGGAAGTCTGATTTCAATGCGTTGTGGTGGATGGTGTAGTCACCGCTGCGGGTGCTGTTTTCCGCCAGTGCAGGTGAGGATAGGAGTAGAAGGATAGATATAGTGCAAACCCTTCTCAGATTGTGAATACGCATAGTTCATACCTCCAATAGCTCAGGTTGTTACCGCCAGGGTTCATGGGTTTTGTGATGGCGGTAGTGCGGGTAATCAACGGGGAAAGTATATCTCTTTGCGTCAGACGCTGCCGCGCTGACAGCGGAACAGGGCAATTTCGCCCAGCAGGTTTGGCAGAAGCCGGGTGCCGGTGCGTGCGCGATGCGCCTGATCCACAACCATCCGCTCCAGGATTCGGATGTCATGTTGATGACACAGATCTTCGAAATCTTTTACTGTACACAGGTGGATGTTCATGGTGTCGTACCACTGGGCGGGCAGGGTCTTGGATACCGGCATCCGGCCGCCAATGCCCAATTGTAGTCGGTTTTTCCAGTTGCCGAAATTGGGGAAGGTGACAATCCCCTGGTGGCCCACCCGCAGCATCTCAGTCAACAGGCGGTCCGGAAAATGTACCGCCTGCAGGGTTTGAGTCATGATGACGTAATCAAAGGTCTGCTCGTCGAAGTCACTTAGTCCCGCATCCAGGTCGCGCTGAATTACATTGATCCCCTTGCGTACGCACTGGATGATATTTTCCGGTTCAATCTCCAGGCCGTAACCATCCACTCCCATCTCATCCCGCAGCATGGAGAGTAGGGTGCCGTCACCGCAACCCAGATCCAGTACCCGTGATCCGGGCCGGATCCACTGCTTGATATTGGCGAGATCAGGTCGTTTCATTATGCGCCCACCTCTTCAGCAACCTTATCCATATAGGAGTTGAGCACCTGCATATAGTAGGTGATAGGCATCAGGAATGCGTCATGTCCACCCGAGGCCTCAACCTCGGCATAGCTGACCTGGCGTCTGGCCTCAATTAGTGTCTTGACTATCTCTTTCGAGCGTTCAGGCGCAAACCGCCAATCGCTGGTGAATGATACCACCAGGAACTTGGCCGTGGCCTGTTTCAGGGCGGTGACCAGATCGTTTTCATACTCGCTGGCCGGATCGAAGTAGTCCAGGGCCTTGGTCATCAACAGATAGGTATTGGCGTCAAAATGCTCCACGAAGGCGCTACCCTGGTAGCGCAGGTAGCTCTCCACCTGAAACTCTACGCTGAAGTCGTAGTTCAGGTGACCCTCACGCAGCTCTCTTCCAAACTTGGCGCGCATGGCGTCATCCGACAGGTAGGTGATGTGACCCAGCATGCGGGCCAGCATCAGGCCGCGCCGGGGAATGGTGTTGTGACTGTAGAAATGACCGCCGTGAAACTCTGGGTCGGACAGGATTGCCTGTCTGGCCACCTCATTGAATCCGATGTTCTGGGCTGATAGGCGGGATGCTGCTGCAATTACTAGGGCGTGTCCAACCTTGTCTGGGTAATCTATGGACCACTGCATGGCCTGCATGCCGCCCAGACTGCCCCCGATTACTGCGGCCCATTTTTCAATACCCAGACTCTGCATCAGGGTGTGCTGGGTATGCACCCAGTCTTTGACGGTTACGATGGGAAAGTCCGGGCCGTAGTAATTGCCGGTTTCCGGATTTATGGTGTTGGGTCCGGTGGAGCCTTTACAACTGCCTATGTTGTTCACAGATACCACGTGAAATCTGTTGGTGTCGAATGGTTTTCCGGGACCGATGCATGCATCCCACCAGCCGGGTTTTTTATCGTTTGCATAGAAACCGGCGGCGTGGTGGTCGCCGGACAGGGCATGGCACACCAGAATGGCATTGGATCTGGCCTGGTTCAGCTCGCCGTAGGTTTCGTAAACCAGTTCATACCCGGGCAGGGTGCGGCCACTGATCAGCGAGATCGGCTCATGGAAACTCTTCTTCTGTGGCTGTACCAGACCGACAGAGTCGGTAGGGAATTGCATGGGCATTTGGTGTTCAAGCTGATTAGTTTATGACCGCAGCAGTCTAATCACTGTGCCAGCAGTAAGCAACTATATCGTCAGGTTAGGCGCTGTTCCGTGTTACCAGATGCGGCTTGGGGCGTTCATCTTCGGTCCAAGGCTGCAGGTTGGTCAGTCTGCTATGCATATTGCGCAGGGATGTCAGATCCTGGGCTATTGCTATGTGCTGTTGTTCCAACTCTGTGATTCTGGTTTGTAGAGTATCTCGGGACTGGCTGATCTTTTTTAGATCCTTCAGGTGTTGTTCAATATTCTCATGGTGATTGTGGATCTCAAACACCAGGGGTTCCAGGCAGATCTTGATCCAGGTGTTGATTTCCTGGCGGGTCTGAAAGAACACATCCCGAGCCCGGCTTACCATGGCTATGAAGAATCGTTTCACCACAAAGTGCTTCTCGGTCATGGCGGTTACCGGGCTTTTGCGGAAGATCTCAGCCTCCTGGGTTAGCAGGTCCAGGTCTATATGGTGGCGCATAATGGAAAATGTCTTGGGTTGGGCCGCAGTGAACCCGTGCTCTTGGTGAAAGCGTTGATATATGTTGCGGATCAACTTGCGGATATGTTCGCTCTCTTTGGTTACAATCTGCATCTCGCTGCGCATATCATCGAACAGATGCTGCATATTGATTTTGAGCCCAAGAGTGGTCCAGTTGCCAGACATGCTGTCTCGGGTCTTACTGATCTTCTGTTCCAGCTTCTCCATGTCTAGAGCTTCGCGCAGGGTCATGGCATGATTCTTCAATACCTTGCGACTAATCTGAAAGCTGTTGACGTTCTTCATGTACCGGGCCTGTTCTTCCCTGGCCTTCTGCATCATGTCATCAACTACATCCTGACTCTTGCCGCTGATCTGACACAGTTCATCCAGCTGTGTAGTAATACCGGTCAGTTTGGAGGAGATCATGCCTTGGCTGGTCTCAATCATGTCGCTGATATCAGAGGTGATAGTGTTCTGGATGATCTCTTGGCGTGCGTTGAGAATGTTGTCGGCCAGATAGCCCTCTAGATGTGGTAGGTTGCTTTTGGATAACAGGTTATCATCTTTGCGTACCTTCGCTAGCAGACCTTTCTGGGCAGAGATTGGAAATATGGATTGTTCCTTTACACCCAGTATTCTGGCAGTTGAGCGGCACTGTCCGTTGATGGCCCGATTGATATGATCGGCTGTAGACAGGTCATCCCACATGGTATCAATCTTGTTCAAGACCACCACCAAACCACGTTTACGGTTGCTCTGAAAGCCCTTGATATGGTGTTGCCATATCTCTAGGTCAGTGTGGGTGACGCCGGTGTCGGCGGCCAGTATGAACAGCACAGCCTGGGAGGCCGGGAGCATATTTAGGGTCAGCTCGGGTTCACTGCCCAGGGCGTTGAGTCCTGGGGTGTCCAGTATGGCCAGGCCATCTTGCAGTAGCGGATGGGGGAAGCTGATTAGGGCGTGGCGCCAACGGGGCACCTCAACAAATGCTGGGGGATTATCCAGATGTGGGTGCAACTCCGGGTTATACAGTCCCAGTCGCACCGCCTCGCGCAGACTAACCTTGCGGGTCTTTACCACCTCACGCAGGGTGTCCTCTATCTGCTCGGCAGATTCCAGATCCAGAGGGTAGTGCACCCACTGTCCGGTCTCTTGCTTCAGTTCATGCAGGCCGGTGTCCTGGAGTCTGCTCTCAATGGGCAGCAGGCGCACATAGGATCTACCTGCGCCTGAGTCATAGAAGATCTCGGTTGGGCACATGGTGGTGCGCCCGGCTGTAGATGGCAGAAGCCTGCGGCCATACTTGGCGAAGAAGATGGCGTTGATCAGTTCGGTTTTGCCGCGTGAGAATTCTGCTACAAAGGCGATGGTAAGCCGATCGCTGTTGAGTGCGGCAACAGACTCTCTTATCTTGCGCTTACTGCTTTTGCTGGCCATATCATTACTGATCAGCCAATCCTGATACTCATTCAGGGTACGGATGAGTTCAAATTTCCACTCTCCGTACGCCTGGACCTGTTTTCTTAAGTCTGAGTCGTCCATAAGCTTCTTCAACCAATTTGTTCTGGTTAGCGTATTATTCCATGATTATACGAGAAATTTTTAATAATTCTCTATCTTTTTTTGGGGTATGTCTACCCTGGTCTTTCAACGGGCACAGGAAGTCGGACCGGTGAGTGGATGCGAAATAGCTTGTTGCGTGAGGTTTGTCCGGCCTGCATGCTGACCTGAGACCTCTTTACCCCGAAACCTTTGGCCAGAAAACGCAGCAGGTGATCATTGGCCTTTCCCTCCACTGGTGGTGCTGTTATCCGCACCTTGTAGTGGTCGCCATGGGGGGCAATAAACTCATCCTTGCGTGACCGGGGCTGTATGCGAAGGGAGAGTATCAGGTCATCACCATCCCAATGATACCACTCAGCCCCGTTATTCATTATCTAAATGGGCTGCCGGTCAGGGCCTGGATTGGCGGCAATAGCAGCATCTGTAGTAGATACAACCCAATCATGGCTGCCATGGGAGAAAGGTCCAGCCCACCTACGGGAGGGATTATCTTACGTACCGGGCGCATGATTGGTTCGGTTAAATAACTGATCAGGGCGGTTACCGGGTTGTAGGCGCCTGGGTTGACCCAGCTGAATATCACCTGGATCAGGATGGAAAACAGAAATACATTGATGGCGAGTTTGATCAACTCAGGTACGGCCCAGGCCAGGGCCATCACCGGACTTAGAGGTAGGCCAGCCAGGGTGACTATCAGGGCCAGTTCGATGGATTTTAACAACCACATCAGTACTACAGAGGCCAGATCCAGCCCGCCCAGACCGGGTATGATGCGCCGCAGATATTTGAGCACCGGGGCCGTCAGCTTGACGATGAACTGGGATATGGGGTTGTAGAAATCGGCCTTGAACAGTTGCAGCAGAAAGCGCAGCATCACCACCATGATGTAGGCGCCAAACACTACCTGGATCAGAAACACCGCCGGGTTGGTGAGGTAGCTGGAACCCATTATCCACTCCCAAGCAGGTTGGATAGCTCAGTGGAGCGGTCACGGGCTTTGGTCAGAGCCTGCATGAAGATGTCTCGTAGACCGTTATCTTCAAATGTTTGCAGGGCAGCCTCGGTGGTGCCTCCGGGAGATGTTACCCGCTCCCGCAGTGTTGCGGGCATATCACTGCTCTCCATCGCCATGCGGGCTGCGCCTAGCGCTGTTTGCAGAGTAAGAAGATGGGCGGTCTCTGTAGGTAGCCCCAGCTCGGCTGCGGCAGATTCCATGGCCTCCATTACCAGAAAGAAGTAGGCGGGACCACTTCCGGAGAGGGCGGTTACGGCATCGATCATGGACTCGTCTTCAACCCACAGGGTTAACCCTACTGCCCTTAATATGGTCTCGGCCAGATCTTTCTGCTCAGTGTTTACCCTGGGGTTGGCGTGCAGTGCAGTGGCGCCAACCTGGATCATAGCCGGGGTATTTGGCATGGTCCGGACCAGGGCGATGTCTCCACCCAGCCAGTTCTCCAGGTCCTGTTCCAGAACACCGGCGGCAATGGAGATGATCAGTGGCTTGGTTTTTTGCGCGGCTAGGGAAATGCCGTTTGCTATCTGTTCCAGTGCCTGTGGCTTAACCGCCATTACCACTACCTGGGCAAATTCCACCGCTTCACTGTTGTCGGTAGTGGAGTTTATGCCGCACAGGTCCGTTATATGTGCCAATTTCTCACTGTCAGGGTCGCTTGCTATGATCTTTGTTGGATCGTATCCGTCGGCGACCAATCCGTTGATCAGGCTGGCTGCCATGTTGCCGCAACCGATGAAGGCCAGTGTTTTGCTTTTCATTATGTATTTAATGTCCTGGTTGTGTTGAATCTGTAAATAGCAGTTGACTGCTATTTGGATAATCTAACTCATTTATGATTATTCACAAGGGGCCTGAGAGGGGGATTTCTCAAACCTGTTAATTTGGGGAGGGCTCTGATAAGGCCATGGATGGTTTCGATTAGTACTTTTATTCCTGTGAAATTAAATTGTAGACAAAGTGAAGTGCAGAATGAATGCGTTGGGCAAAGCTAGATATATAGGTGCTTGCTATTTGATGTACTAACTGATAGTTACAGTTGTTTTATCATGTTGTTTGGTGGGGTGTAAAGTGAGCGTTAGCCGAATGTGCTGATGTATTTGATACACACAAATGTCGGCCATGTCTATACTGCGGATGTTTTTAATTTTTATCTCAGTCACAGTGATGATGGCTTTATCAAGAACAGGCGATTAAGAAGGGCTATCTGCAAGCCATATTTTAGCGGATACATGTTGCGCGTATAACTATCGTAACCAATTAGTAAGGACATCGACAAGATGCGGATCTTAAAGAGAACAATAATTGCTTTGGCAGCAGCATTGTTCGCAAGCGGGTGTGCGATTACCCCCGAGTCAATTTAGACAGCTGAGATTGCCGATACGGCACGAGCCGATATGAAACTGCTGGGGCAAGAAATCTATCGGATTGAGCCCCCCATTGGCCTGAACCAGGCGATTGCTCGTGCCTTGCAGAATAACAGAGATAAGAAGCTCAAGGCGCTTGAGGCGGCTCTGGCACAGGGGCAGATTGACTTGGTGCAGCTCGAAATGTTACCGAGCCTGACTGCATCTGCTGGTTACTCCGAACGCAACAACTATGCCGCTTCAGCCAGTGTAACCTTTGACGATGGCAAGCCAGCCCCTCTTGACCCGGACCCTACCTACTCCATATCGCAGGAAAAAAGGCGTAAGACCAATGACGTAACCTTTACCTGGAATATGCTGGATTTTGGGCTTTCCTATGTGCGTGCCAAACAGCATGCCAGCCGCTACCTGATCGCTAAAGAGCGTGAGCGCAAGGTAGTACACAATATTACCCAGGATGTGCGTGCGGCCTATTGGCGCGCCGTGTCGGCCGGGCGCCTGTTGCAGAAGATTGGTCCACTCAGCGCGCAGGCCAACAGGGGGCTGAAAGATTCACGTGAGGTGGAGCAAAAGCGCCTGCGTTCACCGCTTGAGGCACTCTATTATCAGCGTGAGTTGATGGATATTATGCGTTCACTGCAGTCACTGCGGCAGAACCTGGTTAATGCCAAGACCGAGTTGGCGGGCTTGATGGGGCTGAAGCCTGGTACCAAGTTTAAGCTGGCTGATGTAGGTAATCCGCGTTTTTCGGTGCCAAAACTGAATATACCTATATCCAGTATGGAACAAAGGGCACTAACCCAGCGTCCTGAGCTGATCGAGACTTATTATCAAAAACGAATTTCTGTGGCTGAAACACGTGCAGCCATGCTGAAGATATTGCCAAGTATTGACCTTAACATCGGTGAATATAGAGACCGCAATGACTATCTGCTGAATCAGGACTGGACCAGCACTGGCGCACAAGTATCCTGGAATATGTTTAATGTATTTCGCCTTCCTGCTGAGATGCGCATGGCTGAAGCCCGCAAGGGGCTTGCCGAGGCGCGCAGGTTGGCCACTTCGATGGCGGTGCTTACACAGGTCCATCTGGCCAGACTGCGTTATGACCAGACACGTAAGAGTTACAACCTGGCTGAAGGCTACCTGGATGTTGCCAACCGCATCCAGGAGCAGAGCCGCAATTCAGCTCGCAGTACTAGAACCTCTGAGCTGGATCTGATTCGCGAGTCCTTAAACAACCTGCTTGCCGAACTACGCCGTGACGTGGCATATGCTGATCTGCAGAACAGTTACGGCAAGGTGTTTGTCACCATGGGTATGGATCTTGTGCCAGAAAAATATACCGAGATGTCTACGGGCCAACTCTCTATTGAGATCGCTAAACGTTTTGCCGGCTGGCAGCGTATTGATTACCAGAAGAATCCATTCCAGGATACAGGAGAGGGTATTGACGCCGAATCGGCTGAATCGGTGGTACAGGAGGTTGAACATGCGGTTCCACATACCGAACAACTGGCAGAAGATACCGTCTCGAAAGAGATAAATGGATGATCCGGTTTCCGTGCCGCTGGTCGTTCACGGTACTGCTTCTGTTTCAACTTTCGTCGTTGGCCCTAGCTGTTGATGAACCCTATCAGGCACGCGCATTAATCAAGGCGGTTGATCGTGCAGTGTTATCTGGTGAGTTGGCCGCCAAGGTTATAAAACTGCCACTGCGTCCGGGTGAGGCGTTTGGTAAAGGTGATCTGCTGGTTGGACTTGACTGTGCGCTGTACCAAGCGCAGTCCGCCAAGGTTTCCGCTGAGCATAAGGCTGCCGGGCTCAAGCTTGACAATATGCGAAAACTTGACCAACTGCGGTCGGTCGGAGCGTTGGATGTGGCCTTGGCGCAAGCTGAACGAACCCAAACAGCAGCGGCGTTACGCATCGTGCGTCTGAACGTTAGGCGTTGTGAAATCCGCGCCCCTTATGATGGACGCGTGGTAACGCTGATGATCAATCGTTTCGAGAATATCCGGCAGCAGCAGGAATTGATCGAAATTGTCAACGATACCAACCTGGAGGCAGAAGTTGTGGTGCCCGCTTCATGGTTGGCATGGGTCAAGCCTGGCATTGGTCTCTCATTGGTTATCGATGATACTGCTGCCCGTTTGCAGGCTGAGGTGGTGGCCATCAACCCGGCTATCGATGCCGTTAGCCAAACTGTACTGCTGCGTACAAGTGTGCCGGAAAATGCTGGCCTCATACCAGGTATGAGTGCTGCTGCAGAATTTTTGCCGGTGGTCCCAAAATAGATCACTTCACTACTGAAGTAAACCTCCAAAACCTCCCGATTTAGTGTGTGTTCCATCTTGAATAATTGATCTCCTGGTTGTTTGAGGAGTTTAAGTCTGTTTCTGTGGATCATTCGGCTGCATGATTTTATCTATGGTTGTTGAGTACGTCTCTATTATCGCCTGTTTGGGGGAGGCAGAGATCTCCAAAATATGTAGGTTCCTTTAGATTCGCTAGAGACAATTGGTTTGGTGTGTTTTCCCTCAATTCCCTAAAGTTTTTGCGCAAGTGCCGATCTGTAGTCTGTTGAGATGGCATCACTCTTATCGAATAACAAATTGCTGTCACGCAGTTCTATGGGCCGAGCATGAGCCGCCCCAGGCTATCATGAGGTTAGGGAAATGTTTAAACAAAATAGACCAGCAGCAGACTCTCTACATTATCAACGCAAGCCGCTGATCACTGCACTCGAACAACGCATTCTTCTTGCGCTGCCAGCCAAGGAGAGCGAAGCGAAGGCTGGTAGACCCCGGTAGCCGTGAGGCCGCACTGCTTACCCGGCGTGCGTAGCGCCAGAGGGGAAGCAAAGTAGGCATCTGAACACGGCGTCAAGTCATCTCGGGAGCTGGCAACCGGTAGGTGTCAACATACTTTTCGCCTGATTTCGTTATTCAAGCCGCTTTTCTCTCTTCATTTTCCTCTTTCTTATTCACTGGATTTAGCATGACAACAGCCTCATGATTCCAGTTCCTGGTTTTACCGGACCAACGTTC
>JAAGZL010000624.1 GCA_024206335.1 Gammaproteobacteria bacterium
GCCAGCTCCCGAGATGACTTGACGCCGTGTTCAGATGCCTACTTTGCTTCCCCTCTGGCGCTACGCACGCCGGGTAAGCAGTGCGGCCTCACGGCTACCGGGCTCTACCAGCCTTCGCTTCGCTCTCCTTGGCTGGAAGCGTCGGTATACGCCATTGACTTGGTAACCAGGCTTTGCGGATAATCCTGGTACCAGGGGACTGGTGGTATTGCACTTGCAACTATAATCCAGGTTATTATTTAGAATAATGCTACTGGTTTTTACTAGGGCCTGTTAACTCTAATCCAATAGGCTCTGTTACGCCTGAAAAAGCGTCAATCTAGGCGCGAGGAGTGTAGCTTTATCATTCCAAATAAACGACGAGCAGGGCTTACCGCATCCTGCTCACACCCCTTGCCAACATCCATGTTGATAACAACAAATGCAGCTTTTTCAGGCATAAACCGAATGGCTGGGGCTATTTTTCCGCCCAGCTGCATATCATTCATATAGAGTTAACAGACCCTAAGGTTGTTTTTATGAGATTCACTGGTTATTTTGTGCTTTTTATTTGCGTTTTTTCTATGCCTGCCGTCTCAATGCATGAGCCAACCATAGCAACTGAGGGCTTAGATACTAAAAATATGGATGTGTATTCTACTGCATCATATGACCATGTACAGATTGCTGTTGGTGTAGACAATTCTGCTGAAACTTTACTTTTTCAACAACAAGATGAATATTACAAATCCGCAATTGCCTTATCGGTTGATCATGGCAAACACTGGAAACGGCTTGATTTTGATTTAGGCGTACCACTGGTTAGTGTGTTGCTTCTAGACAAAAACACAATTGTTGTTGCAGCATCAACAGAAGGGTTTGGAGGTGAAATCCATAAATCTACGGACCAGGGAAAGAGTTGGGATGTTGTTTATACGGGTGGTTTGTTATATCAGTTAATTGCATTAGATAACAAGCATCTATTAGCAGCTGGGTGGGGCATTCTAGAAAGTTACAGCTCGGGAAATAGCTGGAACACTATTTTGTCCAGTAATAATTTCATTACTGCGATTATTAAAACATCACAAGGGAGCTTGGTGGCTGTATCATCAAATGCAGAAATATATAGAAGCACTGATAAAGGAAAAAATTGGTTGAAAGTTTACACAGCAAAATCTGGAGGTTTTGATGGTTACCAACTCAAATTAACCAAGAGGCGTTTGCTGCTGCTGGGAATAGAAGATGAGGTTGTTGCGTCTTCAATAGACGACGGACAACATTGGCAGAAATAAATATACTTGGCTGGAACTTTCATCTAATGAAAACAGACTCATGTCTGTTTAGAGCTAGTATTCAGATCACACAATGTAAAATTCCCTGACTTACGGTGCACATACCAACCACTCATTTAAAGAGGGGGAGGCAAGTCGTTGGCCTTATTAAGTGCCTAATCGGTCAAATAACTAAAGGTAGTTTCCAAAATACCTCCTGCATCTGACCTGCTGGGGTTTGAGTGTCCAGTAACATAACTGATGGTTAGCTCATCATTTCCGGCATTATTTATCACAGATTGGTACTCAAACCAGTATTTTGGGGAAACAAAAAGAAACCCCTGACCGCACAATTACATACGAATCAAGGGTTTAGTGTTGGTAGGCGCGATTGGAATCGAACCAACGACCTCTACCATGTCAAGGTAGCGCTCTAACCAACTGAGCTACGCGCCTGTAAAACATCTTCCTGCAGAATTCAATTACAACCTGCCTCGAAGACGGCGAATAATACCGGGTTACCCCTACCTAAATCAAGCCCCAGAGCCATCTCAATTTACCATCCTCCACTTTGTTAAGCTGGTTTTCCCTCATATAACTTTAAAATAAATTCACTCACAGACAACAGTGGAAAGCCAGCCAATATAAATCAAGGCTAAAAAGTGAAAAAAAAGACAAATAATTGATCTTTATTGTTACAGTTTTCTTGCATTATTGTTAAAGTTTACACCGCATTTACCCTGCCCAGCAGCCACCAACAGTAATGTATAATAATTCAATTATAATCAAGTAGTTACTCATCATGGAACTCCAAAGCATTAATGAACTAGAGAAGGCCACAGGCAAGGGCCGAAAGGAGCTGTTCAGAATAGGAACGGCTCTACTATTTATAATCGGTATCATGCTGTTCACCAGCGTGCGGGGAATGGATACTCCAGGCAACATCGTTCTGACAATTGCCGCCGTAATTGGCGGCTATATGGCCATGAATATCGGGGCCAACGATGTAGCAAATAATGTGGGGCCGGCAGTTGGATCAAAGGCACTGACCCTTACCGGCGCCATAATAATCGCAGCAATCTTTGAGGCAGCTGGGGCCCTGATCGCCGGCGGTGATGTGGTTACCACCATCAAAAAGGGAATTATTGACCCGGCCCTGATCGCAAATCCGGACATATTTATCTGGTTGATGCTGGCAGCACTGCTAGCAGGCGCCATCTGGCTGAATATTGCCACCGCCATGGGCGCTCCTGTATCCACCACCCACTCCATCGTGGGGGGCGTCCTGGGTGCGGGCATTGCTGCCGGTGGATTTGAGATCGCAAACTGGGGGCGCATGGGTGCAATCAGCGCAAGCTGGATTATCTCACCGATTTTGGGTGGCTTGATAGCGGCTGGCTTCCTCTACCTAATCAAACGCACCATCACCTACCAGACCGATATGACAACCGCCGCCAAACGCATGGTGCCTGTATTTATTGCCATTATGGCCTGGGCCTTCGGCACCTACCTGATGCTCAAGGGGTTAAAAAAGGTATGGAAGGTGGATTTTGGAACTGCAGCCCTAATTGGCCTGGCCTTCTCAGTGTTTATCTACGTGGTGGTAAAACCCATGCTGGCCAAGATTGCTGATCAGCTGCCAAATGAAAAACAGAGTGTGAATCAACTTTTTACCATACCGTTGATCTTTGCTGCGGCACTCCTGAGCTTTGCCCATGGGGCAAACGATGTGGCCAATGCCGTTGGCCCACTGGCAGCCATCAATGACGCCATACTCAATGACGGTATCACCAACAAGGCAAGCATTCCCGTATGGGTGATGACGGTGGGCGCCATTGGCATCGCACTTGGTCTGGCCCTGTATGGCCCGAAACTGATACGCACTGTGGGTACAGAGATTACCGAGCTGGACAAGATGCGTGCCTTCTGTATTGCCATGGCCGCATCCATTACCGTCATCATTGCAACCCAGCTCGGGCTGCCAGTAAGCTCCACTCACATTGCTGTTGGTGGAATATTCGGCGTGGGTTTTCTCAGAGAATTCCTTAAGACCAGCTATGCCAAGATGATTGATGAGGTCAAGCTCCACCACGAGGATGACCATCCTGAAGTTTTTGAAGCATTCCTGATCGAATTCAAAAAGGCATCACTGAATAAAAAGAGCCAAATGCTGGAAGATCTGAAACAGAAAAAAGCAGAGTCCAATCTCACGAAAAAGGAACGCAAAAGCCTGCGTAAGGTTTACCGACATGAGCTGGTAAAACGTTCTGCCCTACTGAAGATTGCTGCCGCCTGGATAATTACGGTGCCGGTCTCGGGCATTATGGCCGCCCTGCTCTACTTTATGATAAGAGGCATAATGCTACCCTAACTAAGTGATAGGCAGATACACAATCTAATTTACAGTCTCTCCTGCGTCCGCTACGTCTTCGTACAACATCGGTCACTATCGTTTCCTCGATGCACTCAACATAGCTACCTCAATGACTCTACGGCAACAATAGCCGCTCCTGCATTTCTTCATCGACCGCTATCGCTCTCAACTACAAAAGGGCAGACAGCGTTGCCTATCGAGGGCTACCGCTTTCGCATTCACTCTCCATGGCCGACAGCAGTAGTGAACAAAGCCGTAAATTGATATTTGCAAAGAACGATACTATATTTCCATAATACTTCACCCTCAATCATTGAGATATTTAGTGTATGAGTAATGACAACTGGAAGGGCTACCAAAAATTCAAAATAAGCAGGCCAAACACCGAAGCCTACTATGATTTAATTAGAACTGTTTTTACTCAAGGTGTTGAACAAGTTTGTAATAACACAAAATTCTCTAACACAATTGATTTAGGCTGTGGCAGTGGCGAACTGACCCAAGACCTACTCAACTACTCTCACAAGGTAACTGGGGTAGACTCTTCGCCAGAGTTGATTCGTCTAGCCCAGAAGGATGCTGATCCACAAAAATTGAATTTCATTCATTCCGATGTCCTGGCCCTGCCCTGCTATCTGATTTAAATGAGAGGCAATTTGATCTTGTTACTGCCACTTGGCTACACAACCATTTACTGCATGAAGAAGAGCAACATCAACTACTTGAAACAATACTCAAACTACTTAATCCCAGGGGAGCCTTTGTATTCCTGATTCCTTCTTCGGCATTTGCCTCTTCGCGAACACAATCATATATCGCCAAATTAGGTTGGGAGCAAGCCTGGCTGGAAGAGTCTATACACTGTTCCAGAGGCGTTTATTCTTTTAATAACTCTGACTGGACTGAAATGAATGTATGGCAACCCATGTGGTTGGCGAATCTCTACATGCAAGATTTTTCGGTCAACTTTCTCGACGCAAAAACCATTAGTCTAAAACATCTAAGCGAGTCTTTGATCTCGTGATGCGTTTTGGGACATCCCAGTCCCCAAAACGCACTCGATCTTCGACAACCTGTTATTGCCCCGGTCGTCCCGGCTACCGGGGTCTACCAGCCTTCGCTTCGCTCTCCTTGGCTGGAAGCGAAGGCATGGGAGATAGTTTGATCGAACCACCATTTGATGTCATGTTTGGGTATCGAAAATAAGATTTTCTATGCGAAAGAACGCGACACAA
>JAAGZL010000625.1 GCA_024206335.1 Gammaproteobacteria bacterium
GCATCTAACATGTTCATTGCATGGTGGACACGCTTGTTCTTGTTGAGTTTCTTCTCGCCCTTAACATGTTCGATAAGGTCTTTTTTCGTCTTGTCGTATGTATCAGGAGTAGGCGCACCTTTTGACTCATAATCCTGAAACTTCCCAGGGTTTTTAGTGAGTTGGGCAGGGGTTACTGGTTTTGTCCGGGTTTGTCCTGCTGGCATCGATGGAGGGTTGTCTGGCTGCTTGACTGTAAACCCACTACCTACGTTCGTGTTCCCCGAAGAGGACGTGAGCGCTTCCTCAAGGTGGTTAATATTGCCCTTTTTCCTATCCACTTGGTTCATATGGTATGCGAAATAGTCGGCAGACTCTTTGGCCACCATCGCCTCTCGCTCTTTATCCAGACGGTTTTTCACCTGTTCCTGTTCTGGTGTCAGGGGTGGCGCAGTGTAGATCGTTTGTGGTGGTATATCTGTGTTCGTATCCGTACCTGTGCCCGCACCTGTACCTGTACCCGTACTTGCATTCGCACCCGACAACCTACTAACAACCGATTCTGCCGTCACTCCTTCCGGCTGCCCATGTAAAGACA
>JAAGZL010000626.1 GCA_024206335.1 Gammaproteobacteria bacterium
GATGGTGACCAGGATGCCGGCCATCTGGCTGCGATAGCGGAAGGCAAACAGATCTGCCAGTGAGGTAAGCTGGTAATCCCGGGTGATCTGCAGTATAGGCTTCAATAGCAGCGGGGTTAGCAGAAAGGCGATGGTAACCCCAAGATAGACCGTTAGAAACTGGAACCCCTCGCGCTCGGCAAACCCCACGCTGCCGTAAAAACTCCAGGAGGTGGCATACACCCCCAGGGAGAGAATATACACCAGGGGATGGTGTACCCAGTGTTTGGGGATTATGCCGCTATCAGTGGCATAGGCGACAAAAAACAGGATTAGCAGATAGAAGATGCTGGCCCCGAACAGGACCTCAAGCTCATAGGTCATGGCCGCTGAACCTGTAGTTGATGACAGCTCCCAAAGCTATTACTAGAAGCCATAGCAGATATGGTAGATACCATGGATGTGCTGGGGATGCCCACCATAGGGTGAGCGGGGTTGCGAACAGGAACAGGGAAAATATAGCCAATAGCCCAGTGTGTTCCCGCAATTTCTCTAGATCATGGCTTGGAAGCATGTAAGTGAGGGTATCAATTGTTACGTATTGTAACAACATGTCACTATCAGTATGTCAAAAATTTCCAGATCTACAGATAGAAATCTCTGAAATGTAGAAAGCCTTGGCTGTATATGGCGTTAAATATGCTGGCATGCAATTTGGCTTGAAACAGGGGTTCAGAGGCCCTTGGAGTGTAGACAGCAATTTGGGGCTTTTGGTTGTTACTATTGGTTGTTATATGTTAATGTCCCGCGTGTAAGTTTGGGGTGAAGTGACAGCTACATAAGTGGGAAGCTGTGCGATAAAGGCTTAATAGTGGTCGGATCCTAAAAATGACTCTATTCAAGCTATTGTGGTTCACTAGATATAACTAAATAAAAACTTAGGTTAACGCATGAAAACAGCAAGATTCCCTCGTAACCGGCTGAGTCACGCCATTGCTATAGCTCTCACCACTGCTATCTCCGGGCCGGCAATGGCTGGAACCGGTTCGTGTGGCAATGGGACCACTGTCATCAGTTCTGCAGCGACCACCGCATGTGTGCTGGAAGATGGCGACAGTCTTGAGATTTCTGA
This sequence comes from Gammaproteobacteria bacterium, assembly GCA_024206335.1. Lineage (GTDB taxonomy): Bacteria > Pseudomonadota > Gammaproteobacteria > Chromatiales > Chromatiaceae > JAAGZL01. The sequence goes on from JAAGZL010000626.1 coordinate 1,112, forward strand.
TAGTGGATCAATTCAAATCACTACCCCAGAAGCAGCCGTTTATAGCAGCGGAATGCCTACCATAGGGTCCGTTAACAACAAGGGCCTGATTAAGTCTGCCTCTTCAGTTGGGGGCTGGGGCACAGGGATATTCCTGCAAGACACCACTGTCACTGGCGATGTTAACAATTCAGGAACCATCGAATCACACTACACCGCTATAAGTCTGGGGGATGTTGGTGGTGATGTGATCAATAGTGGCTCCATCGTCTCGGACTCAGGAACAGGCATAATATCTTACGAACGGGGAACTGTTAAAAAAATTGCGGGTGATGTTGTCAACTCAGGCACCATCGAATCACACTATACGGGTATTTTGCTTACCGATGTTGGTGGCGATGTTATTAACAGCGGCCATATCGATGCTGAGTCCTATAGTGGCATGTATCTTTATGGCGAAATCGGTGGTGATATCGTTAATAGTGGCACCATCGAAGCTCATGATGATTACGGCATTGGTGTTGCATCTGTTTGGAGATCACCCGGTACCAGCTCTGTTGGGGGGGATATAATAAACTCTGGGACTATCTCCTCGTATGACCACGCCCTATACATCGACGACTCAAAGATTGGCGGCAGCATCATCAACACAGGGACCATGCGCAGCGATGACGATGGAATCTACCTGTACGATTCTACCGTTGGTGGCAAGATTGACAATAGTGGCCTGATACAAGCCGGCGATGGATATGAAGGCATTTATGTATATGACGCTACTGTCACGGGTGGAATACATAACTCAGGATCGATTGTTGCGCTAGGCTCAGGAACGGCAATCCATTACGAAAGCCCGAACGGGGTTATCCACAACAGTGGTAAAATCTCGGGCAATGCAGCAATTTTGGGCGATAAGGACATGACCCTGAATCTGTATGCTGGCTCAAACATTTCAGGAACCATTGACCTGGATAATTCGGGCACGGATGTGGCGGGTGATGTCGTCAATATATACAGTGGTAACTCAACATTAACGGTTGTAGGTGCTGAGACAGTCAACTTTCTTGGCGGTGGTATTGTTAGTGGCACAACGATTACATCAGTGGATGCCACAGCCTCTATGGCCCATGGTTTAGTTACTGCAGACTTGGGTGGTTCAGTACACAACAACGTTAATCAACGTATGGTCTACAAGCCACAACTGCAGCCCGTTCAAGTGGCTGCGCTTGGCCAATCACCCGGTATGCTGTTCCAGGGGCGTGAGCCTACCGCCTGGGTCCAGGCCTTTGGAGGCAAACGCGAGCGTGACGCAGATGGAAATGTAGCGGCATACGATCATAGCCATTACGGTGTCAATATCGGCTATGAGTGGGACATACAACAGAGACGTGTTGGCCTGATGGCGGGTTTTGCCCGTTCAGATATCGAGTCCGATTTAACCTCATTTGAAACGGAGGCAGACAGCTTCTATGTCGGTGGTTATAGCCATTTCGACCTGGGTTCGGTCAACCTTACCGCATCTTTGATTGGTGGTTACAGTGACTACGACAACAAGCGCTATGTGTTCGATAACATTAATGGCCTGGAGACCGCTAGCTCTGACTTCGACGGTACCTTCCTCAGCCCATCGGTAACCGTTAGTGCAGCATACGCTCTCAGAGATGGCTTTGAACTGCGTCCCTCTCTCAATATGACCTATAACGTCGCCTGGATGGATGACTACAGCGAGAGTGGCACCACTAGATCCAATCTTAGCATAGGTGACAGCACGGCCCGTACCCTCTCCACCCGTCTGCAACTGGCGATCGCCAAGCAACCGGATCCATACAGCGAGGTTGAGATGCGTATAGGTCTCACCTCACGCCACAGCGATAACGACAAGACCCACGCGGTACTGGCCGGAAACAGTTTTAGCTTCGACAGCGCCGGTGACGACAGTGAGCTTGGTGGTTATGTAGGTTTTAACTACCGCATTGCCACTAAAGATAATCTTGATCTGGTGGCCGATCTGGAATCTGGTGTCTCTGACGATGAGACCTATATCCAAGGGCAGTTGTCATTGGAATACAAGTTTTAGTATGGTGGGCTGAAACCATCTGTGCTGATTAGTACATTTCTTGTAGCAATATGCTTTTGCTGTGCAAAAAGTGGGTCCACATGATCAACTGGTATATCTTCTAGTCTGTAATTATTTGCTAGGCTGAACACCTATGTGAGGAATAACTGCTCTGGTGTTTTTATTGGCTATGCCAATGAAGTCTAGATAAACTAAAAATATGCATGACACCAGAATTTCTGAAATTGAGGCCATTTTTGTAAAAGCCGAACAACTCAGAGAGAGCGGCAATACTGAGGAAGCGCTGCAAGAGTACACCAAAGTTGTGTATTTTGCGCCCAGACACTGGCCGGCCTATTTTCACCTCGGGGTACTGTTTGGCTTGTCTGGCCATCACGAGTTGGCAGTTTCGTTGTTACACAGGTCGGCGGCATTAAATCCTGATAACCCTGTAATTAAAAATCATCTTTCCGACTTCCTGATGAAATTAGGCCGGAATGATGACGCTTTGGAGTTTCTGAAGGCCTCCTGGGTACTGGATTCCAGTTACAAAAATACCCCCGCATTATCAAAAATAGGGACTATCTATTGGGAAAGAAACCTAGCCAAGAAGGCGATTCATTACTTTGATCTGGCCCTGGAAGATTATGGTGTACATGGTATCCAGAAGGAAATTGAGGATACTATGCATGTCAGCCGCTGGCTGCGGGGATTGTGCAGGCTGTCACTGGGTGATTACCAGGCGGCCTGGGATGATTATGAATCGAGAGTCAATGTGCCTGGAGTGTTTAACCTGGACCTGACGGGCGACAAGTGGTCGGGTCAGTCGCTCAAGGGGAAGACAATATTTTTTGCCTTCGAACAGCGCTTTGGAGATTTTATTCAGTTTATACGGTTTCTCCCCAGGTTAAAGGCCATGGGGGCGGATATTATTGTTCAGGTTCCAATTGCGCTGATGAGACAAGCTCGTCACTCCATTGCGGATGTGGAACTGATTTCTGAAGCTGACCCAATTCCGGATTATGATTACCACCAATTGATTACCAGTGTGCCGGCAGTTCTGAACCTAAGTAAGGAAGATGTTGTAAAAGATACTGTTGCTTATCTGGATGTTGCTGACCAGGATAAAATAACGGACCTGCCTGTGCGCAGTGACACTTTTTTGAAGGTGGGTCTGGTCTGGGCAGGGCAGCCTGACCCGGACAGATCCATACCCCTGACACAATATATCCCTCTGTTGAAACATCTTCCCGTATCATTTTTCAGTTTTCAATTGGGCGAAAGACAAAATGACCTGCAGAACCATGCTGCTGGTTGGCTGATTCATGATCTCGCACCAAGCATATCTGATTTTTATGATTCCAGTGTGTTGCTTAAGGATATGGATCTTTTGATTACCATTGATACTGCAATTGCGCACCAGGCTGGTGCCCTTGGGATTCCTGTCTGGGTGATGTTGCGCTTTTTCTCTGATTGGAGATGGGAAACTGATCGTGATGATAATATCTGGTACCCGTCCATGCGCCTGTTCAGGCAGAAATATGCAGGATCCTGGGTTGATGCTGGAAAGCAACTTGAACTGGCCTTTGATAAATGGGTTGCTCGCTCCTTGAAGGTGAAAGGAATAATGCTTAGGGATGGTTCGTGACAAAATTTATTCTTGCCGGCTTTCCCCGAACAGGTACGACTGTACTTGCCGGCTCAATAATTGCTCATCCGGAACTGTTGTTCTATGGGGAGTTGTTCAGCAATACAGCACAGGTCCGCCATACAGAGGCTATGCGTATCACCATGGGTGCAGGGTGGAAACTTGAGAGTGTACTTGACTGGGGTATACCGCCCTGCAGCTATACCGGGAGCACGCATGGATATCTCGATGAACTGTATAACTGTGAGGTTTCTTTCAAGGCTGTCGGTTTTAAAATCATGTTTGACCAGGCAATGGATGGCCCGAACAGTGATGTGTGGAACTACATTGGTGATCATCCAGAAATAAAAATTATTCGGACAAAGAGAGATAGCCGATTGGAGGTCATCTGTTCCTATGTCAGGGCTCATATAACGCGCCGCTGGCATACAACCGGGGGACCCATGCCTAACCCAAGATTTGTTATTCCACCGCATGAGTTCTTAGCGCTACTGAAAAAAATGGAAACGGTTCCGATGCCGATACAGAAAGTAGATTCTACGCATCAGGTATTGGAGCTGGATTACGGCCGGATCAGTGAGGATTTTCAAGCCTGCATGTCTGACATCTATTTATTCCTCGATCTCAAGTCAGGAGAGGTGACTCCTCCCAGGTTGAAGAAGATAGCTAGGATGAAGCCGAATGAAGAGTTGGCCAACTATGAGGAGTTGAAGCAGCACTTTCAAAACACGAAATACAGCAAGTATTTTACTTTCTGACGTTTTTTAGTGCATGCAGCTGGCGGTTTCTTTCCCACTTGCCAACAGTGAATTGATCGTTTGCAGCACGGTATCCGTCAGATTTATTGCATTAGTGTCGCGGTAAGAGTTAGAAAATTTTTGTGCCGACTCTCTGAAACTACGCTCATGAAGTAACGCCTCCAACTTGTGTTCCATGCCACCGGGATGAAGATGAGGTGCCGAAAGACCCGCACCTAAACGTTCCACATTGTTTGCCACAAGATTTTGCTCGGCATATAACGGCAATAACAGCAGCGGTACCCCTGATAAAAGCAGTTCGGTGGTAACCCCGTGACCGGCATTGCAGATCGCGACATCCGCTGTTTGGCCAATGGCGTCCATGTCCAGTGGTCTTGGAACAAAAACCAGGGTATCCGAGGAGTAACGTTGCACTATTTCCTCTGGTATCTTGTCACCATATATTAAGGTGGGGTAACGCTTCTGGTTTAATGTTCCCAGCAGTGCATCCAGGGTTTTAAAGTTTTTGAGATAGGCAAATACCTTTGGCCCTGGATGTGCCGGCCATACTGGTGCATCTCCTGGCGGGGATTTCATGATACCTGCATAGCGCGCACTGCTCCTGCTCGCATAGTGATCTAATTCTGGGAGAGTGCGCAGGATTGTTTTATCTGCATTCAGCAGGTTTGCAAATTGAGCTAATGGTTCTTCGTTTGTGAGTGCCAGAGCACCGTTGATGGTACCCAGTACTCTCTCTTCAAAGGCTAGTAGTCCGCTACGATTTTGTGGTGTTACAGTTCCTGAGTGCAGTCCTGGGATGGGTTTAGTGTTCGGAGGGAGATGAAAGCCGGTCCCGATAGCGAGGGTTTTTGCCTGGCTATTTCTGGCAGCAAGCATGGCTGTTGGGCTGTAATCAAATATGATCAGCTCCGGGTCAATCATGACGAAAAGATTTCGCCACGCAGCAATTAAACCAGCTAATCGGTCTGGCCTGTCATAGCCCGCGTTGTGCAGAATCTTGGTATAACTATCAACCGGCATAACCACATCAACATGGCGTGGAAGGACAAGTGGTGCCTGATGCCATATTACGCCGCTACTTTGAAAGATCTCATGGGCTTTATGTAGTGATCTGAGGGCAAAATGGACCTGATGCCCTTGCGCGATAAGCCTGGAAATTAGCTCAACGTAGGGCATTATATGCCCGGATCCTTCACCGAGTTCCCAGGTAAACACTATTCTTGACAAGTTGTTATTGCCCCGCTGGTCCTTGGTTTATCGTTGATTAACCTGATATAATTATATAGCCCTGTATAACTAAATCTGAAACAGATGTGTTACTTCTTTATTTTGGTCTATATGAGCTTCTCCAGCAACAAGCCGAGGTTGGAATAAGGAACGCTGGATAGGCAGGGTGGAACCTGTCTTCTCATCCCATGTAAAACTCTAATCCTGATGCCAGGAAGTCTAGTTCTTCTGAATATTCGTAATTAAGATTGCCGCCACCTTCAGTTTTGTTCACATCAATAAGATAGTACTTCCCTTCTGATTCGAGGTAGTCCAAGCGGCCAAAATCAATCTTTAACTCTTCCCTCCACCTCTTTACTTCATCCGGGAGTGGGATCTCTTCATCCACCACGCTGTTGCCGAACTTAACAATTGGGTTGGGTGAGCCTATACGTCCTGAAAACTCCTTGTCACCAAAAAATATATAGTACCGCACATAGTACAGTCCATTTTTAAAATTCCTGATGAATGGCTCAACGATCAAATTATCGTTTTCCCAAACACCAGGGTTAACACTATTTATATCTTTAAAAATGGGATACCTCGAGGGGCTCAATACCTTGGTATCACTCCAGCTATACACCGTTTTTCCGGGGCTGCGCTTAACCAGATTATGTTCTGGTATGCCACCAAAGTTTGCATTGGTTTTGACAATTACGGCACCCTTATAATCATCACTTTTTGAGAGTGTCAATTGGCTGAATCGTCGACGTGAAGAATCAACTATATTCCCATTCAGTGTCTTGGGTAATTGATTGATAAGTTGTACGTACTCCTCAGGTATGACAGTAAGATCAATATGAACAATAACGATATCAGCAGGGGGGATATTATCCAAACCAATATGATCTATCACCTGGTGCCCGGCATCTCTCCAGCGCAAGGCATAATGATCAAGGGCATATGCCATCGGCCGCGGCGGCCTGTCACGAAGGATTAAAATTGTTTTCATACTATTTAAAAAACAGGGCTCTTGTTAAATATTGTAACCTGTTGGCGTGCAAGATATTTAATAAAACAAACGACAGTATATCCTAGTCTATTCAAGGTGGCAGTAGTTAGAATATTTAAAACTTGATGTCTATAAGTTACCAAATGAGCCCTCACTAGGTTTTAGCGATTGAAGGCTGGTGGGCGATTTCGATAGCGACCAGAACATGGGGTGGCAGGTTTGAGCCGTATTGTTTCTGCCAGCCAGGGTCAAGGTAGTCCCGGTTCGAGATCGTCCCGCGGCAACACGGGGAGCCGCAGTGACACTCACTTTCAAACGGGATGTCCACTTCGAATGTTGAGTAGTCATACGTAATCTCCTCGCCTGTGAGAATATCGTGTCTGGCGATAAGTATATCGCTTCCCTTACTCCACGTATTAGGGTCGCAAGAGTGATTCATTTCACGTGACATCCCTTCTGGCAGTGAGTAGCGGTCGATGCCGCACTGGAAACCGTACCATCTGAAGTCTCTGAGCCGCTCTTGTGTCCAGGTCTCTATCTCCTTCCAGGTGAATGTCGGCTCATCCAGCTCCCAGATAAGAGCCCCTTTGCGGATTGGCTGAGTTGCAAAGAGACCATTATTATGGATGGTTCCTTTGCTACGCACTTCGATCGCTGGATGTAACATAGATACAGGCTCCTTCAGTTCTACTAATACCCGTTTACCAAAGTGTGGATTGTGGAGGAAGGGCCTGGCTTGCGTGGTGGATGATCGGAGACCAGTGCCGCGTTACAATATTGCGTTGAGACTGAAGCTCAGTAAGCGTCGTAATGTCAGGCCCAGTCGGGTCGCAGGACCTGGATGCTACAAAAAACACGTATTCTCCACAATGGTAAATCGGTACCGTTAGTCTGAAGCCGGTTGTATGGCCCAGATGGTTTGCCATGCGCTGGCGTGTCTGTTGGAGTAACTCCACATCCAGCATTGAGCCTGCCTGAACCGAGCATATGCCATCGTCCTTGAGCGCACGGGCAACCGTCGTATAAAAATTCTCTTCAAACAGAATCTCAGATGGACCAACACCGTCGTTGCAATCGATAATTGCGACATCAAAACTATTCTTGTATCGCTGCAGCGCTTTACTTGCGTCTTCGAAAAGCAGTGTAAGCCGCGGATCTTCGAAAGCTCCTGCACTGAGGCTTGGTAGATGCTCAGCAATGTCACGAACGAACTGCTCGTCGATGTCGATCATCACCACCTCTTCCGGATCGTGCTGTAAAACCTCACGCAGGGTACCGCCGTCACCGCCCCCTACGATGAGAATCCGCTGGGGTTTGGGATGCGCAAACATGGGTGGGTGAACGAGCATCTCGTGGTAGATATATTCGTCAGAAGTTGAAAGCTGCACGATGCCGTCCAAGACCAGTACGCGCTCGTAAACAGGGTTGTCGAAAATCAGGTACTCTTGAAAACGCGAATGGCCCTTGAGAACAATATCAGTGACACAGAAGCCGTGGTTGATATTACAGTGTCTTCGTCCTGGGACTGTGCCTTCAAAAAACCAGCTGCCGTCCTCCTCCAGACCGGTGCGCAGTGGTTTCGTATTAACGAGAGGTGCTATGGAGCGCTGAACATCAGTTTTCCCACGCACAAACTCTACAAACTCGGCACGGCCGGCGCAAAGAGCATTTTCCAGCATGTTGTGAGCCAGCAGGGGATCACATTTGCCACAGGTGTATACGTCTACCCCGGCATATCTGGACCCTGGCCATGTGTGAATCGAGATGTGAGACTCTTCAAGAATGGCAACTGCTGTGACGCCTTGGCCCTTAAATTTGAACGAGCGTGTTGACACAACCGTAGCACCTGCTGCGTCAGCCGCTTTGGTAAGAAGCTGAACCAGCTTAGCCTCATCATTCAGCAGTTCTGGGTTACAATCCCAGTAGTCAACAAGCAGGTGTCGACCGAGGGGGCTGATGTCTACTTGTTCCAGAATTAGTTCGCGTCGGTGCTTCTCTTGCACGAAGGGCGAAGCTTGTGGCAGCATCAGCTGCTGCTGTTTAGAGTCCAGCCCTTTGAAGCCTAATATGGTACCTCGGCATGACTCAGCATCGCACCAGCATTCGAACTTCCCTGTATATTGCTCTAGTGCGTAATCGTAGGTAAGCTCTTCACCCTCAGCTATATCACGCAAAGCCTGCGTCCCTATAAATTGTGGTTTTTTTTCAGCTTCGTCGACCCATCGGTCGTGTGCATTTGGTTCGCATGAATGGTTCATGAAGCACCATGGAATCTCCAACATGGTCGGTTCACAACCAGCATCACCCGGCACGGCAGATATGGCTGTATAGACACGTTTCTTTTCCTGTGTTTCCTCAAGGATCACATCAATGTAATCGACCGTGCTAACATCAATGTTTTTCGACATAGTTTCCAAGGGTTCAAGAAGATCTCCCTGTGCGAAGGCACGGCTAGCGACTATGTGCCAGTTGTCTGGGTTGTCGGTAACGATGCGATAGTGGTTGGTCTTCTTGGGGATAACGATCGAGAGAACTTGTTTTGCAGCAGCATCAGATGGCATTATTTTTTGAGTCCACGTGTATTTTTAGCATCATATTAACCTATTTTGCTCAGCCATGATTGGATCTGCCCGTTCATTCTCAAAGTGATAGTGTTGCCAGGTGACTAGTTATTACACTAGAGCTATTTTTTAAAACACTCAGCCTACTTGCAGTGTATATGGTGATGTAAATCAAATAAATGCGAATCATTCTTAATTAGTGTTCGGCTAGAAACTCTAACCTGTTGAGTCAAAGAGTAAAATCACGAATAAAGTTAATGAAGTCACCGGGTTGATTGGTTGTTCTTTATGACGCAAGATATTGAAACAAAAGAAAAAAACTAAAAGCCAGAAGTTGGCAGTGCGAGAAATACGCACTATTCAGAGCTGCATATTTGAACAATTTGCAGAACACGAGACTGATCGAGCCTTGTCCAATGTTACTATCAATCTGACATGGCTTTAATCTGTATGGTATGGATTAATGGTTGGTTGCCAATCCCCCAAATCCTGTGAGTTTGGACAAAATAGGGCTATTATCTCAGTCTGTACCATAATTAATAATTAGTTCGAGGAGTTCAGAATGAATCCGGAAAAGGTTGTCTTTGGCTTTTTTATCGTATTGGCATTGACCCTGAATTTTGGCTTTTTTGTAGGTGAGATCCACAACCCTGATCACCATCATGTTTACGAACTTTTTGCGGTGATAGTAGTAAATCTTATTGCTACTATCCTTAAATTTGGAGATCGCACCCAGATGGGGGCGGTGCTGCTCTCTACTAGCCTGGTAGCATTGTTGCAGTTATTTGCTGCGGCCCTGGTGTGGACCATAGCAGAGCATGTGAGTGAAGCTGGAATGACCGCATCGGTGATGGCTAGTATCGTGTCCCTATCTGGTGGGGCCATGTTGGCAAATGTTGTATCAGTAGTTCTGCTGGTGATTGAGACGGTAATGCTACGGCGCTGATTGCAGGTCACCCTTCTGAGGCCCTAAATGGATACAATATTTTTTATTGTTATGCGCCGTATGCGGGCGCCACTTATCACCCTGGTGTCGATGTATTCCATTGCCATTCTGGGTCTGGTTGTGATTCCAGGCCAGGATGCTGCCGGAAATCTATGGCATATGGATTTCTTTCACGCCTTCTATTTTGTCAGTTTTATGGCCAGTACCATCGGCTTTGGCGAGATCCCATTTGACTTTACCGAGGGTCAGCGCCTGTGGGTGACCATAACCATCTACACCACTGTGGTGGTATGGCTCTACTCCATCGGTACCATCATCAGCCTGGTGCAGGATCAGTCATTTAAGCAGGCCCTGCGGGAGCAGCGGTTTGCCTCCCGGGTAAAACGGCTTCGGGATAACTTTATTATCATCTGTGGCTATGGGGAGACAGGAAGGGAACTGGTGCGATCATTGACCAGTCATGATCAGCTGGCGGTAGTGGTGGAAGAGAAGTGGGAACGGATAAATACCCTGCGCATGGAAAATCTGCGTCAGTTTGTCCCGGGGTTGTGCGGTGATGCAGGAAACCCGGAACATATGCTCAAGGCGGGACTGCGGCATCCTTTATGTACCGGGGTGGTGGCGCTCTCCAATGATAACGAACTTAACCTAAAGGTGGCTATTACCACCAAGCTGTTGCACAAAGAGACCAAGGTTATCTGTCGTGCCGACTCCCATGATGTAGAAGCCAATATGGACTCATTCGGCACCGACCATATCGTTGACCCGTTTGATCTGTTTTCACTCTATCTGGCCACCGCCTTTCAGGCGCCCTGTCTCTATCTGATCCAGGAGTGGCTTTCCGGCCATCCCAGACAGCAGCTGGATGAGCCGGTGTATCCGCCCAAGGGCGGGTGCTGGATTGTCTGTGGTTATGGTCGCTTTGGCAAGGCGGTGTTTAAACGCCTGCAGGATGAGGGGATTGAGGCCGTAGTGATTGAGATGCAGCCGGAAAAGACCGGTCAGCCCAAGGCCTTGTGTATCAAGGGTCGCGGTACCGAGGCGGTAACCCTGAAAGAGGCCGGTGTGGAGACGGCGATCGGTCTGGTGGCCGGTACTGATGATGATGTAAACAACCTTTCGATCATCATGACTGCGCGGGAGCTCAACCCGGAACTGTTTATTATTGCGCGCCAGAATAGACAGGAGAACTACGCCCTGTTTGATGCGGTGGATGAGGATATGCTCATGCATCCAAGCCTTATTGTAGCCAACAGAATTCGCATGCTTCTATCTACGCCGCTGTTGTCAGACTTCCTGGGGTTGGCCCTGTTCAATGATGATGCCTGGGCCTGTGAACTGGTAAGCCGTATAGTTGCGATGGTGGACGTGGAAACCCCAGTGGTATGGGAACTCGAGATCGATGAGGAGAGCGCACCTGCCTTCTGCATAGCGATTGATGCAGGTGATAGCCTGACCCTGGGTGAGATGCTGTTATCGCCCAGGGACCGGAAGCTGCAGTTATCATGTATTGCCCTGATGCACGTGCGCCGGGATACGCGAGTCCTTCTGCCTGAGTCGCAACAGAACATAAAAAAAGGGGACCGGCTGCTGTTTTGTGGTAAGAGTTCTGCCAGAAGCAAGATGAGTTGGGCCATACTAAATGAGAATGTCTTGAGTTATATCCGAACGGGTGAGGCGCGCCCGGAAGGGACATTCTGGAGAGTACTGCACCGGATGCAGCGGCGACAGGGCTGAAGCGGTTTTGCCCTGTTGTGAGGCATTAAGTGATAGACAGATTTTCCTCAATATTTCCTGGTTGGCGCCGCTAGTAACATAAGAGTGCGTCTTACATTAAGGGGAAATAAATGCAAGATCTTGGATATCTGGTTCTGATCTGGGTTGTGGTATTGATTGCTGGGTTTCTCGCCCGCAAGACCAGGCTTACCCCGGTGTTATGGTTTCTGTTTTTTGGCGCACTCCTGGTTAATATCGGGGTGTTGCCACATGAGACCACGCCCTTCATAAAGATATTTTCCGAACTGGGTATTATCGTGATCATGTTTGCCCTGGGGTTTGAGGAGAACTCCAGTGCATTTTTGAAGAGTGTTAAGCGTAGCTGGGGGATCGCCCTGTTTGGTGCGCTAGCGCCCTTTATTGCGGCATACTCAGTCGCCATCTACTTCTGGCATGACACCAATATCGCCATCATGTGTGGTCTGGCCATGACCGCCACCGCGGTCTCGCTGACCATGGTCACCCTGCGCAATGAGGGTCTGAACCGCACGCCGGCTGCGATCGGCATAATGACCTCAGCGGTGTTGGACGATATCGCCTCCCTGGCTATGGTTGCAATCCTGATTCCCCTGGCAATCGGGGGTGCTACTGTCTCCATTGCCGGCGTAGGTATGATTGTGCTCAAGGCCATAACGTTCTTCTTGATCGTCACCCTGTTGGGTGGCTGGCTGTTCTCTGCCAATGAGGGCCCACTGAAGAAGATACCCATCATCGGCCGATTTCATATGCGGCATCTGCTGCTCTCTGCCAAGGGTGAACATGCCACTCTTATGCTGTTGTTGCTTGCGGTGTCGGTTGGTCTGCTGGCGCATGAGTTCGGATTTCATCCGGCCGTGGGGGCCTATATGGCGGGACTGATCTTGAAGGATGAGTATTTTCATCTCAATAAAAAACCTGAGATGTCCTTGTACATCCGTACCCGGGGGGTTATTGAGAGCGTGGCCTACTCCTGGGTTGGGCCGGTGTTTTTTGTCACCCTCGGTACCAAGCTGATTTTTGACCCTGCAATATTCTTCTCCATTATGGATGAAGCGATAATTCTGACCATAAGCATCTTTTTTGCTCAGGTCATATCCGCAGCAGTGGCGGCACGCTATACCGGCGGTTTTAGTATGGATGAGGGGATGATGATTGGCTTTGGTATGCTGGGCCGTGCAGAGCTTGCATTTGTGGTGATGGATATGGCCTATACTGAAAATCAGATTCTGAGTACCGAGGCCTTCTATACCCTTATGTTTACCGCCTTCTGGCTTAACGTGGCAGTGCCGGTCTGTATCCGCTGGTGGAAACCATACTACAGCGGGGAGAAGCGATCACCATTTAGTCAGAAACCAACTGATGGTCAGGGGGAAGAGAGTTAGATCCCTTTCGATGTTCTATTCCATGCCGTAGGCAACGGAGAGTGAAACGAGGTCTGGTGGATACGGCAGTAGTGGCAAAACCAAGTGGTCGAAGATTGATGCCTTTGGGGCCTGGATGTCCCCAAAGGCGTTGCAAGATTAAAGACTTGCTGGTTTTCTGCGCCGGGAGAAGCCAATAAGGCCTAGGATGCCAGATCCAAATAGCCAGACAGTGGCAGGGATGGGTATGGCACTGATCATGGTGTCAAGCTCGTATATGTTCTCGACCGGGTTGGAAAGATCGTATGGCGACCCGGCTTCATCTAGAGAATACTCATCATTCCAGAAAGAGTTACTAGGGTCAGTGAGGCCCTTATTAGCCTCAAAAATGATGTTGTAGAAGAAGTCCTTGTCAATACCAAGATCACCAAAAGCGATGGCTATCTGCACCGAGTTTCCAACGATTCGGGACTGGATGGCGCTGGTGTCTCCCTCACTGGTATGCTGGGTGTAACCGCTTGTGCCTTCGTTGGTGGTAGTAAGGCCTGTGCCGGTAACTGGAGTACCTTTGTCTATCCAGGACTGGGTGGTTTTACTATTATTCGAGCCGTTAAAGGTGGAACCAACACCATTGCCGTAAGGGTCTTTTACCCCGAACATGTAGCCATTGGCGAAATCTGTGTTGTCTGCAACACGGATCCGGTAAAACTCACCAAATCCCTTGTGACTAAGAGAGCCTGATTGGTCTACTTCGTATTGGCCAACCAGATCGATTGAGAAGTACGCATGTTTATTGACGTTGTCGAAAGCGACCTGACCTGTTTTGATATCGAGATATTGGTAGTACTTCTTAGCGGCTGGCGCTCCACCATATGACTCATCCATGTCACTTGTAGGGCGTTCGTAGGATTCTTGATAGTAATTGTCTGCGCCGGGAGTAATTGTCCAACAACTATCACCGCTACAGCTATGCCTGTTGCCATTGGTCGTAGCGTCACTGAAGGTTGTGCCACCTAGGCTTGATTGCCAGTTATTATTAAAGACTGCAGCGCCTGCCGGGCTTGCAAGAAATAAAACCAGTAATGTAAACGCTGAATTATTAATATAGTTGTTCACGGTCAACCTCCTTTAAGTGTTGGTAACGAGCCGTATTACCCTATATATCATGGGTATGTATGTTATTGAGATTTGAAATATTTATACCATATTTTAAGTGCCAGTTAAATATGTTTGGTTCTGATGCCGAAGGAGCACTGTATAGATCCAGTTATAAATGCCGCTTTGCTGGCATTGATCCATTCATTACTAGAAGGTGAATGTGATTCCCAATAACAGACTGGAGTGTGGCAGTTGCCTCCATATCTTTTACGCATCCAACCATGGGATATCTTCCAATCCACCGCATAACCGTATATGGAAAAAATGAGTATTTACGTTCGAATTTTGAACCGAAAAATACTTGCTAAATAAGAGAGATATGGTAACTATCTAACTGATAGGACTTTCAGGGGACGAAGTTGAAAATAGCGGTTATTGATGATGAGCTGGGTGTGCGGGATATGCTCAGGGATGTGCTGGAAATGGATGGTCATCAGGTCTTCGATGCCGAGGATGGAGATATCGGTCTGGACCTGATCAAGGCCAAACGTCCAGACCTCATTATCTGCGATATCAGCATGCCAAAGATGTCTGGTGATGAGCTATTTGAACGTCTGCAACATTCAGATCCGGAACTCGGGATGATTCCTTTTATCTTCCTGAGTGGTAATGCAACCAAGGATGAACAGATAAAACGGCTGAATGGTGGGGCAAGTAACTGCTTCAGAAAACCGGTGGATCTGATGCTGTTGGCCGCCCATGTTAATTCCATGCTCTCCGGTGTTTCACGCACCTCCTCTTTCTTTAATGCCAAATTTGATGCCATCTTCAGAGCACTTTCAGATAGTGCTGACAGACATTTTAATGTCTATGTTTCGTTATGTGATTCACAGGTGTATGTTGATGCCATCATAGATGCAATAAAAAACTTCAGCTATCAGGCATCAAGCCAGCAGGAAAATAGTAATAAATACATAGCTGCAAACAGTGCAGATTCTCATGATCAGTCCGGTGTAAGTGAAAAGTGTTTGGTCGATTACGTGGATTTCTGTTTGGCAGAGTTTGAGAAAAGAGATTTGCTGGTTAACAGGACAAATGGTGAAGATATCAGCTGGATGATTATTTTTCTGGCTGCAAAGAGCCAGCTGGCCGAGGAGAAACTGTATATCTCTGATCTATATGTAAGCCTTGCAGCTGCAAGGTCCACCGTTAATTCCAGGATCACCAACCTGATAGATGATGGCGTTCTTGAAAAAATTAGTGACTCTTCAGATAAACGTCGTCAGGTTATAATATTATCCAGATCGTTTTTGCCAAAATTTCAGGAATATATCAGCGATAGCATTGAACTTATTAGACGTACTGTCTGATAGCCGGGTAACTGGTTGTCGGTGTTTTTCTTTCTGTGTCTCTCTGATGGTTATCTGGCATATTGAGAATAAAACAGGCTACGGTTCTGTGACAGTAACTGTATTTTGTTCCCTTTTCTTCCATTGTTAGGCCAGATCTGGGTTGCTATCTGCAAGGGCCATTTGTTAGTACTGCTGTCCCGTTAACTTTCAAACACTGGTGCTGAGCCTATATATTTCATATGTGAAATAACCGTCAGTGATTTGATAGACAATAGAAGTATCTAATTACGGTCCATTCTTCCCAGGGAGCGGGAGTTAATGGGGCGGCGGTGGTTTGTCAGGGGTGTCAGACACTCGCGGTGAGGGGTCCCTGAGTACCAGTCTGGGGGTGGAGAATGGAGCCAGACGTTCCACGAAGTCCACTAGTTCCAGGGCAGGGGAGCTGCGAAAGAATTTGGTCATGGGACGGTCCATCCAGATGCGGTCTGAATAGAGCAGGATGGAGTGGGGTGTGTCGCCAATGCCATCCCCATTTTGGTCGAAACCCTCATATCTGTCCCAGTAGTTTCCACGCCAGTCGTTGTCCAGAGCGCTGGTGTGGGAGCTTACCAGTATCTCGGTGTTGTTGTTATTAAAGCGGTTATTGTGTAGAAGGTGTCCGCCTTTCTCTCCGTGAAAATACATGGCGATATCGTTGTAAGCAAACAGGTTGTTATCCAGAAATATGATGTTCTCGGGGTGGATCGGGGCGTTGGCTATCATACCCATGGCGCAGTGGATGATTTGATTTTGTGTTATTACCACCTGGGAGCTGTCTTTAATGGATAAGGCGGAGCCAGTGATGTTGCGCAGGTGCAAGATGTGGTTGCCCTGAAGCAGGAGTCCGTTGGAGTAGATTATTGCGATGCCGCTGTTGTTGTGGCTTATGCGGTTGTCTATGATTTTGTTGTTGGGTGAGAACACCAGTTCCATGCCCATGCGGCTGTTGGATATCCGGTTGCCGATGATCCGGTTGTCCAGTGAGTTGGTGATGAGCAGATCCCGAATCCGGTCAAAGTGGTTGTCTTCAATCAGGTTACCCCTGCTGTACCACATGCGGATGCCGTCACCGCGCAGGCTGGGCTCGTCACCTTTGGATGAGATCTGGTTGGCGCGGATGGTGTTGTTATTGCTCTGTTTGATGTGAATCCCAAACAGTGAGTTATCTATGATGTTGTTCTCGATCAGGGTGTCATTGGCCTCCAGCATCAGGCCGGCATTCAGTCCATTGTGGGAGTCACCGGAGTTGGTCAGATGCACTCCTCGCACCACCGAGCCACTGGCACGTATATGCAGTACCGTGCCCTGGCCGCCGCCGTCAATGGTTACCCGGCCGCCACCATCCAGGGTTAGGGGTTTGTTGATGGTGACAGGTCCGGCATAGGTCCCGGGTGGTGGACGCAGTATGCCGTGAGGAGGGGTTACATCCACAAACATCTGCAGGGGTGGCAGGCCCTGAGCCTGGGGCGAAAGCAGCAACCAAATTAGACAAATAATATAGTGCAGCTTGTTTTTTGTAGCAGATGTTTGGATCATGATGGCCCACTAGATGAAGTAGATGGTCACCATTAGTACGCCCAGGATGATTAATATGATGGGTATCACTGTAATGGCCTCAAATCTCTCTCCGGTTACCATCCCAACCAGTCCTTCAAACCGGCCTCTGGTGAGGAATGAGGCGATTCCCAGGAGGATAAGAAAACCACCAAAGATTCCTCCGATCTCCTTGAGAACTTGAAGTTTTTCAGTGCTGGAGCCAGATACGCCGCCACCGATCCTGGTGAATTTATTTGCGGCCAATGCAGGATCAATCATCACCAGAATGAGCAGGATGGTTATGATCAGAATGGTGGTATATCTTGACATGCTAGCCTTCTATGTTTGCCATTGTATCGATCATTGCATCTTGAATGCCGGTTAGTTACTTAAGATATTATCAGGTATGCGCTGATCATTACATATTTCTGGTGCAAACCAAAGTAGGTGTTTGGTTTTTCAATATAGTCACGTTGAGGAGTATTAGCTGGTGATGTATTTTTCCAGCACTTCGATGGTGGATTGTTGGTCAGAAATAATCGACTTAACCAGGTCGCCGATAGAAACCAACCCCAGCAACCTATCGTTATCCATAACCGGGAGATGCCGAATGTGTTTTTCTGTCATCAAGGCCATGCACTGTTCTGCTGAATGTTCGGGTGAGATGCATATCACCTGATTGGTCATTACTTTACTTATGTTTGTGTTTTGTGATGAGCGTCCCTTTAATATTACTTTACGGGCATAGTCGCGTTCAGAAAACAGGCCCTTTATTCTGTCGCCATCCGTCACCAGTAGGGCACCAATCTCTTTTTCTGCCATCAACTCAAGCGCTTCAAGTACTGTTTCATCTAAACCAACGGACCATATTTTGCTTCCCTTGTTTGCGATGATATCTTTTACTTTAATCATATCGTGCTGCCTCCTTATTAATGGAGTTACAAGTATGTGAGGGAGGTGGCCAAACAGCCGGTGGTGAAGCCACTAGATTAGTTAAATTATAGCGGTCATTTGTGATGATGGTGATTTATTTATGCCAAATGGCAATAAACAGTCTGTGGAAGGATGGCAGTGAGTGTCTGTAATTTGCTGGTAATAATGGTTTTTTCAGCCATCATATAGGGCCTTGAACGATTTTGGAGTAAAGCCGTTTATCCTCTTTTTACCCACCAGTATAATGGGTACTCCTCTTCCCCTGAGTTTTTTGTAGTCGCGCCGTCCCTTTGCGCTGGTTTCGATATCGTACTCCTTGAAGGCAATCCCGTTCTGGTTGAAATATCGTTTGGCATTTTTACATATCCCGCACCAGACCGCGCTGTACATGATTACGCTTTTTCGTGGTGACTTTTTGTTTCCGGGTTTGGTGTTATCCGAGTCTGGTAGTTTGCGGCTGGTGTAGGTGTTTATCTTTGGTTTCACAATCTCGGCCTTACCTCTTGTCGGTGGACTGTTGGAAAAGTGGGTTTCTCCTGCTTCATCTACCCATTTGTAAATCTGTCCGAAACTGCTGCCTGAGATGGTCAGGAGTATGAAAAAGATGAGCAGGGTGGTGTGTGTTTTGTTAGTCATTACTCTTCCTGTAGATCACTGGTTCCGCCGGCCCCACCGGCGGAACCAGTGATTCAGCTTGTGGTTACCTTGTCCAGTGCCTGATCAATGTCGGCAAGGATGTCGTCAATATGTTCGATGCCAACAGATATCCGTACCAGATCTTTTGATACCCCGGCACTTTGTAACTCTTCTGGATTTAGCTGGCGATGGGTTGTGGATGCGGGGTGGCAGGCGAGCGATTTTGCATCGCCAATGTTCACCAGTCGCAGGATCATCTGCAGGGCGTCAATAAACTGGCCTCCGGCCTCGCTTCCGCCCTTGATGCCAAAACTAAGGATGCCGGATGCTTTCCCTCCGGTAATCTTCTGACAGGTGGCATAGTGCGGGCTCTCTTCCAGTCCTGCGTAGTTGACCCAGCTAACCTTGGGATGCTTCTTTAGATGATTGGCCAGTGCGAGGGTGTTCTCGCCGTGGCGCTCCATTCTCAGGCCCAGGGTCTCCAGTCCCTGCAGGATCAGAAATGCACTATGGGGGGAGAGAGCAGCTCCGGTGTTGCGTAGAGGAACTACCCGACAGCGGCCGATAAAAGCAGCTGGTCCCAAGGCCTCAGTGTAAACAACACCGTGGTAAGAAGGATCCGGTTCGTTGAACATTGGGAAGCGCTCTTTGTGGGCTGCCCAGTCAAACTTTCCTGAGTCAACGATTATGCCGCCAATGGTGGTTCCATGACCGCCGATAAATTTGGTCAGGGCGTGGATGACAATATCCGCCCCGAACTCGAATGGGCGACACAGGAACGGGGTGGGTACCGTGTTATCTACGATAAGTGGCACGCCATGACGGTGGGCGATCTCGGCCAGCCTCTCTATGTCCACAACGTTGCCGGCTGGGTTGCCGATGGATTCGCAGAAGATGGCCCTGGTTTTATCGTCGACAAGTTTTTCCAGGCCGTCAAAGTCATCATATGAGGCCATGCGTACATCTATACCCTGTTGCGGGAAGGTGTGCGCGAACAGGTTGTAGGTGCCGCCATATAGCTGGGAGGTGCTGACGATGTTATCCCCGGCACGGGTGAGGCACTGAATACTGTAGGTTATGGCGGACATGCCGGATGCTACTGCCAGGGCGCCAACGCCACCCTCCATCTCTGCAATTCGGGCTTCAAGCACAGCGGTAGTCGGGTTCATGATGCGGGTGTAGATGTTGCCTGCCACCTTCAGGTCAAACAGGTCGGCGCCGTGCTGGGTGTCGTTGAATGTATAGGATGTGGTCTGATAGATAGGTACGGCAGCAGCCTTGGTGGTTGGCTCCGATTCATACCCATGGTGCAACGCCAGGGACTCTAGTTTCATCTCTTCCTCACTTTTGTAGCGTGTAAATATTATTATGTTATGGCCTGATATATATATCGGTATTGTCAGGTGTATTATGCACTTGAGCATATTTTATCTGGTTTCTCAAGCTGGTTTAGGTAGTTATTACCCAGGTTCATCTTCCGAGTTTTTTTGTTATTTAGATAGGTCAAAACAGATGGGATATCTAATTAAGGTGGTCCTCAATGGCAAAGATATGATGTTGGTGAAGGTGTTTAGTATGACCGCCGCATGCCACTAATGTGAGTTTCTGTCTTGCAGGTTATACCTCTTTTGAGTGGTCAATCCTAGGCTCTTCAAACCGGATCAGAAAGGCCAATAGTGCCGGTACTACAAAGAGGGTGAGCAGGGTTGAGATGGCCAGTCCCCCCAGGATAACTGCACCTAGTCCGCGATAGAGTTCAGTGCCAGAGCCCTGAGCCAACACCAATGGTAGTAGCCCAAACAGGCTGGTGGTGGTGCTCATGAAGATGGGACGAATTCGGGTACGCACCGAGTGCAATACCGCCTCCACTCCCTGCTGTCCCTCAAAACGCACGTTGTTCAGGGATTGATGCACGATCAGGATGGCGTTATTCACCACCGTGCCCACCAGGATGATGAACCCCAGCATTACCAGGATATCGAAGTGCTGCTGAGCCACAAACTGATTTACCAGTGCTAGCCCCATGAAGCCACCGGCCGCCGCCAATGGTACCGAGAACATGATGATCAGGGGGTAGATGTAGTTGCCGAATAGGGCGGACATCAGCAGGTAGGTGATTACAATCGCCAGTAGTAAGTTCCACTGCAGGGCGATTCTGGTCTCGGTCAGCTTGTCGGCATTGCCACCGATTGATATCTGGACCCCCTTTAGCTTCCCCTCTTTCTGCAACTGGGGAGCCAGCTGCTCGGATACCAGTTCCATCGCCGTCTGCAGGGCTACGTCAGCGGGTGGTGTCACCTCCAGGCGGATGGTGCGCTTGCGCTCCAGGTGGTCGATCTGGGTCATGCCCTGGCCGTACTCCAGTCGGGCCAGACTACCTACCTGCACCAGCTCTCCATAGGGGCTGGCAATAACCTTATCCAGCAGCTCTTCTGGGGTGTCTGCGCTCTGGTCGCCGCTGGTGACCACCATATCCATCACCTTGCTGCCATCCGGTTTGTACTCGCCGATCTTGCGGCCATCCATCAGTACATCTACATAGATACCCAGATCCCGCTCCGACAGGCCGTTGGCTACCACCCGAGAGCGGTCTGGGATCAGGTTGGCCTCGGGGTAGCTGATCTCCAGGGATGGTACCGGGCGTACCTGGGCCTTGGGGATGGCGGCACTGATGGCGCCGAACATTATGCGGGCGGCATTCACTATCTCCTGGTTGTCACTGCCGGAGATGTTTACATCCACCGTTCTGCCCTTGCCGATGCCGGACTCAAAAATGCCGCGTTGGATACTCACCCCAAACATGCCGGGGATGGAGTTCATGATCTCGGTGAACAGCGGCATCATCTTGCGTGCTTCGGTTACATGTTTGTTGGTGCCGCCAAACAGGGTCACCAGATCGGATGCCACATAAAAGATGTTCTGGATCTGTGGCACCCCATCCTTGCCGTCTTCTACCAGGTAGGGCGCAGTGCGTTCAGCGATGTATTCGCCTATCTCCTGGCGTTTCTGTTCCGAGTAACCCGGTGGTGGCACCAGGATGTTGAGGATCAGATTACGATTGCCTTGGGGCAGATACTCCGCCTTGGGCAACAGGCTCATAACCGCTACGATGGAGGCGGTGGTGAACACGGCCACGGTCAGGATACGGGTAAAACTGTTTTTCAGCGTGGTCCTGGACAGAAACATAACCATGCGCACAAACCAGTTGCCGTCATCCGAGGTGGCAACCCGTTCCTTCGCTCCATTTTTGCTCATGCCATAGAATTTGTTGGTTACGGCGGGTATTACCGACACCGATACGAACAGGCTGATCAGGATGGAGAAGGTGATGGCAATGGCGATGTCGCGGAACAGCTGTCCCGCCTCTTCCTCGATAAACAGCACCGGCAGGAATACCGCAACGGTGGTAACGGTGGAGGCCAGTACCGCACCCCATACCTCACGGGTGCCGTCGTAGGAGGCCAGGAACGGGTTCTTGCCCATGCGCCGGTGGCGGTCGATGTTCTCCAGCACCACGATGGAGTTATCCACCAGCATACCCACCGCAAAGGTGATGCCGGCCAGACTCATGACGTTGATGTTGCGGTCAAACAGATACATGAAAAAGAAGGTGCCCATCACCGAGATGGGTATGGCGATGGCCACGGTGAGGGTGGAACTTACCGAACGCAGGAACAGCAGCAGCACGGTGATGGCCAGGATGCCGCCGATCATCAGGTTGGTCTGTACCGTGTCGATGGCGGTGTTGATGTATGGGGTCTGATCATGCACCCAGTCGAAGTAGATGCCGTTATCCTTGAGCAGTCCGGCATTCAGTCCGTTTAC
>JAAGZL010000627.1 GCA_024206335.1 Gammaproteobacteria bacterium
GGGGCACTTTGTTCAGGGGTTCGTGCCGGCGATCATTGCTAGAGAGATCCTGATCAGAAAGCAGGCGGTTAACGGCCGGGGCTGGTTAAATCTATATGTGATATCCATCTGCCTGGCATTCAGCGCCTTCTACGAACTGATCGAGTGGTGGGTTGCTGTTTTGTCCGGAGAGGGGGCGGAGGCATTCCTGGGGACCCAGGGGTATGTGTGGGATACCCAGTCGGATATGGGGTTGGCGCTTCTGGGCTCGGTGGTCGCGTTGCTGGCGCTGGCCAAGATGCATGATCAACAGCTGGCAAAAACAGACCGGCATCAGTAGGGCTACAGATGTGTGGAGTGCTACTGCTGAAGCGTACGCCCGCCATCCACGGTTATGATCTGTCCGGTGATGTAATCTGCATTACGAGCCAAAAACAGTAGGGTGCGGGCAATGTCGTCTGGGTGACCCGTGTTCTTCAGGGCGGTTCTGGCGATGGCCTCACTCTTTGCCGACTCATCCAGATCTGCCTCTGGCCAGAGGATTATCCCGGGCGCTATCCCGTTGACTCGTATCTCCGGTCCCAATTCGCGGGCCAGGGCCTTCACCATCATGGCGTTGCCAGCCTTGGCGATGGAGTAGATGGCGTGTCCGGCCAGGGGGCGCTTGGCATGGATGTCAACCAGGTTGATTATGCTACCCCGGTTCTGTTTCAGCATCGGTGCCATGGTCTGGGCCAGGAAGAAGGGCGCCTTTAGATTGGAACCCATAAGTTCATCCCACTGTTCCATGCTGCATTCACCCAAGGGTGTTGGGTAAAAACTGGAGGCGTTGTTTACCAGCAGGTCCAGTTGTCCCCGCCAGTTTTGAATCTGTTTCAGCATTGCCGGGAGTGCTGCGGTATCTGTCAGGTCGGCCTGCAGTAGCAGGGTTGAATCAGGGCGCTGGTGCTCCAGCTCTTGCTGAAGTTTTACTGCGGCAGACTTCGAGTTGCGGTAGTGGATCACGGTGTCCATGCCGGCGGCATGCAGGGTCCTGGTGATCTCCGCCCCGATACGTATGGCCGCA
>JAAGZL010000628.1 GCA_024206335.1 Gammaproteobacteria bacterium
ATTATGGCCTATTGTTTAATGGGCAATCATTATCATTTATTCGTGAAAACACCACTGGCAAATCTGGATCGGTGTATGCGCCATATCAATGGCATATATACGCAACGCTATAATAAGTTGAGAAAAACAGATGGCTCCCTTTTTAGAGGGCGATATCAATCCATACTGGTGGAGGCAGATGCTTACGGCCTGCAATTGAGCCGTTATATTCATCGTAACCCGGTTGAAACGAAGCGCGCGTTAGTCGAGAAACTGGAAGACTACCCCTGGTCTAGCTATCCAGCATATCTTAACAAAGTCAGTAACCCAGACTGGTTACAGCGTGATCTTATTTTTGACCTGTTAGGGGCGAAGCAACGCTACATGGCATATGCCCGATACGTAGAGTCCGGGACAGACGCTGAAACGGAAAGTTTCTACAGTAAGACAAGGCAGGCTGCTATTCTGGGTAAGGAACTTTTTATTGAGCAGATCAAGGAGGAGCATGATGAGAAAAAGCACCTGATTGATCGATATCAGGGTAACTTCCCGAGTATCGAGAAAATAATAGTTACCGTGGCGGAGGATTTTGATGTGGATATACAGGAAATCAGACAATCGCGCCGGGGTCGAGGTAGTAGAAATATACCGAGATGGGTTGCACTCTATTTATGTCGTGAACTCAGTCAGGCGACACTTAGCAGGATTTCCGGAGAGTTTGGTTTGACACACATATCCGGGGTAAGCCAGGCTGTCTACAAATTACAAAGGTATCGAGACAAAAATGCATTGATTGATAAATCAGTAAAGAGATTATATCAATGCTTGACCCCATAAATTCTATTTTCACCGAGTAACTGGCCACCGGTGTCATACAGATAGTAGGTGGTGCCCACCGGGGTGGTCTTGATCGCCCGCTGGCCCTGCGCGTTATAGGTGTAGCTTGCCAGAAGTGTGCCGTTTTCGTGAACCTCGGCGATGCGCCC
>JAAGZL010000629.1 GCA_024206335.1 Gammaproteobacteria bacterium
CTGTATATGCATACAGTATAAGGATATATGGCCTGCGGGGTAAGTAAAAAATGTGCATGAACAAAATTCAGTTTCAAAAAGGCATGTCATTCGATGAGTTTCATAAAAATTATGGCACTGTCGAGCAATGTGAAGACGCTGTTGTAAAATCGCGATGGCCCGGTGGATTTTCATGCTCCCGCTGTGACGGGACGCGGGCATCCGTAACCCATAATGGGTGGAGGCTATGGGAGTGTTTAGGCTGTGGTTATCAGTGCTCCTCAATTGCTGGAACCATATTTCAATCCACTAAACTACCACTGACAAAATGGTTCCTGGCTATGTTTTTAAGGACCCCAAGTAAGAACGCCATTGCCGCGTTGGAGCGGATGAGAATGGTAGGGGTTAGCTATAAAACGGCGTGGACACTCAAGCACAAGCTGCAGGAGGTTATGGTGCAGAGAGAAGCCCCTCGGCGCCTGATAGGCCGCGTAGAACTTGACGATGCTTACTTAGGCGGGGAGCACGAGGGCAAGCCTGGGCGCGGCTCAGAAAACAAAGTACCCTTTGTAGCAGCGGTGCAAA
>JAAGZL010000630.1 GCA_024206335.1 Gammaproteobacteria bacterium
CATTCGCATAAGATCGTGCGGAATAGTTATAGGACGTGTTGTCATAAAGGCTGTTGCCCGTGATCACCGGCTTTGGGTTCAGCTGTTCATTCGAGGCGGAGCCTTGCAGATACACGCCGTATTGGTTTGCCGTCAGGGTGGAGCCTGTTATGGTTGGTGCCGTACCAGAGCTCCTCATGTAAACCCCAGTGCTGTTATCCGTCAGCCTTGTATTCGTTTTCGTCTTTGTAGTATCACCACTATTTATATACACCCCTGTTTCGCTGCTTCTCAGTTCACTGTTGCTTACCGTGACCGTAGCACCCGTGACCTTGTATAGATCAATCGCCCTGTTCCCCTACCCCACGATCACATGGTCCAGTGATACTGTGGCACCGTTTTGTACCACAATCCCTTTCCAGTTTTTCTTTGCAGGGCTCGTTGCCGCACTGGTCAGCAGCACCTGGTTATCAACATCGCCTTGAATGACCAGTTCTCCATACACCTGTAACTGGGCACCCGCAGCAAATGACAGCATTACTCCTGCCGGGATGGTCAGGGTCTGATCTGCTGGCACGATCAGCACACCTAATACTTCATACCCACCTGCTGACAGGGTGCCGGTGACCGGCCCCACCACTGGTGTCAGTGTGCTCGCCGGATTGCCACCGTCACCATTCAGATAACCACCAAAGTTAACAACCGGGCTGGAACTTTGGTCACTGTGGTCATAAATCTTCGCGGCTATCACACCCGCGTCCGCACTGCCCCACCAGTTACCCGTGGCATCCAATACGGTGCCCGCGGCATTCGCATAAGATCGTGCGGAATAGTTATAGGACGTGTTGTCATAAAGGCTGTTGCCCGTGATCACCGGCTTTGGGTTCAGCTGTTCATTCGAGG
>JAAGZL010000631.1 GCA_024206335.1 Gammaproteobacteria bacterium
GGGCGCCAGCCGCTCTCGGCCACGGTAAGGTCGGTGAGGACGCGTCGATACGCCTGAACTTTACATCTTACTTCCGGGTGAGCCCTAATCGAGACGACAACCATCACTGTGAGATCCAGCGCTCTTGACGGCGTCAGAAAAGCAAGCCACAGCAATAGTCCCGCCACTGTCGTCTTCAAAAAAGGAGCGTGGCTTAGGAATGAACGCATAAATACTAATACCAAGCAGTAGGGTTTGTTAGTAGTTTTAGGGGTTGGGAACAGTAGAGGCTGGTGATTGGCCCCTCAGCCAGATATTTTCAAAAAAGACCCAATTAGTGCCTATAGCCCCTATCAAAAGCGAGTCCCCTGGAAAATAATCAAGATGAGCTCGAAGTGAGTGACCGTGCCAAAAATATACCGGAGATCATAACCTATTTGTCCGCGTATTCAAACCGAGAATAACACGATCAGGGGGTAGGTCAAGGGTACTGAGCCGGGGTGCTATTTGCCAGGTCGTGGCAGGCTGAATTGGCGATGTTTAACCGTAGAGAACATAGATCAAGACAGCCGAAGCAGCTAAACCCAGGATAATGATGATCCGGTCCGACCAGGTGAAGGAGCGTCGTATTTTCACGGTATCGAAACCATGGGTTATTTCCGCGTAATTCTTCAGATCGGATTCGCCGATACTA
>JAAGZL010000632.1 GCA_024206335.1 Gammaproteobacteria bacterium
ACCTTGATCCCGGCCTGGGGGCGGGCCTCACCCTCGATCTCGGTATCCAGCCCGGCCATGATGCGCAGCAGGGTGGATTTACCGGCGCCATTCAGTCCCAGTACGCCGATCTTGGCGCCGGGAAAAAAGGAGAGGGAGATGTCTTTAAGGATCTGACGCTTGGGCGGCACGATCTTGCCGACCCGGTTCATGGTGTAGATGTATTGAGCCATGTTAATAATTATCCGGATGCTGCGGTTAGGGGTGGCTGTATATTGCTATCTAGCCACTGTGTTTAATCAATCAATTGTCTCAGACCAGGGGAGCAAGTTCGGTGATGGGCCCTGGGTTTTTGCACTCTACTTTTTCATACAGGTCATTGAGTGCGGCCTGGAGGGCCTCTTCAATCACTGGATGGTAGAATGGCATCTGTAGCAGCTCGCCTACGGTCAGGCCCTGTTGGATACACCAGGCCAGCAGGTGGGCCAGGTTTTCGCCATTGGCGCAGACCAGAGTGCCTCCCAGTAGTCTGCCGCTCACCTTGTCGGCATAGA
>JAAGZL010000633.1 GCA_024206335.1 Gammaproteobacteria bacterium
AGTCGGAAGTCGGGAGTCGGAAGTCGGGAGTCGGAAGTCGTGAACAAAGTCTTGAGTCTTGAGTCAAGAGCGGATCAAACGGTTTTTTGACTTAAGACTCACGACTCACGACTTCTTTAAGACTTAAGACTCACGACTTAAGACTTCTTTAAGACTTACGACTTCTTTAAGACTTACGACTTCCAATTTCCCAAAGGTGATTTTGATGAAAAAAATGGGCTGTTTCAAAGCTTACGATATTCGTGGGCAGCTGGGTTCTGAATTGAATGAGGATATTGCGTACTGTATCGGTCGGGCTTATGCGCAGTTTCTTGAGCCTTCTTCTGTGGTTGTGGGTGGGGATATGCGGCTCTCTACGGAATCGTTGAAGCTGGCGTTGAGTAATGGCTTGCGGGATTCTGGTGTGGATGTGCTGGATATTGGGCTTTGTGGTACGGAGGAGATCTATTTTGCTACTGCTCATTTAGATATTGATGGCGGTATTATGGTTACAGCCAGCCATAACCCGAAAGACTATAACGGTATGAAGATGGTGCGTGAGGGGTCCAGGCCTATCAGTGGTGATACCGGTTTGGATGAGATTGAGCGTTTGACCCGTGCGAACAGTTTTTCTGCGCCTGTTGAAGTGAATCTTGGTCGCTACGAAGAGATTTCTGTAAAGGATGCATATATTGAGCATCTATTGGGTTATATCCAGGCGGATAAATTACGCCCGCTGAAACTGGTGGTGAATGCTGGGAATGGGGTGGCAGGGCATGTGATCGATGCCATTGAGCGGCGTTTCAGTACCAACGATATACCAGTTGAATTTATCAAGATCCATCATGAGCCAGATGGTACCTTCCCGAATGGTATTCCTAACCCTCTTTTGCATGAAAACCGTCAGGTGACTACAGATGCAGTGCTTCAGCATGGGGCTGATATGGGGATAGCCTGGGATGGTGATTTTGACCGGTGCTTTCTGTTCGATGAGCATGGGCAATTTATTGAAGGCTACTATATTGTTGGTCTTCTGGCAGAGGCATTTCTCGAGAAAAAACCTGGTAGCAGCATTATTCATGACCCGCGCCTGACCTGGAATACACTGGATATTGTATCTGCTAATGGTGGTAAAGCCGTGCAATCCAAGACTGGGCATGCGTTTATTAAAGAGCGTATGCGCCAGGAAGATGCAGTATATGGTGGTGAGATGAGTGCGCACCACTACTTCAGAGATTTCTTCTACTGCGACAGCGGCATGATCCCCTGGCTGCTGGTGGCAGAACTGATCTCATCCAAGAAGCAGCCCTTGTCCGAGATGGTGAACGAGCGCATTAGTCGCTATCCGTCACCCGGGGAGATCAACAGCAAACTCAAACACCCAGCAGCATCGATCCAGAAGGTGTTAGAAAGATACCAGGCAGATGCACTCTCTGTAGATCATACCGACGGTATCAGCATGGAGATGAAAGATTGGCGTTTTAACCTGCGCAGTTCCAATACAGAACCGGTGGTTCGTTTGAATGTTGAGACGCGGGGGGATGTTGATTTGATGCGAGAGAAGACGGCGGAGGTTTTGGGGTTTTTGAATCAGGAGTCTTAAAGTCTAAAGTCTTGAGTCTAAAGTCTAAAGTCTAAAGTCGGGAGTCTAAAGTCGGGAGTCTAAAGTCGGGAGTCTTGTGACTTGTGACTTATGACTTGTGACTTGTGACTTATGACTTATGACTTGTGACTTATGACTTGTGACTTATGACTCCCGACTTCCGACTTGTGACTTATGACTTATGACTCCCGACTCCCGACTTCCGTAAAAAAACCAGATGATTATTGTTGCTGATACTTGTAATATTGGATGTTGCTAGTAGTAATAATTGATTTCGTTTGAGAATTGGTTGTCTGGACATGGATAAAAATCATAGCAAAGGCCGTTTGCGTAATACCCAATTGGTTGTTTTTCTTTCAAAAATCGCTGATTCTGCAGTTATTTTTCTTGTTTTGATGCTTGCTGTCTGGGTATATCCGGCAACAAGCTGGAATATGTCTTTTGCCTTTGCTGGTCTGGCGGGGGTTATCCTTTTTTTGCTGCTTTCAGAGATGGGCTATCTCTACCATTCGTGGCGCGGCATGCCGCTTTTCCAGGAGTTGCTTCGGATTGTCCTTGTGTGGTTGGGTGTGGTTTCACTCCTGCTTCTCATTGGCTATGGCTTAAAAGTTTCCTCAGATTACTCACGCGTGGTTATTAATAGCTGGTTTTTTACTACACCACTATTTTTGGGTGTGGCGCGTCTGGTAATGCGAACAATCCTGGGGCATATGCGTTCGCTTGGCCATAATACAAGGAATGTGGCTGTGGTTGGGGCGGGTGAGATGGGGGTAAAGCTGTTTAATTCTATAAAACGCTCACCCTGGCTTGGCATGCAGTTTGTTGGTTTTTTTGATGATAGAACCCCGGCCTTAGAACGTACAAACTGGGAAGGAACGCTTGAAGGTGATTTTAAACAGCTTCTGGCTAAAACCAAGAAAGGTGAGGTTGATCTCATCTATATAACGCTTCCTTTGACCGCGCAACCCAGGATTGTAGAGATGGTGGATCAACTGGCGGATACCACTGCATCGGTCTACCTGGTACCAGATTTTTTTGTATTCAGTCTGTTTCATGGCAATTGGAGCAGTCTTGATGGGTTGCACATGGTTAGTGTGTTTGAAACGCCATTTTTGGGTGTGGATGGTTGGGTAAAGCGTATGCAGGATGTTGTTCTGGCAAGCGTTATCCTTTTCATTATTGCGCTGCCAATGCTACTTATTGCTACAGTAGTTAGATTGACCTCTTCCGGGCCAGCACTGTTCAAGCAGCGGCGCTATGGTATTGACGGGAAAGAGATTTATGTCTGGAAGTTTCGCAGTATGCGGGTACAGGACGATGGTGACCGTATTGTGCAGGCTAAGCGTAATGATTCAAGGATAACCCCGGTAGGTGCTTTTCTGCGGCGCACATCACTGGATGAGTTGCCCCAGTTTTTAAATGTTTTGTTTGGTGAAATGTCAATTGTGGGGCCGCGACCCCATGCTGTGGCCCATAATGAAGAGTATCGCGATCTGATAAAGGGTTATATGTTGCGCCATGCCGTTAAGCCTGGCATTACCGGGTGGGCGCAAATCAATGGTTGGCGTGGTGAAACAGACACCCTGGATAAAATGGAAAAACGTGTTGAATATGACCTCTGGTACATCAGAAACTGGTCTTCATTGTTAGATATAAAGATCATTTTCCTTACGGTTATAAAGGGATTCGTTGGTAAACAGGCCTACTGAGCTATGTACACCACTAAAAAATAAGGGGTTATCGGGTAGCATGCAGATAACGATGTGGGGTATTTTTTGTTTGCATTTACCCCTGTAATCCCATATTATACTTGCAGTTTATTGGGTTTTTATACTTCTTCGTAATTTTAGGGATGCAGTGAATGAAGACGAAATTATTAAGCATTATGTCCGCAGGGATTATCTGCACAGCGTTAAGTGCCCCATTGTTTGCTGAGCCTACTGCCCAGGAACAGGTGCAGCAGATAGTGACTGCCATGCAGGCTGATGGCATAACAGCAGCAGAGATACAGGCTGCGGTTCAGGGAAATCCAACGTTGGCAGCACAAATTATTGCGGCAGCTGCTCAGGCGGTGCCTGCTGCAGAAAGGGCCGCTATTATCTCTGCTGGATTGAATGCTGTGCCAGCTGACCAAGTAAATGCAGTAGCAAATGCCGTGTACAACTCTGTGCCAGATGCAATGCGTGGTGATGTTATAGCAGGCTCTGTAGCTGCGGGGCTTGACCCGGCAGCGATTACAGAAGCTACGGCGGCTGGTCCCGGACCTGCTGATGCCGGAGCTGGTGATA
>JAAGZL010000634.1 GCA_024206335.1 Gammaproteobacteria bacterium
ACCCAGCACACACTTTAATGCACTCAGCACACACTTTAAGGCACTCATCACACACTTTAGTGCACTCAGCACACACCTTAATACACTCAGCACACACATTAATGCACTCAGCACACACTTCCATGCACTCAGCACACACCTTCGTCCACCGAGCACACCCTTCAATGCACTCAGCACACACTTCAGTGCACCCAGCACACACTTTAATGCACTCAGCACACACTTCAATGCACTCAGCACACACTTTAATGCACTCAGCACACACTTTAATGCACCCAGCACCCACTTTAATGCACTCAGCACACATTCTAAGCCACTCACCACCCACTTCATGCACCCCGCCCACGCTTTAATGCACTCAGCACACACATTAATGCACCCAGCACACACTTTAATGCACTCAGCACACACTTTAATGCACTCAGCACACACTTTAATGCACTCAGTACACCCTTTAATGCGCTCAGCACACACTTTAATGCACCCAGCACACACTTTAATGCACCCAGCACACACTTTAATGCACTCGGCACACACCTTAATGCACTCAGCACACACTAAAGTGTGTGCTGCGCGCAATAAAGTGTGTGCTGGATGCA
>JAAGZL010000635.1 GCA_024206335.1 Gammaproteobacteria bacterium
CTCACCCATCTCTGATAACTCCTCTTCGCTACTATTATCTAGTACGGTGTGCCCAGGTGAGCTAATAACAAGGACACCATCGCGCTCGATTACTTTCAGCCCCTGAGTGCGCCATTGATGTTCGCGGCTCTCAGTATCATAGTGCAAGGCATCATAAGTAATGGCTTCTAGTTGTGCTTTGATTTCGGGTATGTTCATTTGTTTGTCCTGTTAGTTGTTGGTTGTTTAGTAGCCAAGTGCGTGTGCAGCTTCGCGAAGAGTTGTGACCGTAAATTTGTGTTCGTAAGCAATGTTGCCGGCTTTGGTGCCAGGTACAAAGAAGTAAATGCAGTCAGCATTGATGTGTGCTTTAAAACCGTGTGCTTCGATGAACTTTGCTATTTTAGTTGCTTGGGTCATTTGTTTGTCCTGTTTAGTTGTTGATACTATAGAGCACCGCGCACGATGCTCGAATTATCAACTCTTTGGATTAAAGGACCCTGATGATTTCAGGGGCGCGAACATAAAAGCATGGCGATCCTTCGTAACGAACCTTAACATGTGTCATACTTCTATGGCCCCACATCATGATAAAACCTACTACCTTGCGTGTTGCCTTGCGTGTGCCATGACGCGATGGCGATCTGAATTCAATCGTGTTGCCGATTTCGAGGTTAGCGAATTGCTCTTTAGTTATGCCCATTGTTGTGTCCTGTTTTGTTTGTTGATACTATAGAGCACCGCGCACGATGCTCGAACTATCAACTAATAATCCATCTCTGAAAAATTCATTTGAATATCATGTACCTTGCTACCATCTGACAGC
>JAAGZL010000636.1 GCA_024206335.1 Gammaproteobacteria bacterium
AATGTTACCGCTTTGAATTTTAACGTGACCGAAGATATTAAGGAGTTGAAAGACTACACTAATACGGGCGGAGGCACTTACAACGAGGTTAGGCGTGTTGATTCAGTAGAATCATCTATAGCAATGTCTGACTACTCGCCGGAAAATATGTCATTAGCCGTTTTTGGTAGTACATCAGAAGAAGCCGCAGGGACTGAGACCGATGAGGTCATTGTCGCTTATGGTGACGGCTTTAACAAACTGTCCAAGGTGCTAGACACCATAACGACTGTTAATAGTGCAGCATCAGGAGGTGGCACGGAGTACACCCTAGATACTGACTACGAAGTACGAGACGGTGGCTTGTTTATTCTTTCAGGCGGTAATATTTCAGACGGTTCAGACGTTTTTGTTACCTATGAATGAAAGCTTTCTGGCATAGTTGAGGCTTTGGTCGACTCATCAAGGGGATATGAGAGGGTTTTGGATGGTGTTGATGATGCCGGTTCAGGTAAGTCGGTTGGGGTTGGAGTCGATGGTGAAAA
>JAAGZL010000637.1 GCA_024206335.1 Gammaproteobacteria bacterium
TCTGCGTCATTCGTTCCTCTTTCTGTGCCGCCTGCATACATTGCCCCGTTTATACTGGCTACAAGTGTTTGGCACCTAACTGTAACAATACCAGTGTTATTGGCTGGTATATCAACAAAAGCAGGTGTTAACATACCGTATTCTGACGCTGTTACAGATATAGGGCCAGACCTACCAGTGTTACCTGACTGATTATGCTGTATACTTAACTGAGCTTTGAATATTCCTGCTCCTGTTGCACCGACAATACCTATATTTGATACTTTTATAGTTCTATCAAATGGCTTTGACTCTAAAATATCTATAGTGAAGTATGTTTTGAAGCCAGTACTAGTTAATATTATTGATGAAACGCCAGAGTATAGTTTACCGCTAGAACTGCGACCGTCAGCGCCATCATCGCCAGTAACACCCTTGTCACCTCTTGGACCTGTAGGCCCTCTTGCCCCTACATCACCTCTAGCGCCTTGTGCACCAACCGGCCCTTGAGGACCTTGCGGACCTACAGCGCCAGTAATTCCCTGCTTACCTTGTGGTCCCGTCGTTCCTCTAGGCCCTTCCGCACCTTGTACGCCATCTGGGCCCCTTTCACCCGCAGGACCCTCCTGACCTTGCGGGCCTACATCTCCTTCTGGCCCTTGAGGTCCGTCTATACCTTGTAATCCTTGCGGTCCCGCGTCACCTTGAGGTCCAACTGTGCCTTGCTGGCCTTGCGGACCCTGAACACCTTCAACACCTTGTGGGCCTTGGTCGCCCCTAGGACCTCGCCCAAACGGCAAAC
Organism: Gammaproteobacteria bacterium; assembly: GCA_024206335.1. Taxonomy (GTDB): domain Bacteria; phylum Pseudomonadota; class Gammaproteobacteria; order Chromatiales; family Chromatiaceae; genus JAAGZL01. Next base: position 782 of record JAAGZL010000637.1, read on the forward strand.
CAGAAGACCAGTCCCCTGAGCTGTTTGATTCCTTGAAAAATATTTCACCATAACCGGTAGATACTGAATACCCCCTAACCAACAAGCTAACACCTAACGGAACTGGGACGCTAAATGTCACTGTATACAAATCAGGCGCAGTAGTAACAGATACAGCATAAGAGTCAGGCCCTTGCTGAACACCCGCAAGCAATACCACTAAAGACTGTTCCCCGTCAGGAATAAAACTTAAATCGAAGCTTGTTTCTACACCGTCGCCTATAAATCTCGTATATCCAGGCTCTTGATCGTCTATTTGCTGAGAATCAGTGGCTAGATAACTAAAGCCCTTAGGCTCAGCGTCAAAGTTAACCCTATCAGATAATAAGCCAACCTGATCGACTTGAAAAGAATCACCTTGCGGGCCAACAGCACCTTGCGGACCTTGACTACCAACAGCACCTTGTGGACCTTCACCTCCTTGCACACCTTGCGGGCCAACAGGACCTGATGGTCCTGCCACTCCTTGCGGACCTTGTTGACCTTGAGAACCTGTTTCACCTTTAATTCCAGCAGGCCCAGTGTCACCTATAGATCCTTGAATACCCTGCTGACCCTGTTCTCCTTCTACCCCTTGGATACCTTGCGGCCCTTGGATTCCTTCTGCACCTTGAACCCCTTGAGGGCCTTGTGGCCCTTGAGGCCCCACTCCTGACACTAAATTCCAAGTACCTGTAAATGGATCGCTATTGGATGCGTATGTTATGTAAAGCCCTTGCGTGTAATTAGGTCCGTCATAATAAAAAAGTGTTCCGTCATTTTCTCCCTGTGGTAAATTAGGCCCATGACCTGCGTAATCATCTCTAAAATTTAGGTACAATGAATTTGTTAAGTTCGCGCTCGCTTCTGCTTCATTAGCACTTGCCGCTGCCTCACCCGCTGAAGCCTCCGCCCTGTCTGCCGCATCCTCATCAAACGTAACTAGCTTCACATTCCCGTCAATATCGAAACTAAGCAATTTATCAAATCTATTCGTGGGAATAACCAACCCTGACGCAAGCACAGGGTCATTATCAGCAACCTTTAGTGATCTACTATTTGCTTGTGCAAGATCTGCCCCTAACTGTGAAGCAGACATGGTAAGCAAGTCAAGCGCTCGCTCCGTTGTCTTGGCTGGGAATGGCCCATATTCTTGATATTCAACAAGTTGGGTATAAGGTACGATTCTAGTTAAGGTTATCTCTACACCTGAACTCGGCGCAGATGAAAAAACAACATTGCCTCCATCATCTTGCCCTATATCGGTCACTGTATAGCCAACCGTCTGTAACACTTCATCCAAGTAAACCTTTAGATGTGAAGTACTATATACTAAGTAGTCATAGGCGAATGTTTTCGAACTCCCATTTCCTGTATAACTTATCGTGTTATTCGTGTTTTCTACTGTCATGCTTATAGCCCTATATCATATTTTTGAGTAGATTTTGTTTTCTTTATTTCGTATTCTGCTTGTACGTCAAAATGCTTTTCAAGTATAACGTCTCTTGCTGCTTGTTGAAACTTAGTAACAATTGCTTGTATCTTCTGAGCCTTACCACCATCTGGCCCACCTGTCCGTAAATCATAATCAGCCGACAATGGATGCTTCCCAGTTACTAGGTCATTTAATGTGTCTTTTAATCCTTTGCCGCCTATATCAACTGGTGCGCCGTACTTGTTAACTTTCATTTCATTCCCTGCTAGCTTAACGTATTCTTCATACGCTTTAGGGTATTTTTTGAGGTTTATAGATAGACCTTTAAAGTTAACTTTTTTATTTGGCTTGGATATGTATTTTTCTAGCTTGTTTAACTCTTTATCTATTGGCTCTTGCTTCTTGTCGCTACTAACATAAACAGGACTAAGCGCA
>JAAGZL010000638.1 GCA_024206335.1 Gammaproteobacteria bacterium
AGCTCCCGAGATGACTTGACGCCGTGTTCAGATGCCTACTTTGCTTCCCCTCTGGCGCTACGCACGCCGGGTAAGCAGTGCGGCCTCACGGCTACCGGGGTCTACCAGCCTTCGCTTCGCTCTCCTTGGCTGGAAGCGAGGGAATCTCTGAATAGATCAGAGGTTCCCTGATTGGTTAGGCGCTACAGATGCCGCTGGGTCGATTGGGCATTTCCTTCAGAGCCTGGGTATCACTGGCATAGGGTTGCTTTTGTCGGATACTGTTAACGGTTGTGTGCATGACATTCAGTGCCCATGATGGGGTGTCGGGATTGATCTGGTAATAGATCCACAGCCCCTCCTTGCGGTCAGTTACCAGATCGGCCTTGCGTAGGGCGGCCAGGTGGTGCGATATTTTGGGCTGTGGGAGTGCCAGGGCGTGGGTTAGTTCACATACGCAGAGCTCGTCCTGGGAGATGAGGAGTGATATGCAACGCAGGCGGGTTGGGCCGGAAAGCGCCTTGAACAGTGATGCGGGGTCCATAACGTGGTGCCTCTATATCTAACAAATCAGGTGTGATTCTATCTGGGAGAGTGGTGGATCAAAAGGACGGACTACTTTTTATTCTCTGTCGCCTGATGATTGCTGTCACTCTATCTACTAGTGTCAGTTGGTGCCGCCATCACAACTTCCTGGTGTATGGGTGAGGGTGGATTCATGGGTGATGTCTGGCAGGTGTTTATCCTTGGGATCCTTTGCTGAAATCCACCCGCTGAACCTTGTTTTGTTGTTTGTTGTTATACATCTTTTTATCGCCCGCCTTGAGCAGCTCGTCCATGGTGCCGCCATCTTCTGGAAAGGTGGCGCAACCTATGCTGGCGCGTAGTTCTATTTTCTTGTCGTCGATAAAGACGAATCCAGACAGGTTTTGCGTGATGTTATGCTCGATCCTGGCCATCTCCTTCTTGCTGCTGACCCTATCTGCAAGAATGATAAACTCGTCGCCACCGATACGCGCCGTGGTGTCCATGGTGCGCATGCTGGCTTGCATCCGCTTTGCAACCTCTATCAACAAGTTGTCACCCACCTTATGGCCATAATGGTCATTGGTCTGTTTGAAGCCGTCCAGATCAATAAAAAACAGGGCAAATGTTGACTGCTCCCGGTGGCTGCGGACAATCATCTGCTCGAGCCTGTCCTCTGCCAGGCGGCGATTTGGCAGTTTTGTTAGATGGTCATACAAGGCCAGGTGGCGATTGACTGAACGAGTCCAGAGCAGTGCAGTCAGCATGCTTCCAATGATCAGGGCGATAGCCCAACCTGATAGGCGTGGCAGCCATAGCGATTTTATGTTCGCCGCCCAGCCGCCATGGGGCAGTGCCGCAATCTGCCAACTACCATTGGGGAGTGTCACTGACTGTAGCACCGACTCTGAGTTAAACAGTCCCTTGTTTCCAAAGATTAGTGCCCCATCTGCGCCCAGGCCATCTTTACCGCGAATGGCAAAATCTACCCCGTCGATGGTTTTGCTGATTCCAGCAGCCTGGAATAGTGGTGGCAGATCAATAACGATGGAGGCGATCCCCCAAAACTGCGGTTTATGCCTATGCAGCAGACCGCTGATCCCGGACCGGGTGTAGATCGGGGTGCGGGCGATAAAGGCCGAACCGCCCTGGATCAGATCGACCGGGCCGGCCACCACTGTACCCTTCAGGTCCATGGCCTTCTTGACTGCCGGCCACTGCTTTGGGTTTTTTTTGTAATCCATACCCAGTGCCGCTTCATTGCCTGCCAGGGGGTACATGTGGGTGATGATGTTGTTCCTGGCCAGACCAATATTGCGGATATTGCGGCCAACGCTGAAGATCTCGGCTGACAGCTGGGTGAACTCAGAATCATCCACCTCGGGGTGGGTGGCTACATATGCGATCAGGCCCCTTGTCAGGTGTAGGGTGGAGTTGATCTCACCCTCCAGCTGCGCCCGTATGGTTGCCACTCTTTCCGTGGTCTCTGAGCGTAGACGTTCCATCTGGCTTGTGGCGATCAGGCTGACAATCAGTTCTGTGGCAGCCCCTACCAGCAGTGCGGCTAAAATCCCTCCCAGTAGGTAGGGGTAGAGGCCCCTATTACAGTTGACGTCCTTTTTGAATTGGTAGGTCCATTTCGCTGGCATTGGTTATGTCTCAGAGAAGATAATCCAGCCCATTGTATGTAATTTGGTGCTGGAGTGTAGTTGTCGTAGTCCTGGTCTGGGTCCCGCCCGGTGGAGGCTGCATCTACCCAGCGCCAGTTCCCCGTGATCTGGTGGTGCTGATTGTCTGCTAGAGAGGCACACTGGCAAAATATCACATGCCTGCCACTATATCTATTCAGGTGGATATATTACTATATCTACTATTGTAGATATACACCTGTTGCTACGGGGATCTTTGATCGATAAAGGGGTCGTCTGGCGGCCCGGTAATCGGTTGGAGATGTGGGCCTTGGTGTTGGGTAAAAGGAGATATATGAAAAACATCAAAGTACTGGGTAGCGGTTGTAAGAACTGTGAAACTGTAGCCAATCTGATTCGGATTGCCGCGCAGCAGGCCAGTGTGGAGATCGAACTTGAAAAGGTCACGGATATGGCGGAGATCATGGGGCATGGTGTGATGTCAACGCCTGGTGTTGTGGTGGACGGCACAGTGGTACATGCGGGTGGCCTGCCGGGTCCGGACCAGATCCGTAAGTGGGTAACTGATTAGTGCGCATCTATAAACCATGAAGGGTGTTGTAGTGCAGGAGATGGTAGGTGTTTGAGTCACTGGCCGGTTGGCTGGTTTATGATGGGATGGGTCTTGATCCCTCGAGTCGCCTCGGGGCGGCCCTGCACTTTTTTGTAATGGATGTGACCAAGATCTTTGTGATGCTGGTTGCAATCATCTATGTCATGGGTCTGTTGCGGGCCTTGCTCTCACCCGAGCGCGTGCGTGAATATGTGCGTAATCGACCCGATTGGCAGGCGCGTGGTATGGCGGTCACGCTGGGGGCGGTTACACCCTTCTGTTCCTGCTCCTCGGTCCCGCTGTTTATTGGTTTCGTTGAGGCCGGTATTCCCCTCGGCGTTACCTTTTCCTTCCTGATTGCCTCACCGATGATCAATGAGGTGGCTGCCGTTATATTGGTGGGAATCCTGGGTTGGAAGTTGGCCGCCCTGTATGTCGCATCCGGTCTGCTGGTGGCCTGGGTTGGGGGCATTGTAATGCAGTGGTTTAAACCGGAGAGATGGGTTGAGGGGTATGTCTGGAAGATTCATATGGGGCAGGTCTCCATACCAGAGCAGGATACCACGCTGCGGGGACGGCACGATTATGCTATCGCAGAGGTCAGGGAGATTGTTGGCCGAATCTGGAGCTGGGTGTTAATCGGTATTGGTGTGGGTGCGCTGTTCCATGGTTTCGTACCGGAGACCTGGGTGTCGGAGCATCTCGCCAGTGGTAATTGGTTTGATGTGCCATCTGCGGTTGTGCTTGGTATCCCACTCTACTCCAACGCCACCGGGATCATCCCCGTAGCTGAGGCGATGTTGACCAAGGGTGTCGCCATTGGCACTACGCTGGCGTTGATGATGAGTGTGGCGGCACTCTCCTTGCCAGAGATGCTGATTCTGCGCAAGGTAATCAAGTGGCAGGGGCTGGCGCTGTTTGTGGCGGTGTTGGCGGTTGCCTTTATTCTGGTTGGTTGGGGGTTTAATGCCCTTGCCAGCATATAGGCAGGGGCTGTAACCACACGCTACCTGCATGGCCCGTTAGAGAAGGCGGCGTCTATCAAGATAGCAGCGCCACGCTCTTGGCCTGTGCGTACACCTGCTTTCCTGGTTTTAGCCCCAGCGTGGTGGCGGATTTGCGGGTGAGTAGGGCCAGCATGGGTACGCCGCCACAGAGCATGCGCACAGTAACCTGTGCCTTTCCCTCAGGGATCACCTCTTCTACCGTGGCGGCAAAGATATTCTGGATACTGGTGTTGGTCTGGCGCTCTAGGGTCAGGCTGACGTCGCGGGCGGTGACGCGCAGGCGGACTGAATGGCCCAGGGGGAAATCCTTGCGGGTGACGGTAAAGCGACCACCGGGGAAATCCAGGTAGGTCAAGTCAAACTGATCATCATGTCCGGCAACCTTGGCCTGAAACAGTGCAGCCGCATCACTGTCATGGGCTAGAGGCAGGTCGAGACGGGTTAGCATCTCGCCGATGGGTCCTGATGCGGTAATCCTGCCCTCTTCCAGCAGTACCAGATGATCGGCCAGTCGTGCTACTTCGTCCGGCACGTGACTTACATAGAGTAGGGGGATTTCCAGTTCATCATGCAGGGATTCCAGATAGGGCATGATCTCCTGTTTGCGTGCCAGGTCCAGTGCCGACAGGGGCTCGTCCATCAGCAGAATCTTGGGGCTGACTGCGAGGGCGCGAGCAATTGCCACCCGCTGGCGTTCACCACCGGAGAGCTGATGAGTCTTGCGGTTGAGCAGGGGGGCGATACCCAATAGATCAATTGCTTGGTCCATGGATACCTGGCGTTCAGACTCCGGCACCCGCTTTATTCCATACTCCAGATTGCGTCTCACGTTGAGATGCGGGAACAGGCTTGCCTCTTGAAATACATAGCCCATGGGGCGCTGGTGTGGTGGGACAAAATGAGTCCCATCCTGCCATAGCATATCCCCCACCTGTAGGAAGCCGTTACTGCAATGCTCCATTCCGGCAATGGCGCGCAGGAGTGTGGTCTTGCCGCAGCCTGAGGGTCCAAACAGGGCAGTGACGCCCCGTGCCGGTATCTCCATATCTACATCCAGGACAAACTCCTGACGGTGGATGGTGAATCTGGCTTGTATACTCATGCCGGTGTTACCGAGAATCGGCGGTTGATGGCGTATACCCCCATCAGCATAGTGAAGCAGAGTAGTAGTAGCCCACCGGACAACCAGTGGGCTTGGCTATACTCAAGCGCTTCCACATGGTCATAGATGGCGATGGATAGTACTTGGGTCTCTCCCGGTATATTGCCGCCTATCATCAGCACCACACCAAACTCTCCCACCGTGTGGGCAAAGCCCAATACCGCCGCAGTGAGAAAGCCAGAGCGGGCCAGGGGTACGGCCACGGTGAAAAAACGATCCATGGGGGAGGCGCGCAGGGTTGCGGCAACCTCCATGGGGCGGTGCCCGATCGAGGTAAAGGCTTGTTGCAGTGGCTGGACCACAAAGGGTAGGGAGTAAAATATTGAGCCCATTACTAGCCCGGCAAAGGTAAAGGCCAGAGGCTGTCCGCCCAGTGCAAGCATTAGGCTGCCCAAGGGGCCATTTGGCCCCAGTGCCACCAGTAGGTAGAAGCCAAGTACGGTGGGTGGAAGTACCAGGGGTAGTGCCACCACTGCCTCCAGCAGAAACTTGTAGCGCCAGCGGCTGCGTGCCATCCACCAAGCCAGCGGGGTTCCAACCACTAGCAGAATTATAGTGGTTAGCAGTGCCAGTTTCAGCGTGATGATCAGTGCGGTGATATCAGAGTTAGCGAGCATTATAGAGTACCGTAGCCATACGCCTGAATAATCTCAACTGCTGGTTTGCTACGTACAAACTCTAAAAATGCGCGGGCCGTGGGGTTCTCTTTGAGTAGTACTGCCTGTTGATTGATGGGTGAGTAAAGTGATTGTGGAATAACCCATACGGATCCGGTCATCGGTTGGCCAGGGCGCTTTATCTGGGAGTAGGCTATAAAGCCCAGTTCGGCATTGCTGCTCTTTACAAACTGGAAGGTCTGTCCGATGTTTTCGCCGCGTACCACACGTTTTTGCAGGTTCTCCCAGATGCCCTGTGTCTGTAGTATCTCCTGGGCTGCCTGTCCGTAGGGTGCAAGCTTGGGGTTGGCGATGGCAATATGCCGGAATTTCCCCTGCTTTAGCACCTGGTTGTCTCCGTTTACGTAGCCCGTTTTTGGGCTCCATAGAACAACCTTGCCTACGGCGTAGGTGAAGCGGCTTTTGGGTAGGGCGATCTGCTCTTTCTCCAGCAGTTCGGGGCGTCTGGTATCAGCGGCAAAGAATGCATGGAAGGGTGCACCATTTTTGATTTGGGCATAGTGCTTGCCGGTAGAGCCAAATATTAATGACACTTTGTGGCCCGTATTTTTTTCAAAAAGTGTGCCGATACTCTTTATGGTCTCGGTAAAATTGCTCGAAACCGCCACACGTATTTCATCTGCCTTGGCCGGTCCGGTTCCGAGTGTAACTATACCCGCTGTGGTTAGGGTCAGTAGTAACCATATTCGCTTCATCTGTATCTCCTGCATCATATCCGTTGTATTGCGTGAGGTATAACGATATTTCAAAAAAAGACGCATGATATGCGTGCGCCAATCGGTTGTGTAGTCAGGGCAGGTTTGTGCTCTGCCCAGCAATAAATTTGTTCCGTAATATACGGCAGAATATAACGCCGGTCAATTATATCGCCGCTATAATAGTTGCTGCGGTGCTGGTTAGAATTCGATGTTTAGTTGCAGGGTTTTACTGCTGCGCCAGATGGTTATACTGGTTTTATCGCCCATACTGAAGTCATCCAGGCGTGCCAGCAGTTCCCTGACGCTGGATACACTGCTGCCGCCAAGTTTCAGTATTATGTCACCGGGTATGATATCTCCGTCCGGTGCAATCTTGGCGCCCCTGAGTTCAGCGGCCTCGGCGGTTGATCCAGGTGTCACCTTTAGGATGAGAACACCCTCCAGTCCAAGCTGGGAGAGCAGGGCGGCGTTTACCTCCTGATTGATCTCCACTCCCAGACGCGGACGCTCGTAGCGTCCCTTGGCTATGATCTCCGGCACCACCTGATTCACCGTGTCCACCGGTACCGAGAAACCGATTCCGGCGTAGGTGCCGGAGGGGCTGAAGATGGCGGTGTTGATTCCGATCAGACGGCCGGCGCTATCCAGCAGGGGGCCGCCCGAGTTACCCGGATTGATGGCGGCATCGGTCTGTATCAGGTGGTCGATGGTGCTGTTGTCTCTGCCCGAGAGGCTGCGGTCCAGGGCTGAGATCACTCCCGAGGTGAGGGTGTAGTCCAGTCCGAATGGGTTGCCGATGGCAAACACCTTTTGGCCCACCTTTAAATCAGCGCTGGTGCCGATGGGTACCGCCGGTGGGCGATTGATGGGTACCCGGATGCGTAGCACCGTGAGGTCATGTTCGGGGCTGCTCCCCACCAGTGCCGCCGGGTAGGTGCGACCATCGTTGAGCCGGATCTGTGCCTCGGAGGCGTGGGCGATCACATGGTGATTGGTGACCACATGCCCCAGGTTGTCCCACACAAAGCCAGAGCCGGTGCCCTGAGATGCTTTCATGACGTTTTTGGTCCATGGGTCCACCACCTGTTTGGAGGTGGATATATAGACCACTGCCGGACTGGCCTGTTCGAAGATCTCTATGGTGTTTTTCTCATCCGCCGCCAACTCACCCCGGGCGCTGATGGTGCGGGGGGTGGTGGTCATGCCGATGATGGCGTACTCGATTGCCGGCAACAGGTACAGTCCGATCCCAATCAGTAACAACAGGATGGAGAGATATTTTGCGAAGCTTCTGAACTGGTCATTCATAATAATACGTTATCGCCGGCATTTGGTTCAGTGCGGTTGTGCCGGGTCCGTGGGTGAAATCCCCTCCACCTCCAGCGTGATATGACTGACCCGGGGGAGAATTGCTCTGACCGCCGCTTCCAGTTCATCGATGATCTGTTCAGCGCGAGCCAGGGTAACCTGAACAGCGGCGCGGGAGTTGGCGTAACAGATCTCCTCCTCGCTATGGCGTCTATCGGCTGGTATCTGTTGCAGAATCTGTTCCCGGGTTTTGCGGATCTGCTCCTGAAGTCCAGGCACGATGGACTCTTCCTGTAGCTCGATCTCCGCCACCAGCAGGGTGTGATTCTCGTCCACGATGATGGAGCGCAGGTCGTGGATACGCTCTACCTCTTTGTGCTCCTGTACCACCTGCATGAGTGCGGCCTCGGCCTTGGTGTCACGCATGTCGGCCAGGAAGCGCATGTTGGTCCAGCCAAGATAGAAGGCGATCATCCCCAGCATGACTGCGATCAGGGCTGAGAAACCGATATCCCAGATACCGTTTCCGGTGAAGGCGCTCAGGCCAATACCCGTGGCAGCAAGCACCAGACCCAGCATGGCGACTGAATCCTCCAATACCACGGCCACCAGGGTTGGGTCATCGGATATGAGCAGGTAGCTGAAGGGGTTGCTGTGGCCATCTCTGTGCATCATTAACAGATACTGTTTCAGGGCCACCAGGAAGGAGTAACCCTCCAGCAAAAATGCGATCACCAGCACCAGAATGTTGACCCAGAGTGGATCAAGGGTCTGCCCCATGAATACAACCGCAGGTGCTGCCTCGGTCTGTCCCAGTTGATGCCAGGCGTGCCAGGCGTGAGATAGGCCCACACCGGCCCCGATGGAGAACAGGCCGATGGCGCTCCATAGATTCCATAGGTACTTTTTTTGGCCGTGGCCAAAGGCGAATTTGGCGTCTGCGGGGCGTTCGCTCTCCCGCAGTCCGAGAAACAGAAAGGCCTGGTTCAGTGAGTCCATCAGGGAGTGCACCGACTCATTCATCATGGCAGCTGAGCCACTGATCATGGCGGCGATAAACTTGATGACGGTTACGATACTGTTGGCCAGGATGGCCGTGACCACCGCTTTTTTGGATCCGTGCGACATTCTTAATTACCCTAAAGGAGTCTAACTTAGTGTCTTTACAAACACCTTGGAGTTGCGCTGGTAGTTATATAGTTCGCGCCGCTTTATGGGCATGGACTTGACCGGCAAGGAGTGAAACCCACGCTCCCGGAACCAGTGTGCGGTCTGGGTGGTGAGGACAAATATCTTATTCATGCCGTTTGCCCTGGCCTGTTTTTCCATGGCGTGAAACAGGGCGTCCCCCCGGCCACCATCGCGGTAGTCGGGGTGTACTGTGATGCAGGCCAGTTCTGCCATCTGCTCTTTATCATAGCAGTAGAGGGCAACGCAGCCGATGATGGTGCCGTCCCGTTCCATCACGGTAAAACGGTCAATCTCGGTCTCCAGCAGCTCGCGGGAGCGCCGCACCAGCACGCCAGACTCCTCCATGGGGGCCAGCAGTTCCAGGATGCCGCCCACATCATCGATCTCTGCGGTGCGGGTGACCTCGTAGGGCTCGGCTGAAACCAGGGTGCCGGCGCCGTCACGGGTAAACAGCTCCTGGAGTAGGACTCCGTCTACCGAGCGGCTCAACAGGTGGGCGCGGTCCACACCGATACGACAGGCGTTTACCGTGCTGTGCAGGGTCTGGACCAGATCCTCGGGCATCTTGCTGCGCCGTTTCAGTATGGCCTCCAGATCCCGTGGCAGCAGCTGGGGCAGTATCCGTCCGCGGGAGTCGGTCAGGCCTTTGCCCTCCAGCAGATAGATGAGTTTGTCGGCGCCCAGGGCCACCGCGATAGAGCTGCCAACGTCGGAGGCGCTCAGGTTGAATACCTCACCGGTGGGTGAGTATCCCAGTGGTGGTACCAGGGCGATGGAGCCGGTCTCCAGAACACCGTGGATGGCGCTGGCGTCCACCCGGCGTACTCTGCCGGTGTGTCCGTAGTCGGTGCCGTTGTGTATACCAAGGGGTCTGGCTGCGACAAAGTTGCCGGAGCTAACCCGGATGCGGGCTCCGGCCATGGGGGAGTTGGAGAGCCCCATGGAGAGCAGGGCCTCGATCTCTACCCGTACCATCCCGGCCGCCTCTTTTACGCAGGCCAGGGCGGTGTCATCCGTTACCCGCAGGCCATCGATGTATTGCATCTCGGCCTGACGCAGTCGCAGCCGCTCCTCGATCTGAGGTCTGGCGCCATGTACCAGCACCAGCTTGATCCCCAGGCCGTGCAGCAGGGCGATGTCGTGAATCAGGTTGGAGAAGTTGCTGTCGGCAACCGCCTCGCCGCCAAACACGATGACGAAGGTGCGTCCCCGATGCGCGTGGATATAGGGGGATGAGCTGCGGAACCAGTCCACGAATTGCTCGGTTTGTCTGTTTTTTGTTTTTGCCACTGTTAGTTATTCCTGTGTATTTGGAGCCTTTGATCGGTTTGTTGCTAATCATCAAGGAATTAATCTGAGGCTCCTTGCATTATTAAAGCGTCAAAACGTTTGAAAATCTATGTTTTTATATATTCAGATAACTTATAACTATTGTTTTACGGAATACGGAATAGACTGCCCATGTTGTATTGCCGCCTGAAATGTTTGGTGTTTGTGTTGTTGCCTGCTTTATCTGTCGCCGGTTGCGATCTTCTAGCCGGAGATGGATTGGTAACCGCAAGGGTTGATGATGTAGTGATTCGCGTGGCTATAGCCGATGATGAAGATAGTCGGCAACAGGGTTTAATGGGACGCAAAGGCTTGAAGTCGGATGAAGGAATGCTGTTGGTCTATCCCAGCCAGAAGATCTTAAAGCTATGGATGCTGAATATGCACCTGCCACTGGACGCCGGCTTCTTCGATAAAGATGGCGTTCTGATATGGATCGTTTCCATGGAGCCGGATGGAGGAAAGAAGATACATACGTCTCCAAGGCCTGCCCTTTATGCCCTGGAGATGAACCGTGGTTGGTTTGAACGTAATGGAATTAGGCAGGGCGCTAAGTTGAATCTGTCTTATGAGTCTGAAGGTAGGTGAATACCTTTTAGGGAATGATCGGTTGCTGCAGCGTGAGGTAATCAATACTATTAAATAGTTCGGACACCTTTACGCTATAATTAATCTTACCAATATGACATTACTCATTCTCTTTGTTGTCTTCGCATTACTGTTCTCTTTTTTGTGCTCCATTTGGGAGGCGGTACTTCTAAGTGTTACTACGGCTCATATCAGCGTGCTTGAGCAGGAAGGGAGGTCTTCCGGTTCGTTGTTGCGTGAACTGAAGGGTGATATCAACAAGCCGTTGGCTGCGATCCTGACACTGAACACCATAGCTCATACCATGGGTGCTGTTGGTGCTGGTGCCCAAGCGGTGGCGGTCTTCGGTGACGCCTGGGTGGGGCTGATATCCGCACTCCTGACCTTGATGATTTTGGTGTTTTCAGAAATTATCCCAAAAACATTGGGCGCAACTTACTGGCGTGCTCTGGCAGGGGTAACGGCCCATGCGCTGAAATTCCTGATACGCCTGCTGTACCCATTTGTTTTGCTGTCAGAGTCACTGACGCGTGGAATTTCACGCAATACCGAGATTGAAGGCTTTAGCCGCGAGGAGTTTGCCGCCATGGCCGACCTTGGCGAGCAGGAAGGACAGCTCGAAGAGCGGGAATCACGTATCCTGAAAAACATGTTCCTGCTGCATGAAACGAAGGTGACTGATGTGATGACACCTCGCCCAGTGGTGTTTTCACTCCCTGAGTCGCTTACGATGAATGAGTATTTTGATAATCACTATGATTCGCGTTTTTCGCGTATTCCGGTATATGCCGAAAATGATGAAACATTTACCGGGTTTGTGCTCAAGGATGATCTGCTGTTGGCTCAGGCACGTAATAACACCGACAATACCCTGAAATCCTACCGGAGAGATCTACATACATTGTCAGATAAAACCCCACTATCCGATGCATTTGACGAAGTGTTGCATAGGCGTGCGCATATCATGGTCATTGTCGATGAATATGGGGGTATGGAAGGCATTATCACCATGGAAGATATTATAGAGACCCTGCTCGGGCTGGAGATAATGGATGAAAGTGACAAGACGCCCGATATGCAACAATACGCGCGGCGTACCTGGAGGAAGCGGGCGCAGGCCATGGGGATTTCGCTGCCAGAAGAAAACGAATCAGACTAATCCTTCTCCTGGTGTGATTTGAAGGGGCTATGTATTACTGTAAAAAGGAGCGGCTATTGACTCCTAAAGCTGAACTCAGGTCAAACAGAAGCGTTTAATCATCCCTTGCAAGATTTTAATCATGGGATCTATTCGATCAATGCCCAGATACTCATCTGGCTGATGGGCCTGGTCGATGTCCCCCGGCCCCAGTATCACCGTCTCCATCCCCAGCTGGTGCAGATAGGGCCCCTCGGTGCCGAAGGATGCCGAGATGGCAGGCTCCCCACTCAGCTCTTCTGCCACCCTAATGATCTCAGCAGTGGCGGCGGTCTCCATGGGGGGTATGCCCTCGAAGTTGGTCTCCATCTCCAGTTTCAGTTCATTGTCTTTTAGTAGCTCTTGCAGACGTGCCGTAAGCTCTGAGCGCAGCCCCTGTAGTTCCATCCCCGGGAGGGGGCGTATATCTATCTGCAGTTCGCATTCGGCGCAGATGCGGTTGGGGTTGTCCCCACCCTGGATTCGGCCCAGGTTAACGGTGGGTACCTCCACCTTGAACATGGGATTGCGGTGGTTCTGTTGCAGCTCTTTCCGCCACCTCAGGATCTCTCCCATCACCCGGTGCATCCCCTCCAGGGCGCTGACCCCTAGGCTGGGGTCGCTGGAGTGGCCGGAACGACCCAGCAGGCGGATGGTCTCCATGGATATGCCCTTATGCATGCGGATCGGCTTGAGTCCGGTGGGTTCGCCAATCAGGGCGTGGCGTCCCAGTCTGCGCCCCTCTGCCACCAGGGCCTTGGCCCCGCCCATGCTGCTCTCCTCATCGGCGGTGGCGATTATGCTCAGGGGTTGGGTGAGATTGCCCAGGTCCAGCTCGCGCAGGGCCTCGATCACCAGGGCAAAAAAACCCTTCATATCTGAGGTGCCCAGGCCGTAGAGCCGTCCATCCTGTCGGGTGAGTTTGAATGGGTCGTGACTCCAACGCCCCTCGTCATAGGGTACGGTATCGGTGTGACCGGAGAGGACCAGGCCCTGGTCGCCACTGCCGGCAGTGGCAATCAGATTGGCCTTGCCGGGGCGCCCGTCCAGCGGGCTGATCTCAATATTGAAGCCCAGGGGCTCCAGCCACTCGGCCAGGAGCTCCACCACCCCGAGGTTTGGCTGGTCCCACCTGGAGTTGATGCTGCTGATCGATGGGATGGCGATCAGCTGTTCGATCATATCGATGCAGTCTGGTGTCTTCATAATTCGGATCAAATGCTCTATTGAGACATAATAATAAACATGCTCCACCCTTTGGTTGCAAGGTGGTATGCTCTGTTTTTTGGGTGTCGGCAAGAACAAAGGTTACCAAACGTGAATGATACAAAGCCTGCCTTGATCTGGATGTTTATATTTATCCTGGTCGTTATTGTATTGGGGATTATCCTATTTCAGCCGTTGGAGTCCGCATTTCTTGCCAACAAGGCGTTCAACGGGATGATTCTCGGTGTGTTGCTGGTGGGTGTCAGCATCAATTTCCGTCAGGTATTCGCTCTAAAACCGGATATCGTCTGGATAGAGTCATTCACCGAGGATGATCAGGAGCAGGTGAGAATGCCTGAGCCGAAGATGTTGTCACCCATTGCCAAGATGCTATCTGGACGCAATCAGGAGGGGTTTCTGATGTCGGCCATGACCATGCGTTCCCTTCTGGATGGCATTCGTATGCGTCTGGATGAATCCCGAGATATCTCGCGCTACTTCTCCGGTCTGCTGATTTTTCTGGGGCTGCTGGGAACCTTCTGGGGGCTGTTGGACACGGTTACCGGCGTGGCGGATGTCATCTCCAACCTCTCTACTGGCTCTGATGAAGATCTGAGTAAGTCATTTGATTCTCTTACTCGCGATCTACAGGGGCCGCTTACGGGCATGGCCACCGCCTTCAGTTCGTCCCTGTTCGGTCTGGCCGGTGCCCTGATTGTTGGGTTTCTTGATCTGCAATCTGGTCATGCTCAAAACCGTTTCTTCAACGATCTGGAGGAGTGGCTGTCTGAGCTTACTCATCTGCCAAGTGGGATATTTGGCGGAGAGAGTGAGCAGCGCAGTATGTCCAGCTTTACCGAGGCGTTGCTGGAAAAGACCGCTGGAAATCTGGATAAACTACAGCGTGCCGTGGCGCGGGGAGAGAATGATCGTAGGGATAACATAGTTAAGCAGACTGAGCTTACTGAGCGGATTGCAGAACTAACCGACCAGATTCGCACCGAGCAGAAGGTTATCATGAGTCTGAGCAAGAACCAGATGGACCTGCAGCCTGCGGTTGCGCGTCTGGTGGATCTGGCAGCAGATGGCTGGGCTGGGGATGATGAGATCCGGCAGCACATTCGCAACGTGGATGTCCATATAGTACGGGTGTTAAGTGAACTCTCCACAGGTCGTGCCCAGTTGATGGATGAACTGCGCGATGAGTTGCGCCTGCTATCCCATGCTATTGGGCAGAAGCGGTAGTGTTTTTTGATCTACAGCACAGAGTAGACATGTATTTGAATCCTAAGTCGCAGCGCTGCCGGAGAGAAAAGACGGACTGAATATGTACAGTCAATCCCGCCGTAATCGCAATGCTGTGAATGTCTGGCCAGGCTTCGTTGATGCCCTGGCCTCGGTGCTGCTTGTGTTCATCTTCATGCTGTTGATCTTTGTGGTTGGGCAGTTTTTCCTCACCGATATTCTCATGGGGCGAAACCAGGAGTTGTACCAGCTTGCTCAGGATGTGGATGTACTGAGGGGCAAACTCATTGTGGAGAAACACCAGACCTCCACCCAACGCAAGCGTATTGATGAACTGGGCAAGAACTTGCGTACCACCACCCAGGATCGGGATCGCCTGAAACAGAGCCTGCTCTCCGTGGTGCAGGAGCGGGAACGTCTGGAGCAGGAGCAGGCGCGTTTGGATCAAGAGCTGCAACTTAAACTGCGCGAGATTGCCAGTCTGCAGGAGGATATATCCGCCCTGCGCACCTTTCGCCAGGAGTTGGAGAACAAGGTTGCAGATATGGCCCTGGCGCTGGAGAGGCAGAAGCTTGATTTGGAGCAGGCCGCCGAGCAGGGTGCAAGGGACAGGTCATTGCTCAGCTCCCAGGGGCAGACAATTGCCGAGCTTGAGGCCCTGCGTGATAGGTTGCGTAGTGAGTTGGCTGAATTGAGTACCGCTCTGACCCTGAAACGGGAAGATCTTATGGCGGTACGTGACCGCTCCAAGGTTCTGGCGCAAAAACTCTCGGATGAAGAGGAGCGGACTCGCCTGGCCCAGGTGGATATAGATAAGAAGGATATACGGTTGCAGGAGCTCAGAGAGTTGCTGGCCAAGGTGGATCAGTCCCTGGCGGATGAGAAGCAGCTGACCGCCCAGCAACAGCAACAGCTGAATGAAAAGGATCTGCAACTGCTGCAGAAATGGAAACAGTTGGCCAAGGGCAAGGCATCCATATCCATGCAGCGTGAGGAGATTGACAAGCTCAGGTCTGAGTTGGATCTCTCCACCACCCTGGTGGACCGGCAGCAGATCGAGCTGGATCGACTCAATGCAGAGCTAAACCGCGAACTGGCCAGTAAGGTGAAAGAGCTTAGTAGCTACCGTTCCGAGTTCTTTGGCCGTCTGCGTGAGGTGTTGGGAGATCATCCGGATATTCATGTGGTTGGTGATCGCTTCATGTTTCAGTCCGAGCTGTTGTTTGCCAGTGCCTCGGC
>JAAGZL010000639.1 GCA_024206335.1 Gammaproteobacteria bacterium
CACTTCGTCAATGTCAGAATATTTAATTACTGGAAGAATTGGACCAAAAGGCTCTTCATCAACTAAACGACTTCCATCTGTAAGATCTGCAACAATGGTAGGTTCGAAGAAATATCCGCCACCTTCTTTAACGTTACCACCCGCAAGAAAACGACCTCCATTGGCTTTAGCGTCTTCTGCCAATTCGATAACGATATCCAACTGTTTTTTGTTTTGTACTGGGCCTAACTCAACACCTTCGTCAAGACCATTACCAACGACAACTGATTTTGCTAAGCTCGCAAGTTCCGCACACATTTCCTCATACATTGACTCATGAACATAAAGACGCTTCAAACAAGCACAAGTTTGGCCATTATTATGGAAACAAGCTCCAAATATCTTCGGCGCCATTTCTTTAACATTAACATCTGGAAGAATAATTCCTGCATCATTGCCGCCTAGCTCGAGTGTTACTCGTTTAAGATCTGCAGATGCTGCTTTCATAATCGCACGACCTGTTGGTGAAGATCCTGTGAAAACAACTTTGTTGACATCTTCATGTTGAGTCAGTGCTGCGCCG
>JAAGZL010000640.1 GCA_024206335.1 Gammaproteobacteria bacterium
AAAAATTATTACACCTACGAGTAATATGATAGCCATTTCACTAATATTTCTTGAAATTTTTTTTGCTATATAATCCCAGAAGTACTCTATTGTTTGTTGTTCACTTTTCATTAAAATATCCTATTTGATTGCCTTGCCTGCCTAGCCTAATTAATGGATTACCATTATTTTCAATTAGTCGTTTAGTAACTTCAGTAAATACTTCATCATTAGATAATTCCTATCAGTAGGATTTTCTACAGTTTCTATAATTGTAACGTTGTTCCATTCATCCTTATCATTCTTCTTTATCATTGGGAAATTTGTTTCAATAAAAACTTCAACGGCAATGCGGACGTTATTTGCTTTAGCAGCAAATTTCTTAGCATTATGACGATCACATCTCGTCAATCGTATTTCTTCTTCACTTGCCCGTAGCATCGCCTCAAGTTCTGCAATACGTTTTTCCATTTCTTTTTTAAGCATAATGTCATTCCTCAATATGTTAACATTCGGGAGAAGAAACTTAAGTCATGAATAGTATCATTTAATTCACGAAAAATAGTATGTGTTTCTTCTCTAGCCATAGCATCTTTCAACAATCGTATTT
>JAAGZL010000641.1 GCA_024206335.1 Gammaproteobacteria bacterium
ATCTCGCTTGTCTATTGATTCCACAAGAAATATATCCTCAGTCGCTCGTAATCACCGATACGAGACTTCTTCGGATATTTCCTTGTGAAATCAATATACTGCGCGATCTTTGCGCATATTTATGAATTCTCCGGGTTAGATTACTCTGTTGAAACCTTGAGGGGCACTACGGATTGATTTTATGGAGAATAATTAATGCATTCGGGCTCGGCTAATTGTGGTAACTGTGTCGTATTTAACATTATCAGCACAAGGGGAATGGCTAGAATTTTTCGGACTGGTTCAATTTATTTGCCAGTCCGCCATGGACCCGGATCTCAACTGAATTGAGATGTATAACCGTGAAATTCATTCGATGCATATGCGACAGATAGCCACCTCACCTGTTTCTTCACTATCAGTCGGCAAAACCGGCAGGAGAATAGTATCGTTAAAATTCGACGCAGGCTAGTACCATCCAGTTAAGCCGATGCTGCTCGAATTACTTTTTCTGTTGATGTGTAAGAACCGATGACCAGATTTAATACTGTTGTAAAAATATTATTATCAGTACTTCCGAGTTGGTTCAACCGTACAGCCAGGTGCTCGATGTTACCAGCCACCTTCAAAGCCCGAAGTAAAAGTACCGATGCGAAATCCACTGCGGATAAAAACCGCCTGCTCGCAAAATTACTGATTGCGGGCAGCATTTTTCTGTTGCCGATGGGAAATGCTTTTGCGGCTGCCGATCTCTCGACGTCATCTGCCGCATTTGTTAGTGCCGATCCAGCTCGTACCAATAGCTATATGGATGCTGGGGGTGTATGGAATGGCCTCACTGAAGTTAGTAACGTTGGTGATACATTTACTCTCACGATTGCTAACACAGCGGGTGGATCGATTGCCCTGGATTCGGCATTTGATCTTCAGGACGTAATCGTTACGGTGGCTGCCGGTTTTAACCTGGCCTCAAATGCGCTTAACATCAACAACGTAACCGGTGGAGCATGTCCTGATATTTCAGTTGGTACTGCGCAGCAAACCGGTACGCAGATTACACTTAACATAGGTAATAATGAAGATGTTCGACCAGGGTGTACCTATGAACTAAGTTTTGGCATGACTACGACAAATACCGTAGCAGGCGGTTCTCATCCGCTAAGTTACAGTATTTCTTACGATGATGATGGGGGTAATCCACAAACTATCCCAGTGGCGCAAAACATTGATGTGAATACTGGTGCGCTCAGTGTTAGCAAAACAACAGCCACCGTTACAGCTGTTGCTACTGATGTCATAACCTATGATGTAACCGTTACTTCTACTGGTGCTGGCGGCCTTTTTGATGTTCAGTTGAATGACGTTCTCAGTGCGGACCTCAATGGTTTAACGTTTAATGTACCGATCCCACCGCCAGGGAGCGTATTAGGAAATAATTATACGTTTGAGTATCTGGCCGCTGGTGAGGTGGTTAACCTGACAATAGATGCCACGGTTACGCCAGTCAGTGTCTGTCCGGTGCTGGAAAATACCGCCAACCTGAGTGAGCGTCGCGCTATTGCGACAGATACTGCCGGGCCGGTAGCCGTGCAGTTTGATTTTCAGTTTACCAGTGGCCCGTTATCAAACGCTATTTCACATGCTGCTACCAGCTATTGTGAATTTTGCGGCGATGGTGTGGTTAGCATTACGGTGCAAAATCCAACCAATGCGCAGCTGACAAATATCTCTCTTCTTGAAGATCTGCAGGGGTCCGGTCTTGAATATATTCCAGGAACAACAACGATTAATGCCGTGCCTGCCGCTAATCCTGGCATTGCTGGCCTTAGCAATGAGCTGCTGACATGGAACCTGCCAGATCTTGCTGGTTCTGGAAACCATGTTATTTCTTTTGGTGTACGTAGTACGAATGCAGAAGCGCTGAATACAGCAGTACGAGATGTTATCGCGACTGTCGATTTTGATATGTCATGTCTTGCTGCAACTCAGTCTGTAGACACCGGGCAGTTCGAATTGCCTATCCGTCAGCCGATACCCACCGTATTCAAAGACGGACGAAACTATGATGCCGGGCAAACCATCGGTTCAGCATTTACCGACCCGGTATACGGCAGTTTTAATGACGATGTCATCTGGCAGGTAAATGTCGCTAACGCAGGCCTGGCAAACATGGAAGCGTTGCTGATGAATGACTCGATCGATGGCAACTTTTCTATCAACTTTATCTGCCCCACGGAAGGGGATGCGGAAGCCATCGCCATTGCGAATGGTGTCGGGCCTGGCGCTACATCCTGTATACCATTTAACTCTTCTTATAATGTCGTAGACCCGTTCGGTAATATCGCGGACCCTGATGATGTTGCCGCCACCAGCAATGTCTCTCTCTATTACGTTGGCAGGATCCTTAACTTAAATACCGATAATGTAAACACGGCTGATATTTCCTGGGGTTGTGCTGTTGATTCACCCACTGGTGGTTCGATTACTGCGCCTGCATCGACTGGCGGTGTTACTCCAGGAGTGACGATTCTGGAAACAGGCGATCTTAGTACCGATGTGTTGCCAGCGGACCTGGTCATCACGCAGACGGTAACCGGTAGTAACCCGGGGCAGCCGCTCGGCAGTAAAGGTCTGATGACCATAACACTAGAAAACCAGACGGGTGGTTCGATACAGGGACTTACGGTTGCAACGGATCTGCCTGCCGGTTATGTGATGGATAATAGTTATGGTCCGGTAAACGGCCAGCCATTTGGTCAGCCAACAAATGTGACGACACCTATCTATGGTGTATATCCGGGTTTCATCGATACCTTTACCCGTGATGATCTAGAGCTAATTACGCTCGATCCGCTGGACGATTTAAATCCAACTTTCACGTTAACCAGTACTACGTTTGGCGCAGACCTTCCGCAACAACAGGATATGTTGCGTCATGGCGATATTATCTCGTTTACCTTTGGTATCGTGATGATCGAAGCAGCACGCTTTGACCTGGTCGCCGATCTTGATGTAGCGCCAGAGAATACTGCTGACGGTACGGACCCGACGAATGCGGTAGCGTTAACCAACACTGTGGTGGTTAATTTCGATGCGGTTGATTCAACCGGCCCGCAAGGACAGAGTGAGAACCAGCCTTTTGGTTACAATTCAAACCCGGAAGATCTGGATGTTTCTATATCTGATCAACTGTTCATCCTGACCAATAATCCCGGCACACCGTTAGACCTGAATGTATTGCTGACCAACAACGGCGGTCATGACGCGGACGATTACACCGCTTACGTTGCTTTTGGTCAGGCGATGACAGTACAGACGATACCTGCTGGTTGTGGCGTTGGCCCGGTTGCAAATCCCCCACCGCATCCACACTGGAATGATCCGGTAGCTATCTCGGCATTGGCATTTGTTTATGCCTGTGATCGCGGTGCAATCGCCCCCGGCGTGACGGAAACCATCACCTTTGCTGTTGTCAAAGCAGCCGGTGCAGTGGCTGATGATCTGACATTCCGTGCAGATGTGGTGGGTGAAGTAACGCAGTTTGATGGTACGGCTTTAACTTTCCCGACACCACCGACGATACCGGATACG
Organism: Gammaproteobacteria bacterium; assembly: GCA_024206335.1. Taxonomy (GTDB): domain Bacteria; phylum Pseudomonadota; class Gammaproteobacteria; order Chromatiales; family Chromatiaceae; genus JAAGZL01. Next base: position 3,571 of record JAAGZL010000641.1, read on the forward strand.
ACCCCCAATGTGGCGCAGCTGGCAAACAATTACTCGTTTGACGCAATCCGTTCACGCGTTCTTGGTTTTAACCTGGTAAAAAGTGCCTGGTATTGTGCAGAAGACGGCCTGTTGGAACCGGCACCGCCAGCAGACATCTTGTCAGCGACACCCGGCGCACCGAATATACCAACTTTAACGGGTAACCTGAATTCACAGATTGGTGAAGACTGTACTTACCGCATTGAAACCGGTGGCTGGTTTGGATTTGTTACACCGGGCTTTGCCCTGATCGAGGTGCAAAATGTTACGGTAACGGATGACCTGCCAAATAATCTCGGAGATGGTCAGGGTTATATTGAATTTGGCGGTACGCCGTTTAATTATACCAGCACTGGCGGTATTCAATTAAATGGTCCCAATGGCGGTGCTGGAACAACGCCACTCGATGGAACAGATATCGCATGGAATTTTAATACTGCCAGCGGTATCGCGGTTGCAGATGAATTCTTTCGGGTGGATTTCAAAACCCGGTTGTTAAATAACCCCGTTGATCTTGCTTACCCGGTGCCTGGCGGTTATGCACCTAATCTGCATGGAAACCTGAGTACTAATATAGCAAGATCTTCATTTACGGCTGTGTTTCAGTCAGCGCCGATTGGAGGAGTCGTACAACCACTGATAAACATTGATGTCAGTGACACATTAAGCAACCCTGCCGGATACATTGTGCCGCCCGGCTATCCAGCAGAATCACAGCGCAGGGTTGATCTCACCGAAGTAGAACCCAACCTGATCGTAACCAAGCAGGTTTGTAATGAATCTTTGAATGGTTTCGGGCCAGGATGTAATGGTGGTACGTTTGCAGACTCGGTTAATGATGGCGATACCAATGACTCTTATATCTACCGTGTAACCCTGACGAATGAAGTAACCGCACCGGTACGATCACCGGCTTTCAATGTTATCGCTACCGATACCCTTGATAGTTCCGACCTGATGGAAGTAGTCGATTTTTCCAGCGACGGTCTGGATAACGATGGTGACCTCACAATCGACGAAGCTGATGAAGCAGACTTGTTTGCCAGCATCCCGGATAATATTCTCGGTAACGGTACGGAAGCGGTCATCACCGTGGATGAAACCTTCAATAACCTGTTGCTACAGGTTGACTCCGGCGACACTATTACAT
>JAAGZL010000642.1 GCA_024206335.1 Gammaproteobacteria bacterium
AAGCCATAGCTATCAAGGCAACGAATAGGGACTTCAGCATTGCGCGGGAGTGAGTATTACTGAGGAGCCGGATGCGGTAGTACCGCACGTCCGGATCTGTATGGGGGCGCTTTGGGTAACCGGGCGTCCTACCATTACTGCCTTAAAAAGTGTAGAAGTGACATCCATGTGTTTGTGAAGAATCCGAATCACTTCCATACATTTGTTACTAGAAAGTCGGTAATAGATCATATGGCTAATAACAGGGAACTTTCTGTAACCTGGTCGAATATAGTCACAGGTGTTTCCAAGGCTTGGGTTGTCTGCCAACTGATGGAAGGAATCATCGAGCTGCTTCAAATACTTGTTACGCTGATCTCTTCCCCATCGCTTCTGAGTGAAAGTAGCAATAGCCATCAAATCATCTTTGGCTCTAGCTTTAAGTTTGAAGGTGGGCATCAATGAGATTCGTTATCAAGTTCAGAAATCAGCCCGTCGAGAGAATAGTCAATAAAATCACTAGATTCCCCCTCATCCAACATTTTGCGGAGAGCAACAAGTTTAGTCTCTTCCTCCTCAAGCAAGCGCAGGCCTGCACGTACAACCTCACTAGTAGAGGAAAAACGCCCAGTTTTCAATTGATTATCAATGAAAGAGTTAAAATGCTCATTAAGTGTAATGCTTGTATTCTTGCTCATTTTCTTAGCCTCAAACTAGTACCAATAATTGGTACTATAGTCTGGCATAACAAGGCGGTCAACATCGTTCGCT
>JAAGZL010000643.1 GCA_024206335.1 Gammaproteobacteria bacterium
GCGCCCGCTTTTTAAAAGCCGGAAACCATAACATTTGCACGATTAACCCGGGCAAATAATGGCTAAAGGCACGTTTTGAAAGCACCATGTGAGTTGGATTATCTGGCACAAAGTAAATTCACCCACAAGAGGGCTGACAAGGAAGAGGGCTGACAAGGACACCCACCCTTAAAATGTGAACAAATAACCATTCGGGTGACCGGGGGCGTTTCGCTGGAATCGATTCTGGCCCCGCTACCGGTGATCAACTCCGCCGGGAAAAGTGCCGTGCACACAGTGCGAGCTAATGGGGCCGTAGGGGCGTCAGGGAGGGGCAACAACGCTTTCCCCGGTTGAGTCATCCGTTAAATCCATATATTCCGGACCTGTAGATCGTACGCTCTGTGATTCCATTGCTGGCAATCGGGGGGTGGATATCCTCGTTCATGCTGTGAGCGTTTCAACTTCGACGACCCAAAGCGGCACTCTCAGGCCTTGAGCCGGCACCGGAACGGGTTCATTATGCGCCCAGCCGTCTGTCCCAGCCGGCCTGATGCCGTGGCCAGGTGCTCCTGGGGGAGCCGTCTAAAAATTAGGGACCACTTAACAGACTCATGAAAAACCAAAAGGAAAAGAATAAGTAGCAGGAAGAACACCTGGAACGTACCGAGCGGGCCAGCCCATTCCCC
>JAAGZL010000048.1 GCA_024206335.1 Gammaproteobacteria bacterium
CCTCTCACGCCGGTAACAGGGGTTCGAGTCCCCTAGGGAGTACCATATAAAACAAAGGCTTACGTTAATTCGTAGGCCTTTTTTTATTTCTGTGCGGAAATTATACGGGAAACAGGTTGGTTTTTGACATTTTGGTTGAGCTATTTGTAACTTTTATTTTCCACAACAAAAGATTCCCGCCAGTAATCTCTTGATCAGCCCCACAGGTTCACCAGCTTCAGCAACCCTGATCGACCTATCTTACGGGTCTTCTATAGTGATCATAATTTCCGCATGCTAAATAAGGTATGACTCTCTAATACTATCTTTGACAATAAATTTCTCTGAAGATTTGGATTATTGGCCAAGCTTGACCTGGTACGGTTAAGTGCTAAATTTAATCTAGTGGCCACATATCATGTGGCTAATTAACTACCGCGTCATAGCTAGTTGGTGATGCAGATAAATGAGTTAAGAGCTTGGTAAGTTTTTGAATTTAGGGCAAGATACAGAAAACCCCATACTTTCTACTTCCACCTGCCAATTTAAAGTATGCCTGATTGGTCAAGAAGTAAAAGCATCACTCACAGTATGACACTAAGAGTCAAAACACCCATAAAGTTTAGAGGCTGGGACCAACTCAAAAATGACCTGCAAGCAAGCTCAACATGAACCAACACACTGCAACTTTGCAAGACCTCAGCTTTCTGTAAGGCAAAGATAGTCTTCCCAGATAACCTACTAAGGACTTAAACAATCAACACATGAAACCACCACATGACAAGAAATCTGACAAGAGTTTCTCAGCTGGTGAAACCATCATATACGATCAGAATGAGTTACCCACCACTTCCCGTGAAGTGCGTCCCTACATCTGCATTGTCTATCCTGCTGAGTGTGCCACACAAATCCTCCTGGAGGACAAGCCAGTTACTATAGGACGAAGTACTGAAGCTGACATCACTCTAGTTAATGCCGGAATATCAAGAATTCACTGTCGAATAAGTGAAGATGATCAAGGTGTATTGATTGAGGATCTTGATTCAACCAATGGCTGCGTCATTAATGGAGCAGAGATAAAAAAAGCATATCTACCCCTCAACGGAAGATTACATATTGGCAATTCTGTATTGAAGGTTGAATACAAATGTAGCAACGAAGCCCATCAAGATGAGCAGCTACGGCAAGCAGCAACCATAGATCAACTTACCGGCATCCCTAACCGTCAGTGGGTGATGACAAAAGCCCAACATATAGTTTCTGAGCACCAACGCAGACAGCTTTTCTTAACGGTAGCAATGTTGGATATTGACTTCTTCAAAGATGTCAACGACCGTTATGGCCACCCTTGTGGAGACCATGTATTACGAGAAATAGCACATCGACTATCAGCAGAAAAACGCAAAGTAGATCTACTGGGACGGTATGGTGGCGAAGAGTTCATTTTACTTTTACCTGAAACAACCGCAGCTGAAGCCCACAAGTTATGTGAAAGGCTACGTCTAGCCATCTGTGAGTCACCTGTAGAGTATCAGGGTAAATCTATAAATACATCGCTCTCAGTAGGTATCTTTGCCACTCCCAACCATTCCATTTTACCCCTCGAACAACTTATTGAACTAGCAGACAAAGCACTCTACCAGGCAAAACAACAGGGGCGAAACCAGGTCTCAATTATGCCTAACAGCAAATAGTATTTGTAAGAAATACAGGCAACTTCATATAGAATCAAACGTGCCTTTAATTTTGTAATGCACTACGTGGTATCCCTGCAGCGCACACAATCTTCGACAACATACTATTGCCTGCCCACCCTGCATGCATACCTTTGCTTCACTTTCCTCAACACACAACAATGGCTACCAGTCGAATAGGACCGGTTTTCAATTTTCACCGGTAGTTGATAATCTAATGGGGCATGCGGAAAATATTAACCCTCAACATTTATAACAGACTATATGGGTAGATCACGCAAATTAATAACAAGGTACTCATCCTATTATCATGGATGGTGCCTCGCATTTGGTGAACACCAGTTACGTTACGAGGAAGACCAGACCATCAACTGGGTAGAGGGTAATTCACAGATGGGATTTGTGGTCTCTACTGATAAGACCAAGCCCCTGTACCGCGAACTGCTCAGGCACAGAAATGAATCACCCACGGTGGATATTTCAGCAACCAGGACCAAGATTAACGATCTGGAATATGAATTCGCCAAGGAAGAATTGGCTGGCGCCAGCAGGTTCATCGAATATGCCCAGAATCATAAGCAATTGCATATGTATCTGACCAGCCACTTCTGTTACCCACCCCGTACCAGGATCATCACCTTCTCACCCAAGAAGCCACCGGTCATCCTATACAAGGAGATATCACCGCTCTATCTGATCCTGCCCTGATCCATCTCTCAAACCGCTCAACACCGACGCCAGATGAGTATCCTATTATTGACCGGCATCAACACCTCCTCCTCAAGCAGCATTCCGTTCTCTTCAGCCAGCCGGTTCAGCTGCTCAAAATCCCTGATACCACTCTTCTGATCCATCTGTTTCAACCACGCATCAAACCTGCCGTTGCTTTCACTAGTATATTTTCCTGCAAAATTGAACGGTCCATAGAGCACAAATAGTCCGCCCTTGTGCAGCACCCGGCCAACACCTCTAAACATCATCTCAACCTGAGGCCAGGAGATAATATGCGCCGTATTTGCACTAAACACCGCGTCATAGCTGGTATTAGGCCACTCCTGGCCTACATCCAGGATTATGGGCAGCAGGACATTGGGTAATTCAGACTCATCAAGCCAGGCCAGAATGCTTGCATGTTGCGGCTCAAGTTCACTGGTCTGCCAACTGAGGTGCGGGAGGGCGGCCCCGAAATAGACAGCATGCTGGCCAGTTCCACTGCCAATCTCAAGCAACGAGTTAACATCAGACAAGGTACGCACCAACACCCGCAAGACAGGATTTTTATTCTGATCAGAATCTTCAGAAAAGCGCTTCATAGCTATTATTAAAAACTCAAATCAATCATTAGCTTAGTATATGCACACACAATTCTCGTCTATCACCATCGCTATCACCATGTTAATAATCATCTTTTAATCTACAACACAGAGCTAACTTTCACTTACTAATCGCATGGTTTTGTATCTCATAAGCTCAGTTAATTAATAACATTTGACAGAATTGGCCTTCATGATTAGCTTTTAGGGTAACAGAAGGGCATTTTTCATTGCCACCTCTGAGTAGCATTCCACCGGTCATATGAGTCTTGGCTAACATTAGGAGCAAATATATGTCTGAACTTTTTTCTGAAAGATGGATGGATAATTTTCTTGCACAATGGAATGCCGACGACGAACTGGTAGAGTCACTACAGGAGATCAAATTCGGCAGCAATATTGGCTATGGCATAGAGGATGAAGATGACCCAAGGGTGGTTCTCACTGTTGAGAACGGTATAGCTACATCAGCCAGTATCTTTAAGGGTCAGCCACTCAACTGGGATATTCGCTGTAGCGAAGCACAATGGAAAAAGTGGATAAGTAATCCACCAGGAGTAATGGCAATTGGGTTTGCCTTTACCTCAGGCAAGGTTAAATTCAAGATTGGTGACTACGAGTCCATGCTCAATGACCCACGCATGGCAGCCCCCTTCATCAGGCACTTTGCTGTAATGGGGAGGGCTTGAAGCTGCCAGGAACAACATAAAACCCCACATAACCGTGGGCTGTCATTTCATGGGCATGCCCACGGCTTTTCCCAGCTAACTGATTATATTAACCAGCGCAATCTCCGCACAGCCGCTACTCCAGGCGAAAACCCACCTTAATCACCACCTGCCAGTGAGCGACCTCCCCATCCACGATATGTCCACGGGTCTCCTGCACCTCCAGCCAGTCCATGTTACGTACACTATCTTTTGCCTTGGCCAGGGCATTTCTGATCGCCTGATCCGAACTCTCAGTGGAGGTACCAACCAACTCAATTTTTTTATATGTGTGATTGCTCATGTGCCATCTCCTTCTAGTTACAAATAGTAATGTTAATTAATCCTGGTCCGACTCCAGTAAACCATCGACCCCGTCCAGGCTTAGGGCCTGAATCTCAGGAACCGAGGAACCGATCAGCCCCCGGATATCCCCATACATGCCTGCGGTGTTCTCTATAATTCTCTGGATCTGCTTATCCCGCTCTTTCCATATCCTGGCGTACGCCCTCTTCTCCCGATCCAGCTGCTCCTGCATCCCAACAAAGGTATCAACTATCGCCTCCACCTTCTGGCGGAACTCATCCCCGGATAGGTATTGATACACCATCTCCATCTTTTCCGATTTACCCTCTGTGGCGGTGCGGGCAAACGCCACCTGTAGCAGCTGTTGGCGCAGGGCCATGGCCAGAGGGACGTAGGATGTTATGGAACAGACCCATACCCCATCAACCAGGTCAAAGTTGCGTATCCCCTCGGGCAGCACTGAGGAGACGATCACCGCCAGATTCGCCCCCAGGTCACGCTGGTCATCCTTCAGCTTTTCAATCCAGTTGCTGTTCCAGGCCTTGGTGTTTTTTGCCTCCCAGATGATGGTGCCGCTCTTGGCCGTACTCTGGTTACGCACCACCTGGATCACGTCGGCGCCACGTATGCCCTTGGGCACAGGATCTATATCATCATGGGGAAAGCTCTGCTGCAGATTGGCCTCCAGATCCAGCTCCAGTACTTCGCCCTGGGTCTCCATGGAGCCCTGCTCACTCTTGCGTTTGGCATCTGCCAGGGCGGTGCGCAGACCCTCGATCTGCTTATCCCGTTCCTTTAGTTTCAGATCCACCTCGCTGGCATACCTCTCCTCCTGTTTGCGGCGATCTTCCTCCAGTTTGTACTGGTACTCCAGCTCCATACCTTTGCGCTTCTGCTCCAGCTCCCGCTTCTCATTGATCAGGGAGAGTTCGCGCTTGCGCGCCTCATCCATGGCCTGGTCCCTGGAGCTGATTGCCTCCTGCAGCGACTCCATCTCCCGGGCGACCTTGTCCGCCGTCTCTGCATGGATCTTCACAGCCAGCAGCTTCTCCCTCTCTTGGACCTGCTGCTCCACCGTCTGCGCCAGGGCCCTCTCCTTTTTTGTCAGATCGCGCTGCAACGCGGCCAACTCAAGCTCCCGCTGCTCGGCCTGCTTGACCTCAGAGCTCTTGGCAGCCAGCTCTGCTTCCAGCTTCTGAAGCTTGAGGCCGACCGACTCCCGCTCTCTGGTCTGAGCCGCCTTAATCGCCTGCTCACGCTCCTTGGCAGCTTCAGCCTTTATTCGAGCCTCCACATCGCCAGCGATCTTGTTGGCCAGGACTGCACCAACCTCAATCTCGACCCCGCAATTAGGGCATTTGATATGATCAGCTTCCATTTGTTTATCTATCTCCGGTTATGACTCCTAGCACATTGTATACAACTTGGGTTGCAGCTGGGTAAACCTTGATGGCAGTAACGCTTGTTCTGTAAATATCTGATGGTATGAGGTGCCGAACCATCCAACTATCCTTTTGAAAACGACTTAGACCAATTGCAAACCAGAGGAATGACAGATTGGCTAACTCTCATGAGAATAAATCGATTGACGACACATTGGAACTATTAATGAAGAGTAGATTTGACGGACTGGCAGCTTGCCGCTGAAAATGCCGCAGACTCGAGACGGTTAGCCCGTATGTTGCATGAAGGGATCGGCATTTCTGGCCAACCCGGCACGACAAGTTGGACACAGAACTATAGCCGCAGCTATGGTTCAAGGTGGATGGTTCTAGATGCAAGGCCAAATGGGGCAGAAAGTCGATCAGAACAAACTGTACTTTTGCACAGCAGTGAGTCGCTAAATCCCCCCAGTCCCCGACCCATCAGGCAACGAGGGCTGCCGATTAGCAGCCCTCGTTGTATAACAGCCTACAATAATGACTGGCTTTTGAACCATTCAGCCTGTTCGCACCAACTGGCAGTATCGAAACGACTATTCTTTCCATCAATGAAAACCAACAGAGCCTTAACCCTGTCTCCACCCAGGTCAACCAACTGGCTAAAGCTTACAATACCTGCTTCACCAAGTACCGCAGACATTTTTTCACCGATGCCTTTGATCTTGGTTAAATCATCAGGCTCAACGGCTTCTACCTTGGGTTTTGCCTTGGGTTCTGCCTTGGCTTTTGCCTTGGCTTTTGCCTTGGGTTCTGCCTTGGCTTCTACCTTGGGTTCTGCCTTGGCTTCTGCCTTGGGTTTTGCCTTGGCTTCTGCCTTGGGTTTTGCCGCCTTGGTTGGTTTTACTTTTTTAGCCGGCGTCTTTTTTTCGGCTGTTGGTGCAGTTTTTTTACCCTCTGGCTTTGAAGAGATTTCCGCAACCGACACCTCTGAGTCCAGTTTCTGCTTAACATAGCTACCAGGAGCATCTTCTAGTACTTCAAGTACTGCGCCAGGCTGGCGTGCTTCAACCTGTTCTGGTGCTTCTGCATGTACCCAACGATTCCACTCAGGCCACCAAGAGCCCTTATTTCGGGTGGCCTGCTCGGCCCATGCCTGTGGGTCACTCGGCAGTTCATCAGTCAAACGGTAGTCGTATTTTTCTGCAGCTGGAGGATTGATAATACCTGCAATATGCCCGGAGCTTCCCAGAATAAAACGCACATCACCTGAGAATAGTTTGGCACCTGTGTAAGTAGACAGCCAGGGGGCAATATGATCTTCCGCTGTTGAGACAAAACAGGTAGGGATATCAATTTTTGACAAATCGATATCCACCCCACCAATGGATACACCGTTTGGCTGACTCAAGCGATTCTCCAAATAGAGATTACGCAAATACCAAGCATGCATTTTTGCTGGCATGCGTGTTGAATCAGAGTTCCAGTACAGCAAATCAAATGGGCGTGGATCATTCCCCAGCAGGTAGTTGTTTATATAAAATGACCAGATCAGGTCATTGGCACGCATCAAGTTGAAGGTACCCGCCATGGCGCTGCCATCCAAAAAGCCATGTTCCAGCATTTTGTTCTCAAGACCACAGATCTGCTCTTCATCGATGAATACTCCCAACTCACCAGGATCAGAAAAATCAAGCATGGCGGTAAAGAAGGTAGCACTTTTAACCCGGTCATCACCTTTGGCCTTCATATAGGCCAGCGAGGCAGCCAGTAATGTGCCACCGATGCAGTAGCCGATCAGATTCAATTCAGATTCGCCGGTCTCTTTTTCCACCGCATCCACTGCAGTTAACATACCTTCTGTCACATACTCATCAAAACCCACTTCAGCATAGGATTGATCAGGGTTGATCCACGAGATAACAAATACGGTATGGCCTTGATCCACCAGCCACTTAAGGAGTGAATTCTTTGGCTGCAGATCAAGAATGTAATATTTATTGATCCACGGTGGAACAATCAAAAGCGGTCGTTTTGATACCTTTTTGGTTGAAGGTGTATATTGAATCAGCTGGAACATGCGGTTCTGGAAAACCACCTTGCCAGGTGTTACTGCAACATTCTTTCCCAACTCAAATGCACTGGTGTCGGTCATTCTAATGCGCAGTTGACCTTTTCCCTCTTCGAGGTCTTCCAGCATATTTTTAAGACCGTGAACCAGGTTGGCACCATTTGTTTCAACAATTTTCTCTACAACGGCAGGGTTTGTCGCCGCAAAGTTTGTTGGAGACATGGCATCGATATAGCGTTCAGTGAAGAACGAGATCTTTTCGGCGGTATGTGCGTCGAGACCCTCCACATCCGTAACCATGTCACGCAACCACTGGGACATCATTAGGTAAGATTGCTTGATAGCACTAAACGCAGGCTGTTCATTCCAGCCCTCGTGGCGGAATCTACGGTCAGAACTATCCTCGCTTACAACAGGCTCAGCCGTGGAGCCCATAAGACCCATAAAGGCCTGTTGCATCTGCTGGGCTGACTTCTGCCACAGCGCCACGTTTGCTTCAAGCGCTTTCTGCGGGTCAGCTGCCATTGCGGCCAGCCACTCTTTATAGGCTTCCTGGAGGTTAAACGGATCAAAATCAATATTCTCATAATTCTCAGCAAAGCTGGCTAATAACTCTTCAACTTGCTTGAAATTATTCTGTACATCATTTGCTGAAAAACCGAGGGTATTAACACCTACCTGATCAGGTCCCGCCATAATGCTCTCCCAACTCTCTCTAGCTATTCTTAATAACAAGAAGGCAGCTGCCCAACATGTTGGGCAGCTGCATCTCTACACCACACTCAAAAAACTTAGCTTGCCTTTTGAATAGCGTCTTTCAACTCAGCCAGGCCTTCAGAGACGCGGACATTAACCTTCTCTGAAATTTCGTCTTGGGTCTCCTTAATCATGGCACTGATTTCCGTTGAATTAGCCAGGGCCTTTTCATATGCGGTCTGGAGTAGCTCAACCTGGGTTTTGGAGATCTCTTCGGAAGAACCGGACTTGGTCAAGGCTTCTGCCGCAGCAGTAGCTTCAGACACAGACTGCTGAATCATATCCGCCTGACGCTGCAACAGGGCTTGAGAGCTCTCAATAAATGCCTTGTTGGTATCCATCAACAGCTCCATATTCTTACGCTGGCTATTGGCGAAACCTTCGGCGTCAAATTGGGGTACAGATACATTGCTGAAGCTATCCTGCATCTGCTTGATTGCTGCTTGTGGATCAAAGTTTTTAAATACGGCAGAAAAATCAAATGGGTTTTGTGTAGACATGAGTTAATTCCTTAAATATAAGTCAGTACTGATAAAAATCAGCATGGTTTAATTAATAGCATGGGTAAATGCACCATCTAGATACCGCTTAACATGGGCCAATACCTGCTATTAATCATTTGCCTGGGTTGTGCTCGCACAACCATTAATTAAATTGAGTGGATACTTTACCACCATTTGTTGCGCTGCACAAATTTTTGTGCGGCGCAATAACTTCCCCGCTTTCTACAGCAATACCAGGTGGCCCAGGGTCCGAAGTATAATGGCCACCAGCGCACCAAGGATGGCGGGGCGCAATACGGCAGCTACCCTGGGACCGGCTGATATGAGGATCGCAACCCCGGCTACATCCAGGGGGTGAATAAGGAACCCTGCCAGACGATTGAACTCAGCCATTGACAGCAGCCCTTTATCGATAAAATCAACACTGACTCCCATCATGGCAGTGCCTCCGGCAACATATTTAGTGACCACTGGTAGCACCAGGGCAGGAGCCAGTTCAAACTGCTCCAAGAGAGGGACAAAGAGATTTTCAAGCAGTCCCATCACGCCGGAGGTTCGCAGCAGATTTACCAGCAACAGGGCGAGTACAAGTATGGGAATTGAGCCAACTGCAATTTTAAATGCCTCAGCTCCGGCACGATTGATAACTGAAAGTATCCCCTTGGTGTCTTCTGCTAACGGGTGCTTGGGATGGGGTTCTGGCAGCTCATCCTGATCTGCCAACTTGCGACCAAACAGATAGTAGGTGGCAGCTGCACCTATCAGGCTGGCAATGGTGGCAATTGCCATGGTCCATCCTACGTTGAGTCCAAGAGCTGCCATGGGAAACACTACATTGGCTTGAGCGGCGGCCAGCACCATTGCCAGAGTGGCTGCGATGTGGCGGCGTGAGGTCCCGCCCTTATCCATCATGGTCAAAGTGGCCAGGGGTGCGGCAAAACTCACGAAAAGCACCTGGATCAGGGCAACCCCCCCTAAGCCCGGAATACCAAAAGGGCGCAGGGCTGGGGCAATGAAATCCACCAATCGATCCAACAGATTGCGCGCCTCAAGCAAGCGCATGAAACTGAGCATGACCACCATCACCGGCAGTAACACAAACAGCGCCAATTCCACCGCCGCGCGCCCGGATTGCAAGATGAGTTCGGCAAATCCCGCCATGATTTTTCCTATAAGTATTTGGCAGCGTGTACCCTAACGACCAGGGTCCCGCAGTGCAACACTAAGTTTTTTTGTGGCTACTATTGCCGCCACAAGCAGTTTCTTGAGTTGGGATGAAACTGATGCAGCCAGGTGCTTCCGTGCAACCAAGGTCCAAAAATAATCGGAAAGCAGGGCCATGTTAAACAAGCTATGCCGGCTGCTGATGTAAAACGTTGCAACTGTGAAGCAAAGCTTCTATTCCTGGTCGGTAGCGAGGTCCCTTTTAGTACCGGGCCTGCTGTTTCCTGATCTCCACCATCTTCTCTGATACCGCGATGGCATCAGCAAAGGTATGTATGCCACGGGCCTCCATCAGGTCGATCATGCGTAGAAAAACCTCTGCGGTTGCGATTGAGTCGCCAAGGGCGGTATTGGCCTTCAATTTCCACACCAAACCGCTCTGCCAGGGCATCGAGTGTATGTACATTGGAATGATCATGAATGTAGGCCGAGATCAGGACGGTATCCAGCACTGGATTGTCAAAATCCACTCCGCAAGACTCTTTTTTCAACTCCAGAAACTTCATGTCGAAGGCGGCGTTGTGGGCGACAAGAACGGCATCACCTACATAGTCATGAAACCTGGGCAAGACCTCTGTGATGGGTGGTTGATCCTTGACCATGTCTTCGGTGATATGGTGGATTTTTGTCGATAGAGCGGGAATATTGCGTCCCGGATGCACCAGTTGATCAAAATGTTCGCCCGACATAATGCGGCCATTGACGATTCGCACCCCGGCAACTTGAATTATCTCATCGCCATTTGATGGTTCCAGACCGGTGGTCTCTGTATCAAAAACCACATAGGTCAGGTCACGTAACTTGCACTCACCGATGTCCTGGCTGTCGATGTTTTTCAACAAATCAAAGTCGTAGAACTCCGGTCGTACGCCCAAACCCAGAGATTTCTCCGCATGATGATCATCCTTTGCCATGAGTAGCGGCATACGGAAACAGGCGGTGCCAGCCTCGCGTTCTTCGCTCCATACCTCGGCCTTCTGATTCTCCAATATGTCGCGGCCGGTCATGCCACCCATGCTGTTATCGAAGGACTCATCCAACCAGCCATCAATGATGCCGGAATGGATAGCCTCCCCCGACCAGCTGATATCGATGTACACCTTATCCTTGTTGACAACCGGTTCCAGCTCAAAGGTTGTCGCTGAGGTTTGTTTGACGATTTTGCGAATAATCTGTTCCGAAAACTCGACAACGGACAGGCTGTCGCAATGCAGCCATACAGGGTCACCGTTGATCATGCATTGGATGGCATTATCCTCTCTGAATCGGCGCACCACACAGTTGAGTAAGGTGGATGAGTAGACATCGCTCATCGGCCAGTGACCGGACATAATCTTCCGGTAGTCCTTGCTGAGCCGTTCCAGACGTTCCGACAAGGTGCCGCTCTCTACACTCAGAACATTCTCAAACATCTTCCGGCCTTCATCGTCCATACTCATACCGCTGGCCAGCATCTCGCTGGCAGCGCGTATATTTGCCACGGGTGCCCGCAACCCCTCAATGGCGTTGCGCAATATCCGGTCCTGCTTGACCAACACCGTCAGCTTTTCTGTAGCATCATCAAATGTCACAACATACCCGTAAGCGAGTCTTTGATCTCGTGATGCGTTTTGGGACATCCCAGTCCCCAAAACGCACTCGATCTTCGACAACCTGTTATTGCCCCGGTCGTCCCGGTCACTGGCACTGCGCGACAACCTCGCAAGCTCGTTGCCGCTCC
>JAAGZL010000644.1 GCA_024206335.1 Gammaproteobacteria bacterium
CGACGAAATCAAAGCCTGCGTAATGCGCGGCTATTGCGCTTGAGCCGCTGCCGAGGTGGGTGTCGAGTATCCTGTCGCCTTCTTTAGCGTAGTTGGTTAATAGCCATTCATAGAGCTTTACGGGCTTTTGGGTGGGGTGAATTTTGCCGTGACTCTTGTTGCATTTAGTAAACTTTTTTAATACCTTGTCAAATGATGTCCATGCTAATTCTCCGTCCGAAAAGTCTCCGCCCATTAGCTTATCCCAGTAGAGCCAGCACCTTGAAGCTGGCAATAAATCAGCAAAGTAATTTCCGCCCCATATAATCTGCCCCATGCTTACTCTCTGCAATTCTTGAAAATACTGCAGGCTTGGTCTTTCGTTATCCCATTCTTTTTTGACTCCATTGGTTCGCTTACTTCCCCGCGTTCTCTGCGCCCCCCCGCTCTCACCTATCCCATAAGGCGGGTCGACAATCGCCAAATCGAAGGCATTATCCTCTAACCCTTCCATATATTCCATGCAGTCGCAGTTTAGTAATTCAATCATTTTGGTTGCCTCCCCGGGCTACAATACCAGCACGCCGCTATCGATCATTTTGATTTGTGTCTCGAGCATTGCTGATAAGTGCTCAAAATCCCGAACCTTTCGCCGTGGGTCTGTCGATATATATCCG
>JAAGZL010000645.1 GCA_024206335.1 Gammaproteobacteria bacterium
ACCCATGATATCAATTTTGGTATCGGTCCGGCCGGAACCGGCAAGACCTATCTGGCGGTGGCCTGTGCGGTAGAGGCGCTGGAGCGGGATCAGGTGCGACGGGTGATGCTGGTGCGTCCGGCGGTGGAGGCGGGTGAAAAGCTGGGTTTCCTGCCGGGTGACCTAAGCGACAAGATTGACCCCTATCTGCGTCCGCTGTACGACGCCCTGTATGAGATGCTGGGGTTTGAGCGGGTGGCCAAGCTGATCGAACGTAACGTAATCGAGGTGGCCCCCCTGGCCTACATGCGGGGCCGCACCCTGAATGAATCCTTCATCATCCTGGATGAGGCCCAGAACACCACGCCGGAGCAGATGAAGATGTTTCTGACCCGGATCGGGTTTGGCTCTACCGCTGTGATCACCGGGGATATCACCCAGGTGGATCTGCCGCGTGGCCAGCTGTCTGGGTTGCGGGAATCATCAGAGGTGTTGGCGGACGTGGATGGCATCAGCTTCACCTTCTTCAGCTCCCGTGATGTGGTGCGTCATCCTCTGGTGCTGCGAATCGTCAACGCCTACGAAAAACATGACCATAAACTGGGTAAGAAGTGACCCTGGATCTGGAACTCCAAACCATCACTGCGGTGGCTGAGACTCCATCCGAGGACTCTTTTGCACAGTGGGTCCGGGCCGCATTGCGCTGGGAGCGGGAACAGGTGGAGCTGGTGATCAGACTGGTGGATGAGGCGGAGAGCCAGAACCTGAACCGGGAGTATCGGGGTAAGGACCGGCCCACCAACGTGCTCTCATTTCCCTCTGACCTGCCTGCCATAGTGGGGAGCAGTCTGCTGGGTGATCTGGTTATCTGTGTGCCGGTGGTGCTGCGGGAGGCGGCGGAGCAGGGCAAGCCGCCCCAGGCGCACTGGGCGCATATGGTAGTGCATGGGGTGTTGCATCTGCTAGGGTATGATCATCAGGAACAGGCCGAGGCAGAAATAATGGAGCAACTGGAGCGGGAGATACTTGCTAGCCTAAACATTCAGGATCCGTACAAAGAAGATATGCATGAGTAATGACCAACCAAGTGGTAGTTCCATCCTTCGGCCCTGGCTGAAAAGATTGGCTCGGGTGTTTAATGAGGGCCCGGAAAACCGTGAACAGCTGTTGTTGCTGCTTAAGGAGGCCAAGGCCCAGAACCTGCTGGATACCGAGGCGCTCTCCATGATGGAGGGGGCGTTGCATGTATCGGAGATGCGGGTGCGGGATATCATGATTCCCCGCGCCCAGATGGCGGTGGTTGACCGGGAAGACCCACTGGAGAAGATTATCTCGGTGGTTATTGACTCTGCCCACTCCCGTTTTCCGGTAATCGATGATGATCGCAGTGAGGTGATCGGCATGCTGCTGGCCAAGGATCTGTTGGCCTACTGCGGTGAAGGGGCCCGACGCTTCTATGTGCGGGATCTGCTGCGTGCGGCGGTGTTTGTGCCCGAGAGCAAACGGCTCAACGTGCTGCTGAATGAGTTTCGCGCCAATCGCAATCACATGGCCATAGTGGTGGATGAGTATGGCGATGCCGCAGGGCTGGTGACCATTGAGGATGTATTGGAGCAGATCGTAGGTGAGATCGAGGATGAGCATGACTTTGATGACTCCAGCGCCATCCTCAAGCGTAGTGAAACCGAGTTCACCATCAAGGCCCACACCGAGATCGATGATTTCAATGCATACTTCGGCGTAGACCTGGATGATGATGAGTTTGATACCATGGCCGGTCTGGTAACCAAGGCCCTGGGTCATATGCCCAAGCGGGGGGAGCGGGTTGAGATAGATCGTTTCCGCTTCAAGGTGCTGCGCGCAGACAGCCGTCGTATCCATCTGCTTGAGGTGCGTCTGCTGCCGAAGGATTGATAAACCACGTTCTCCTCAAACTAAACAATAAATGATGCCAATCCTTCCCCCAACAATAAAAAATGTGATTGCATTTCTTGCCGGCGCCGCCACGGTGTTTGGCTTTGCCCCATTCGATCTATACCCCCTTACGATTCTGGGGCCTGCGGTCCTGATGCTGTTGTGGCTGGGTAGCGATACCCGAGGGGCGTTTCAGCAGGGTTGGGCCTTCGGTCTGGGCATGTTCGGCATTGGCGTATTCTGGATGCACATCAGTATCGACCAGTTTGGCAATGTGGGTCTCTACCTGGCCATATCTATCACCCTGGCATTTATTACCTTCATGGCCCTCTACTACGGTCTGGTGGGTTGGCTGGGGAAATGCCTGGTCGGCTCCGCCAGCAATGCCATGCAGCTGGTGACGTTTGTGCTGCTCTGGGCCCTGGTTGAGTGGTTGCGCGGTTGGGTACTGACCGGCTTTCCCTGGCTGGTCCTGGGCTATGCCCATACCGGAACCATGCTCCAGGGTTATGCGCCGCTGTTCGGGGTCTACGGGGTGGGTCTGTTGGTGCTGGTCTCGGCCGCCTTTCTGGCAGCTACGATTGCCTCCAGATTTAAAATGGTTGTGCCGACGTTGCTGGTGTTGGCCATGGTGTGGGGCGGTGGCTGGCTGTTGAATCAAAAACAGTGGACCACCCCGTCTGGAGATGCGCTCAAGGTGAGTATGATCCAGGCCAATGTGAAGCAGTCGCTAAAGTGGCAGCCCGATACTAGGCAGCCCACCATAGATATCTATCTCCATCTTACCCGGCAGGAGTTTGGGAGTGATCTGGTGATCTGGCCCGAGACTGCACTGCCCACCTTTTACCATGAGCTGGAACAGGAGTTTTTCCCGCCACTGGAGCATGAGCTGAAGCAGAACCAGAGTGACCTGTTGTTTGGAATCCCGGTGCGTGAGAGATCCGGGTCGCGTTACTTCAATGCCATGGTGACCTTGGGCAGTGTACGTAACTCTTACCATAAGCGGCATCTGGTCCCGTTTGGTGAGTTTATGCCCATGCGGATGTTGCTGCAGCCGCTGATCCGGTTTCTGGAGATACCTATGTCCAACTTCGCGTCGGGTGAGGCAGAGCGGCCGCTGTTGCGGGTGGCCGGGCATCAGGCCGGTATCTCTATCTGTTATGAAGATGCCTTTGGTGAAGAGATTATCCAGGCCATGCCGGATGCGGCGTTCCTGGTGAATGCCAGCAATGATGCCTGGTTTGGCGACTCCCTGGCCCTGCCGCAACATCTGCAGATCGCCCGTATGCGCTCCCTTGAGACCGGGCGCTATCAGCTGCGCGCCACCAATACCGGGATCTCGGCCTTCATTGGTCCCAAGGGTGAACTTATCAGCAGTTCACCCATATTCAAGCAGTATGTGTTGCGGGGTGAGATCCTCCCCATGAGCGGGATGACCCCCTATGCCCGCATGGGTAACTGGGGTGTGGTGCTGTTGTTGCTGCTCTCCATGGGGGTGGTGATCCTGCTGCGTCCGGCACGCGTGGATACCTTTTAGTGAGCCTTTAAAACGTGGGTTACCTGGTCGGTGGCCTCTTGCTGATGCCGATAACGTTCGGTATGGGCCAGGCCTTCAGTCTGCCGCTGTTGCCCAGGAATGGGTGGTTGAGGCTGTTTGTTATCTCTTCGGTATGCTTGGGGTGGTTGATGTAGAGCTGGGCATCCTTGCCACCCTCCAGATGTTGGGCGCTCACCAGATCTATGGGCAACCCGAGCAGGGTCTGGTTCAGGTCGTGCATGGAGAGCAGGTTTCTGGAGTAGATGAACAGGGCACGCCCCTGTTTATCCTCTCCCAGGGCCGCCTCGTTCCATCGGCGATTCTGCTGTGACCAGCGGTTTTTGCCCGGGCGTTTGATCAGGCGCAGGTTCTGCACCGCATGTGCATACTGGTTGGTTATGCGGGTAAAGTCGGTGTCTTTCTCATCCAGGTCGAAAATTCTGAATGGGGGTAATCCTTCACTCTTGGGTGAGAATGCGGCCAGTGACTGATAACGCTTGACCCGTTTGCCCTGGGTCAGATCCCCGGCCTGCATATAGCCCACATGGGTGGAGAGGTCCTGTAGATACATTCCGGCGTTTATGGCTGCTGTCAGCTGGTGCCGCTTACTCCACTCCTGGGCGGAGATGCCACTGCTATAGCCGAACTCCTGTCTGGAGTAGAGTTTTATATCCCACAGCTTGGGGTCGATCCGCAGAATGCTGATCTTACCGCTACCAAACAGATTTGGGGTGCTGCCGTAAAACTCACCCAGTTCCAGGCCTGGCTCCAGGGTGGTCCAGGGGGCAGCGCTGCTGGGGCCGATGTACAATGTCATCGTAACAAACAGTGACAGACCCACCTGAAATAGTTTGTTATGCAGTGCTGGAAAGGGAAGAGTCATGGGGAGATTCTAGTTATTCTTTATGCAGATGAAAAGGCATGTCGCCCTGGGAGATGGGTTGTGGGTCACACTTCTCTATATGGCTGAACGAGAGTGCCAGAATTGGATCTGTTTTCTGTGCACCTATATGTTAAGAACCTTCTGTATCTTCATGGGTGATACCTTGCCATTGGTTATTGCTTCTGAGTAGGGGGGTGGGCTCAGTTTGCTCTGCTCCTGCAGCATCTCTCTGGTTTTAGTAGCGGTTGCCGGCCGGCCAAACAGGTAGCCCTGTATCTTTTGGCAGCCAAGATGCTTAAGGTAGTTAAGTTGTACCTCGGTCTCCACTCCTTATGCCAATGATTTCAAATAGGTTACAGCAAACTAAATCATGATTAGCTTAAATTAAGCGTGGGAATGCTTGCCTCCATTGTCAATAACCCTCAATCTGGGCCTAAGATTCTGCCAGAATCAGCCCGGATTCATCTGCAGCAGGGGCTTCAGGTCATGTTATTGCCATCACCAGCGGCAAGGGTGGGGTGGGGAAAAGCAATATCTCTGTCAACCTGAGTATCGCGCTGTCACAACAGGGAGAGAGGGTCTGTCTGTTTGATGCGGATATCAACCTGGCCAACACCAATATCCTGTTGGGGCTCACACCAGCCCTGACCCTGCATGATTTTCTGCGGGAACGGCTCGATATCAGCGAGATATTGACCCCGGGTCCAGAGGGGATACAGATTGTCCCCGCCGCCACCGGTATTGCTGACTTCACTCACTTGGACCGGCCGCAGCAGACTCACATGTTGTCGGCGCTCCAGGGTCTGGAAAAGGACTTTGACTATCTGTTAATCGATACTGCTGCTGGTGTTGATGAGACACTGATCAATTTTCTGCTGGCGGCACCCTATACCATTATCGCCATCACCCCAGAACCAACATCGCTGACCGATGCATTTTCGTTGCTCAAGACGTTGAAAAAATACGATTTTAATCAGCTGGTATATGTCATAGTTAACATGGTGGATAGTCGTGCGGTTGCCCATGATGCCTTCAAACGTTTTAACGGTGCTGTTAGCAAATATCTGGGGCTCAAACCGCGTTATCTGGGTTATATTCCCAACGATAACAAGCTGTCTGAATCGGTGCGCAACCAGCAGGCGGTGCTTCTGCGTCACCTGGCGGCCCAAGCAAGCCGATGTATTCTGGATATAACCTACCGTTTGAGGCAGTTGCTTGATGCCAGTACGGAGAGTGGGGGTTCAGGTTTTAGTGCCTATTTTGACGCGTTGGTCGGCCCGGATCTTCCTCTGCAAATGGAGGAGTGCGCGGGTGGCAAGATAGATGATGGGCCTGAATCTGTCTGGAGTGTGAGGAAAGCCCTGGAGTGTCTCCAGAGGATCGGGCCGGATGAGGCCGTAAGGCTTCTGGCTGAGGTAATCCTCAATTGGGATGAGGAGAATAGCGCTACCTTTCTGGCGCTTCAGCGCTTTCTGCTAGATTGCACAATGAGCCCCAGCCAGCAGGAAGAACAGCGCTTGGGTATGGATCAGTTACTGCAGCACACCATCAAGGATGTTGGCGGTGAGGCGGGAATGGCAGTTGCAGTTGCAGAATCTCCCTTGGATCCACAGCCAGTTAACGCCGAGGACAATAAGCGAGTCTTTGATCTCGTGATGCGTTTTGGGACATCCCAGTCCCCAAAACGCACTCGATCTTCGACAACCTGTTATTGCCCCGGTCGTCCCGGTCACTGGCACTGCGCGACAACCTCGCAAGCTCGTTGCCGCTCC
>JAAGZL010000646.1 GCA_024206335.1 Gammaproteobacteria bacterium
GAGAAATGAGGATAACGATCAGTTAGCCGCCTCAATTGATGAATTACTCAGACAGGGTAATTTTGCAAAAGTACATATATCACATCACTAGTGTCCGGGATAAATATCGAATAAATTCAATTGGTTATCATTTTTTTGATTAATCATGTTTTTGTCACATCCTGTAAGTAGTTGATTTATAGTCATTGTTTCGAAAACTGTAAGGCTCAAAATCTGTAGAATTGAGTAGAGACTGGTCTCGATTTTGAGTCGTTTTTTGATGATTGCTATTAGGACATATACTGAGACTGCTATCCAAACTTGTGTCTTGACAGCATTCTCTGAAGTCCCGAAGAATGATTTGATCCGTAGGTGTTGTTTTATCCATTTGAAAAACAATTCTACCTGCCAACGGGACCGATAGAGTTCTGTAATTGTTAATGCTGGCAGCTTGAAATTGTTGGTCAGAAAAACAAATTGTTTCTTGGTTTCTATATCGTAAAATTTGATCCGCCGCAACTTGTCGGGATAATTTTGAGCTGTGTAGAACCCTGAAAGTTTTATTGTTTGGTCGCAACGTAGCCCGGTGCTCTTGTCGACAGGGTGCGAGTAAATCCTGCGAAATTGCATATTGGATTTTGCTCGTATCACGAAGAAGGCTGAGCTTTGATTTAGCTGGTACAACCGGTCGAAGTCCAGATAGCCTCGGTCCATGATATACATTGAACCTGGCTCTGGTATGAGTATATCCAGAACA
>JAAGZL010000647.1 GCA_024206335.1 Gammaproteobacteria bacterium
CCGCCGCGCGAGATGCCGAAATCCTAAACGCAAAAAAACAAATGGTTTTCAATAATTTCAACATCGGACTTCAATAAAACATGTGAAAACACAATACTTTGTCATCGGCGCACGTCTAAACAATCTGCTCGCGCGCACTTGCTGAACCTTAAAAACCAATGGTTTTTCAACATTCCTCTCAAAGGGGCCTTCGCGGGCCGCGCGCGCGCGAGTGGCGAACTTATCCGCTGCGTGGATCCCTATCAAATAATACCATGCGGGCCACGCGCGCGCGCGCACGTCGAAGTCCTTCCACCTCCTCTGATCATGACCGTCGCCATCATCAGCGAAGGCGCCATCATCGTCAACGTCGTCATCCTCGCCATCATCCTCATCGCCATCATCATCGCCATGGACATGATCATTGCCGTCGCCGCCACTGTCGTCGTTGCCGTCGTCCACATCGTCTCCGCCATCGCGGGTCCTGCAGGAAGGATCTGTCCTGCGCCATCGGGGCCCGCGCGCCAATGCGCTGGTTGAGGTTCGCATGAGTTTTGCCGACCAAGTTGCGGATGGGTGGGTGGGGTGTTTGCTCGAGCAGTGAAGTGGTCAGCAGCAGCTGCGCTCAAAAAATATTTACACCACACAGATTGCACCATATAGCTTACACCACGTCGCTCACACCACATAGATGAGCATGCTAGC
>JAAGZL010000648.1 GCA_024206335.1 Gammaproteobacteria bacterium
ATGGATAATGCTCCGCTGCCTTCGTTGTTGGCGTTAATGCCGTCCTCACCCCCGGTAACATCGATCGCGATGATTGTCAGGTCCGTGCCGTAGTTGGTGGCATCGATGGCGTTATTATTGGTTCCCACAACCGCACCGGTCAAGGTGATGGATAATGCTCCGGTGCCGTAGTTTTTGGCGTTAATGGCGTATGCACCCCCGGTAACATCGATCGCGTTGATTGTCAGGTCCGTGCTCTTAGCGTGGGTATTCCAGGCCCATATGCCGCTGTCATCGGTTCCCTCAACCGCATCGTACGAGGTGATGGATAATTCTCCTTTGCCATCGTTGAGGGCAAAAATGCCGTATTTACCCCCGGTCACCGAGGCCGTGACGATCGTCAGGCCCGTGCCGCTAGGGTCGTTATTGTGGGCATTAATGCCGTACTCCGTAATTCCCACAACCGCACCGGTCGTCGAGGTGATGGATAATACTCCAATGCCTTCGTTGAAGGCATGAATGCCTGTTTCATACCCGGTAATGGTAGAGGTGTAGTCATGGGTAAAAGTCAGGCCGTCTTCACTTGAAAGGGTAAAGGCATTGCCGGTCGTGGTCGTGGTGTCGATGCTGAAGCTTGAGTCGGTCGTTACAGTCAGAGGTGTTCCAGTGAGTGACTGGGTTGCATTAGTTGCAGAAGAACAGGTATAAGTACCGACTGCTCCTGCCGTACAAGCTGCATAGGCCTTACGCCCGCCATAACCCGTCAGCAGGGCAGTGGCCACGGCTGCGCTGATGGCTAATCTTGATGGTATGTGCGCTTGCTTATTGTCTCTGCGGACCATGTTTGACTCACTATATTCTGGAGG
>JAAGZL010000649.1 GCA_024206335.1 Gammaproteobacteria bacterium
AGCGCGCCATAGTTGTCGATAGTTTTTTTCGCTGCGTTCTCGCTTGCCTGCCCCGTGCTAGGGGGGCTAAAAGCAATTCGGTTGCTAGGGGCTGCTTTGTGGATATGGCAAGGATTGGGCGGATCTGTCTTCAGGTTATCAAACCCTGGCAGACGCCACACCCTTTGGATGGTGGCTGTCTTAGCAGCATCACAGTCCCACCCTTTTACGCCAAAGGCCTGCTGTATAGGCTCAGCAAAGGCTAGGGCCGCTTTCTCTATCACACGGATAGTGTGGGTGGCATCGACGGCCAAGGGCCTATCAAAAAGGAAATGCAGTTGAAAGCCATTGCCCGAGTTTACTACATAGCTAGGTTCTAGCTCTAACTGTTCGAAGATAGCCAAGGCCTCCTCTTTTGTGGGTAACGAACCGTTCGCAGCATGTGCCCCCGACTTAGATTTGAAGTCAACGTCCACATGATACCCGTTGATGTAAGACACATCTTTTTTGCCACCATAGGAGGAACCTCCTTTGTTGTCAAAGTTTGGGCTCCTCAGGGCAGAGCAAAAATACACGTGGAAGCCAGCCTCATTAAGTTTTGCGGCCTCCGCGAGGGTGTCAGGGCCTTTGTACTCAAGCGACTTAGTTACGCCTTTGATGCTCTTGTGTACAAAAAAGAGATAGATTCCTCCTCTTTCGTCTGTAAAATAGTCTAAGAATTGTTTTGCTGTGTCAGTCATTTTGCCTTAGTACACGCCACTTTGCGGGTTGCGACGTCCAGGTACCGCAGGCAGCGGCTGCCAATCGGTTACGCAGTCAATCGGATAGAAGTAGTCGCAATGCTCGCTGGTCATTTCTTCATACCACCCCTCGGGGCACCAATACCGATCAGCTCCCTCCTCGTAATCAGATCTCCCACACTCTTCCCAGTTATCAGCATCTAGCGTATGCTTTACAGCATAGAAACCGCGAGTG
>JAAGZL010000650.1 GCA_024206335.1 Gammaproteobacteria bacterium
ACCAATCGACGATCCCGGGCGATTCGGGAAATATTTCTGGCGGGATCAATAGCCTGGCGGGATACTGCCAGTTTGGTAAGTTTTGCGGGATAGAACAGCATGGAACAAGTAAAGGTATTATTCGTGTGCATGGGCAATATAAACAGGGCCTGATAGGTCTATCTATTAGCGGTTCTGGATCAAATTCGGATACAAATCTAGGCGGGACTTGATGACTATTACTGTCTTTCTACAAGGGTAGCTCTTAACGTAGGGCAGGGCGGTTACTTAACCTAGCCCGAGGAGTGGCACTAGTTGTGATAGTCGTTCATTTTGCTATCGGGTGGCGGGATTACTCGCAGGGGAAAGGGGTTGAGGTTTAGCAGAAGCGGACACTCATTGATCGAGAGTGAGGGTTTCTAAGTGCCCACTGCGGACATTCTCAAGCCTACCACCGGTGGCCTCTTAAGAAGTTTCCCGTCACTCATCATATTTGGTAAGTTTGCAATAAACTACCAGTCACAACTCTCGAAGAAGATTACATGGAACTTATTGTTGCCATCATCATCCTGATAATAGTACTTGTAACCAGGTATCTGAGATCAGCGGGTTTCAAAGGAAGAGTTGGGGAATCTAAAGTTAAGCTGTCTGGCGGCCTTTGGCTTCCTTCTGGCATCTACCATGGCATCCACGATCTTACGCTCCCTACACCTCGAGGTACTACTCAAATTGATCATGTGTATGTGTCCAAGTATGGGATATTCGTGGTTGAGACAAAGAACTATCAAGGATGGATCTTTGGAAGTGAGCACCAAAAGCAATGGACTCAAGTAATTTATGGTGAAAAATTCAAACTACTGAACCCGCTGCTACAGAACTACGGGCATGTTAGAGCTATCCAGGCAGCTCTCAGTGTGGCGCCTGAGATCGTTCATTCGGTGGTTGTATTTGTTGGCGATAGCAAATTTAAAACACAGATGCCCGCCAACGTTACCAAAGGACGCAAATTTGCAAAGTACGTCAAATCGTTCAAAACGGTGGTCTTATCCGAGCAAGAGGTTAATGGAATCGTGCACCGGCTTCAAACGGGCAGATTTGAAAGAGGTAGAAAAACTAATCGTCAACACATTCGAAATGTGAAGGCTGCTCATGACAATAAGGTAAAATCAGGTAATTGCCCT
>JAAGZL010000651.1 GCA_024206335.1 Gammaproteobacteria bacterium
GCCAACTAACAGTCTTTTCTGCTTTTCATTTAGAGAAGGGAGAAGAACTGACAATTTTTCTTTTAGTTTTTCATCTGGCGAAGGCATTTATGGATAATATCAGAACCCTAAAGAAGCTCAAGTTATTTTGTGACAGCTACTAATTGTCCAATTTATGATTTAGATCATGAATATATTTAATGAGAAAAAAGAAAAGCGTTTTCTTAAAAAGAATGTTTTAAAAGCTGACACTATCGACAGACATGGTCATCGCCTTAGCACTTCTATACGCACTTATTTGGCTCGCGCCGCAGACAAGTACGCTCGCAAATACGACCAATTTTCTCTTAACTTAGTGGCTGTCACAAAATAACTTGAGCTTCTTGTAATTTAACGTTTTCCGGTTTAATCGTATAATTCCATTCACCATGGAATTTATTTTTACTTATCCTTAGATTTTCCATTTCGTAATTTGTTACTTTCTTTCCTTTGATATAGGTCTTTTTGTCTAATCGTGCTTTTACTACTA
>JAAGZL010000652.1 GCA_024206335.1 Gammaproteobacteria bacterium
GAAGCAGGCTGTATTTGAGTACATTGAGGTTGATTACAATCGCACCAGACGGCATAGTGCAATTGGCTATCTCAGCCCAGAGAATTACGAGGCGAAACTTGTCTCTTAGAACCGTGTCCAGTATTGCTGGTGGGGATCAAACCGTCTCATTACTTAAGCCATGGCGTGTAAGAATAACCTGTAAACGTTCCAGTGCTTCGACCTGTATTTGGCGGATGCGCTCCCGTGTTACACCAAGTTCACTCCCTACCTCTTCTAGCGTACAGGGCTCATGACCTTGTAAACCATAGCGGCGAACAATCACTTCGCGTTGCTTCGGGTTCAACTCCATTAGCCACTTGTTAATATTGGTGTTTAAATCGTTATCTTGATGCAAAGAGGCTGGATTGGAATCTTGGCTATCAGGAATGGCATCCAGTAAACATTGTTCTGAATCGATTCCAATAGGCGCATCAACAGATACAACGCGCTCATTGAGTATGAGCATACGCGCCACATCCGTGGCAGGCTTATCCAGAAAACTCGCAATGTCCTCTGCCGTAGGCTCATGATCAAGCTGGAGTGCTAGCTCTCTTGCCGCCCGACGATTAACGCTTAATTCTTTCACGACATGA
>JAAGZL010000653.1 GCA_024206335.1 Gammaproteobacteria bacterium
ATGAAATTCAACGATGTGCCGGTACGCTCATTAAATTGGCGCTGACAACCTCTACACCGATACTGCTTGTAACCAAGGTGCGTAGTATTCAGCAGTTGTTTTGTCCGAGAGGAGTGACATCCAGGGCAGTTCATCAATTTAACCTTCAAATATAAAGCTAGCCAGTTTACCATAGAGCTCAAAATGGGACTCAGCTTTTACAGATCCCGAGCGTCTAATAACATGTCTAATTAATAGCTTTCCGTAAGGACAATTCTGCCAGAAGAGCAGTAATTGATAAAGTCAATCCCCCTCACCGGAAGCTCACTGCTTTTTGAACCGTGCCGAATATCCTATGCCTTCCAGAATTCCGGCCAACCCTCAACTTCCACACATAATCCGAGAGACCCTAATAAGTTACAAAAGGCTTGTACTCCGAATCAGGACCTCCTGCGTCAAAAGTACAGATATTCGCATAGGACTTTGACTCATTAGCTTCCAAGAATAACAGAGTATCCATACCCTGATTAATTCTAGGCCATAAATACTCGCCAATCTCAAACTTTATCCAACCACTATTATCCTTTAGAGAATAGGTTCCAATATCGTTGAAAAATTCTGGGCTATGAACAAACTGCCAAAAATTGCTAAAGGTGATCTCTCGGTTGGAGTAGCTAATACCATAAAGATCATTACGAACTGACTTGAGGACTACTTCTGTCTCTGCGTCACAGCCGTAGGTGTAAATATGAAGGGTCGCTAAACCACTTATGCCGTCGAGGCTTTCATCATAATTAACTCGCAGTATGGGGATGCGATAAAAGTTGTGGTCACCAACCGTTTTGAGGAGCAACTTTTCGCTATCCACATAATTGGTATGTTCAAAGGACCCGCCCCGCACATAGGTCGTGCTCATTCCTTCGTAGGCGTTTACAAACCGGTATTCAATGTAGCCATGTTTAGAGTTCGATGTTGGTGCTACATCAGTACGAAGAGTAACCCGCATGTCAAGAGTATTCGGACCGGTGTCTTCTTCTGGCCAGCTGCCCCCTCCCCCACCGACCGACCATGCTTTGCTGGCACCCCCGCCCCCAGAATATCCACCTCCGGCTCCGCCGCCGCCGCCGCCAATCCATCTTCCTCCCGAGCCAACACCAAAACCACCTACGCCATAACCATCGCCGCCCTCGGGAGACTCGTACGGCACTCCGTATTCAGGGAAGCCGGCTTTTCCTGGATGAGTGCTGTTGGTGGCATCAGTAAGCAATCCACCACCGGCGCCATTGCCACCGCAGCCTTCCCCTCCATTGCCAGATTTACCACCGGTGCATCGCCCAGAGTATGCTGATCCCGCGCCTCCTGATTCAAAATAAGCTCTTCCTGAATAACCATGCATTTTCTTATGCCCCGTCCAAGCCCTCCCACCACTACCCGCGCCAGCGATTAACGCGATGTTCCAGATATCGGCACCGTCATGGCGATAAAATACGCCAGTCCCCCCCCCTCCATCACCGCCCCTATCGGCAATAGGTTTCTTTACAGTCCGGCTTGATCCTCTTTCTCCGACGATAAAACGAATATGATCTCCCGGCTTTAATTGATAAGGGCCACTGCCGACGTCATATAGACCTCCGAGAATTGCGCCACTGCCACCTTTGCCAGTATCACAGCCGTTTCCCGCCCAACCACACTTCGTTGCTGTGCCGCCATCCCCCCCCTTGGCTTCAATGTATAAATGGGAATACTCACTAATTGGCAATCGATACTCGACAGCCTTGCCGGTGTGTTCAATTGGATGCTTCTTGCCATCGGCGATCAGGGTTTCCGCAAAAGATACCGACGGCATAGCAATGACAGAAAAGAAAAACAAAGCAGCTTTGAGTTTCATCGGCCGGCGCTTGGTCTGTATATATAATCTCAAGGTGTTTCTCATTTATGCCTTATCCTAGGGGCTTTAGCCCTCATCAATGGTAGTGTCAGATATTTTGAGTAAACGGTCCTTTAGATAGTCAACAACGCTATTGGGGGTCTGCCCAGAAAGCCGCCAAATGTCACAAGGTACCCCTGCAGGCCTGATCTGACATGGCCTCCAGGGGCTACATGCCAAATCAGAGATGTCCTTTTAAGTGGCAAAATGACTGTTTTTTAGTCGATCATGCCGCCAGCCGGAACCCCTTGAGCTCTGATTCAATATCCCAGTGCTCATCATTATCTGCCAAATTAGAACAAAAAGCACTCTAGCAAAGTACGAGCACCAACAATAAACCCAGGAAGCTTACTAAAGTTCATGAGTTATTAGTTATGACTAATGGTTATCCCAGGCATAACTAGTACTGCATCCTGTAAATACGTCACCTATCCTAGCCCGCTAATGGCCGGCCTTGATAAGTCCATTTGAATGCCTTTGCTGAGGTTTTGTTAAAGTAATCAATAAATGCCAAAACTTTGCTTTTCAGCTCGTCTA
>JAAGZL010000049.1 GCA_024206335.1 Gammaproteobacteria bacterium
GCAAAAGGGAGAGTATGTGGATAAGCCGATGCAGTGAACCATATGAAGATAGTAGAAATAACTGGGATTTAGGCGCAGGCAGTTGGTGGTGTTTTTACCGTTACCGTGCTTCTCAAACTTAGTTTATATCCTTTTATGGGGGGGTGTATGCGGCTCTATACTCTCTCTATAGGTATAGAGTCAGAACGTTCGAAATTAAGTATATTCTTAAATACTTTATTTAACAGTGGAGAGGGAACAATGTCTAAACGTAACTTTATGGGCCTCGCTTTGGCGATGGTGATGAGTATTTCTATGCTGCCGCAGCAGTCTCATGCGCAGCAGGCTGGATTCAATCCCATGTCTATGATGAATCCTATGACTATGATGAACCCTATGTCTATGATGGGCGGAACGGGTGGTAGTCAGGCGATGAATCCTATGTCTATGATGAACCCTATGTCTATGATGGGTGGAACGGGTGGTAGTCAGGCGATGAATCCTATGTCTATGATGAACCCTATGTCTATGATGGGTGGAATGGGTGGTCAGACAAAATTTAACTTTGCAACCCCGGGTGGTTTTAAGGCTTTCCTCAACCCAGCGACCTATCCGCAGCTGATGAATCCGAGCACCTACACCCAGTTCATGCAGCCACAGTTCTGGATGCAGTTTGCCGATCCTAAAAACATGATGTCTTGGATGGACCCGAACCAGTACATGGCCTATATGAACCCAATGACTTACATGAACATGATGAATCCTATGGCCTATATGGGCTTCATGAACCCCAGCACCTACATGGCGCCGATGGATCCAAATTCGTACTCCGCTTTCATGAATCCTGGCACCTATATGGGTTGGATGAACCCTGGCTCCTATGCAATTCCTGGTATGGGTTCAATGGGTGGTGTATTTGGTGCCGCTCCGTCTGCTCCAGCCGCTGGTGGCGCAGGTTCTTTTAATATGTTTGATCCAAATAGCTGGACCAAGATGATGCCGGCTCCAACAGCTCCTGCTGTTGCACCGAAGTAAGTAATTGAATGGCTTAAATACATTGCTAAATGTATGGTGGTTTGTAACAGAGCGGCCGGATGTATTGTCCGGCCGCTCTGTTTTTTGCGATACCCGATAAGAAGGGAGAGAGTTATGAGTGTAGTTAATAGCCTGATTAAACCAGTTGTGGTGGTAGGTGCGCTGGTAGTTGGATTTGGCGTTGCACAAGCACAACAGATGATGCCGCAGCAGGGCATGATGATGCCGCAGCAGGGCATGATGATGCCGCAGCAGGGTATGATGATGCCGCAGCAGGGTATGATGCAGCAGCAGCAGATGAACCCGTTGGCGATGCTGAAACTTAGCGATGAGCAGCAAAAAAAGCTTAAGGATCTGGCGGTCGAGGCAAAAAAACAGAGCGCAGAACTTGTGAAGCTCTTGGGAGAGAGTGCGAGGGAACTGCCAAAATTGATGGCGGATGCAAAACTTGATGC
>JAAGZL010000655.1 GCA_024206335.1 Gammaproteobacteria bacterium
CCAGACCGATGGATCAGTAGTAACCCAGCTGGCGGGTAACATTGAGTACAAACCCTTTGGGCCGCGCACCCGCATGGACCTGGGCAACAGTTTTCAACAGCTCCGACAGTATGATGATGCCTACCGTCTGAAAAGCCTCACCCTCACGGATGTCAGCGAGGGTGTTGCCCCGGCTATCACCTCGACGGCGAATACGATCGCCACGGTTGGTCAACCCTATCACTACGATGCGAACGAAACGGTAGAGGCGACCGGCACGCCGGCACCGAGCTTTAGCTTCAGCGGTCCTGCCGGGTTTAACGTCACCAACAGTGGTGTGGTCAGTTGGACACCGACGGGCGTGGGTTCCTTCCCAGTCACCATCACTGCCAGTAACGGTGTCGCTCCGGATGCGGACCAGAGTTTCACGATCGTGGTTTCGGGATCCCCAGCTGACTCGGTGATTGACTTCAGCACCTACCCACCGAGCGGCTATGGTGGTGGCACACAAGATCAAGAGGCGACCGGTACTGTGACTATCGAGGACAATGGCACCTCACTGCATCTTACCGGTAACCGTTGGCAGTACATCGATTATCCGTACGAGATCACAGCAAATACGGTAATTGAGTTTGATTTTAGCAGCACCCATCAGGGTGAGGTTCATGGTATTGGCATGGATACCGATCTGATTACGAGCGCAGACCGGACGTTCAAGGTACACGGCACCCAGGGTTGGGGGATCAGGGACTATGATAACTATCCTGGAGATGGTTCCACGGTGAGCTATAAAATCCCGATTGGCCAATACTACACCGGGAGTTACCCCTACCTGCTCTTCGTTGCTGATGATGATGCTACCAAAGATAGTGACAGTATATTTAGCAATATCATGATCTACGAACCGTAAGGTGCGGCTAACGGTCGGGCAGGGGCTGGTCCAAATCGTACGGGAGGTTCGATGCAGTCAGACAACTGGGTGGCACATGAACTCTTTAGAGGGAAAATGATGGTGATCGCAACTAAGCAGGGAGGAATCCGAAAGAATAGGCCTTATAGCTGGCGTCAACTGCGCCGCTTCATGAGTGCGTATGTGTTTCTTTCTATTTTTGCCGCGATGAGCGGTCCAGTGCTGGCAGCCGGCACCGAGACCTGGCACTACGGCCTCGATGATGTCGGCAACATCACCAGCCGCGGCACCGGTCCGCTTCCAGCCAATGCTACCCACAATTACACCTACGATGGGCTTTACCGGCTTACCGATGAGACCAATCCAGACAACACCGA
>JAAGZL010000656.1 GCA_024206335.1 Gammaproteobacteria bacterium
GGTACTAGGCTAAGCGCGGGCAGTGTCGGTGTACTTCAGGTTGAGGTGAACTTAGTGTTTCTTTAGTTTACGACGCGTTGCACCAAAACCTAGAGGTGCTAAGCCCATAAGTGCTATGGCGGAAGGTTCTGGAACCGACGTGGGGACAGCGGGTAAGATTGGACGTGGCGACAATCTAACCGCGTACCCTGGAATCGAAATGGGTTCTGCGGTTGATGCCAAACCTTCAACTTCGATAAGGACCTCACTAGCGCACATAAACCCACACATATTGTACGGAACCCTCCAAAGGGGATATCCAGGCAGAGTGTACTCAACGGGCACACCTGTGAAATGCAACTCCGAATACTCGTAGAATAGATCCCCTCTGCCGCCTTCATTCTGCATTCCCCACGCCAATCGGTCCTGTCCCCTCCCCCGATTGGCTAAATAATCATGCTCCCTGGGCGTCATTCCATATAGCCAATCCAACTCTCGGATCTCAGGGCCAAAAAACCCCCAATCATCACCAATCGTTCCATCCCACTCATCAGGAATATCATAAGACCGAGAAGAGGGACCACTAACCGCATTGAAAA
>JAAGZL010000050.1 GCA_024206335.1 Gammaproteobacteria bacterium
GCGTACCCACGTAGGGCATCGGGTGAATAACCCGGTGTACCTTGGCGATGGATAAATGAAGTTCTCATCGAAACAGAAGGCATAGCTTTTAAGAACGCTTGATAAATATCATCCATCACTGGGTCTGATTTTGAGATACCATTCTTCTCAAGAACGTTAATAAAGTCACCCATCAAACCTTCATCGGCATCTGACAAACGGGCTTGGTCTAGTTTTCTGCCAGTGGTGATATTGGTGTAACCCTGAGTTTTAAGATTACTTTCTGCTTGCTTTAACTGCGCATGACTCTCGTACATGCTGAAATATTTATTATCCTCTGCATCTCTACCAGCTAACCAGAAGTCACCAAATCTTGATAGTGGAAAGTAAGCCTTAGCATCACGCCCCGTTTCAAACTGCCGGCGTATTTCTAATCGCATGGCTTCTTTTTGATTACCTGATAACTCAGAGTGACTGATACGATCTAGTAATGCATCCACCATCCTTATCTGCTGCAAGGCGTAAGAGTCCCGGACATCCTGAAACAATTCTTGTGCTTTGGGTGTCAGTTGCTTCCAGAGATTATTGAGCTGGCGAGCCTGCTGGGTTGGCTGAGTATTTGAAGTACCTTCACTGGGGTCAATACCGGCCAGAGTAGCCTTGTGCATAACATTAGCTAATTTATCGGCCATGGGTTTATTACGTGCAGCCCATTTACGCCAGCTCTCTGCTAAGTCATTATATTCTTCAGAGGCAGAGTTACGGTCGGTCTGCATTTGAGTATTAATATCAACATAATCTTTAAGCTGTGGAAGGTATTGCTGGCCAATGTCTGCCAGCTGTCGAAGAGTGAGCAATCCCAGCCACTGAGGCCGCCAATTCTCTTTGGTGTTCCTTAAGAAATCTGTGATTTTATTACTAGAGCCAATGGATTCATTTAGTCGTTCATTAACTGCGTATGATTTCTGGTTATCATTAACCAGACCCGAATCCGGATTCGGGTTAGCAGTCCTTTTGCTCTCAAGCCATGCTTCTACTTCCTGACGGATTTCGGGTAGCGTTGGCTTGGTTAACCCGAAATTATCTCTCAGCCACTGACGGATTTTATTAATTAATCGGGTGACAATGCCCGATTTAGGAGAGTCCTGTATCATATAGGCCAGCAACTCATGGTCACGTTGATTGTCTGGGACGTTGGCAGCTTCTACTTTCGCCAGTGCGGCTTTATACGCTTGCGATTGTTTGACCTGGGGTTTGTTAAGTTCTTTTAATGCCTGTTGCCAGATTGGTGTTTCATTTAATAGC
>JAAGZL010000657.1 GCA_024206335.1 Gammaproteobacteria bacterium
CAAAGAGCTTTGGGTACGGATTTTTCCAGATGATATCGCTGCACATGCTCACGAGAAAACACTGACGGTCGACGAAATCAAGATTAGTCAGACCTACTGGAAAGAAAGCTGGGAGGCCTCCCGCGAGGCAGATGATGCAAAGAAGAAGGAAATTGATAAAGATGCCTGGCGCCAAATTTCTGAAGCCGTTGGTAACACGCGAGCAGCATGGATTATCAGCGAAACGGAACCCGAAACACTCGCAGTAGATAATGTTGATAACCTGACATTTCCAGATTTAGATCCGGAAGCACTAAAAGAAGAAAGCTGGAGTAAAGCTCCACGCTCCAACATCATGCCTGATCGATTCGTGGTCATGGGTTATTCGGATGGGGAGGAAATTTTTCGTAAGCAGGGAGCTGCTATTCCTGATCCGTTGTTCATGGGACCCGATCCACAGAATGCAGAGGAAGAGTACCAACAGTTAGAGGGTGAGTTGGTGACTGGAGAAGACATCGCCTGGGTATATGACTTTGAAAAAGCAGTAGATATTGGCATGGCTCTAAAAATTCCCTTAGTTGAGCCCTTTGCCAGCAAGGGTTTCAATCGACTCTTGGTGCTGGGTCTGCGATTGTCATCTAACGAAAATGAAAGCCAATTATTACTCGAAGATCTGATTGATAACCATCACTATTCTCCCGATGGAATGAGTGTGCTACCGCAGGGCACACCAACCAATAATACTGATAATGAAAAGTCTGGATATTCGAGTCAAGGCCTGGACGCGGATACCAGCTACCTTATCGAGAGAGAAGATGCCCTTTTCGCGCCTGTAAATAATCATGAGGAGAAGGACGATGGTCAGCGACTAGCCGAGGCATTGGGTATCAGTTACGAACCGTTACAGCATATTCAAAATGCTGGCCAACAGGGTATCAGTGATGCACTGGGAATAAATAAATCGCTTTGGCATGGTACTCTGGGGTATTACCTGGAGGAGATGCTAGAGCTTGACCCCACGACTGTTGGACTCACCAGGGAGTTTTTTACTGATTACGTTACAGGTCGTGGACCGCTACCGGCTATCCGCATCGGATCACAACCGTACGGTGTTTTGCTCACCAGCGATTTTTCTAAATGGACGTGGTCTCGCTCCATGGACAATGACAGATTCCCCTTTCTGGAACAATTGTATGGCACCGCTAGCAAGATTGAAAAAAGA
This sequence comes from Gammaproteobacteria bacterium, assembly GCA_024206335.1. Taxonomy (GTDB): domain Bacteria; phylum Pseudomonadota; class Gammaproteobacteria; order Chromatiales; family Chromatiaceae; genus JAAGZL01. The sequence continues at coordinate 1,202 of JAAGZL010000657.1, forward strand.
TGGAAGGAACTGCTTAACCACGTCGCGCACGTTGGGGCTCCCGGGGATCCCTATAAAAATTTGCTTAACATACTGGGTTTACAAGCAACCTCCGCAGAACACTACCGTCGCCATGCAGTCGGTAAAAAGTATATTTGGAATGTCGAGGCGTTCAGTGAAGGGGCTTCTGCGGGACCGCAGATTATGTCTACACTCAAAGCTCAAGCCCAAGCATTGCTTAATGATTTGGGGTTTGATTTTGAAGAAACACCCACGTTATTCGACCTTTCCTTTTCATCCCATCACATTAAAGTCACTGACCCGTTAGTAGATGATATCCCTGCAGATCAAGATGAAAAACTTTCAGAAACCGAGACGCTGAAATCAGTTTATAAGGTTACCGTCTCCGATGCTGAAGGCGTCACAAATAATGGCACTACCAATTACATAGGCTGGTTAGTTTACAGCACGTTTGATGACATCAAGGCGCAACGTTTTGTAGGGTTGGATGGCGAAAAACTACCTGTACCACGCTCACTGTTATACCGCATGTTGCGTGGAGCACTCTTGCAGGCCTATTACGATAGCACTATGCAGTTGTACGAGACTCTTGATCTATTGCCACCAGCGGCCCGGAATGAAGGGGAGTTGATTAACATCGAAGCCGAACGAACAGTGACCCGTTGGGAATTTATGGATGTTGATATCAGCCGGGTTATGCCAGAAATAAGTCGTCAGGAAGGTCTCAGCATTGGCCAGTTTTTACAAACAGACAATGGCTTGAGTCGCCCCGAAGCTTTGAGTCTGGTTGAGGTTCGTAAATGCCTCGAATCACTCATTGACGTACCTACTGCCCCCTTGGAACGACTTTATACCGAACACCTTGATTTGTGTAGCTATCGGCTCGATGCTTGGCAAATGGGTTGTTTCAATCGGCGTTTGCAACAGCTGCGATTTCCAAAAAGAACACAGGATAAGTTGGACAATCGGGTTCAAGGGATTTATCTGGGTGCATTTGGTTGGCTGGAAAATCTGCAGCCCGATGGGCTGGATCCAGTAGAAAACGCTTCTGTCCCCGTCTCTTTACACGACCCTGAAAAAGATGATCCGCTTTTTGAACAAAAAAATAACGCCGGCTTTATCCATGGGCCATCACTTAATCATGCCGTTACAGCGGCTGTATTGCGCAATGCCTATATTACTCATTTTGACCCCGAAGATCCTGAGAAGATGGCCGTAAATTTATCGTCTGAACGAGTGCGTACCGCACTGAGTTTGCTCGAAGGCATACGCAATGGACAAACATTGGGAGCCCTGCTCGGTTATCAATTTGAACGCGGGCTACATGATCGTTATGGGGACCCATCACTCAATCAATATATTCCGTCGATTCGCTTGGAATATCCGTTAGTGGCCGACAAAATTACGGAGGATAATGAGGGCGGACAAATTGAAACCAAAGAGGCACGCAATGTGCTGGACGGGTACGCCTTAGTGGAAGCCGCCTTCTTGAAGAAAGAACCGTTGACCTATCCGTATAACGTCGAAGGGTTGCCATCAAGTGGTGATTCTGCCCTTGCTATCCAGAAAGAGGTTTCGCGCATGGCGGACAGTTTGGATGCGATCCAAGATCTGGGGCTTGCAGAAGGGGTGTATCAAGTGACTCAGGGCAACTTTGATCGGGCCGGAGCTATGCTCCAGGCATTTACCGAAGGAAATAATCCTATTGAACCTGAAATCGTTCGTACGCCTCGTAGTGGCGCCACTCTCACTCAGAGGGTGACGTTACACTTGGATAATTCTGATAGCGGTGCTAGCTTTTGGCAAGAGGTGCCAATCACCCCTCGAGCGAGGACAGAACCAGGACTTAATAAATGGCTTGGTAACGCTCTTCCTTTGCCGGGTAACATTCGATACAAGGTTCATTTTCCAAAACTTGAATTCGACTCAGAACCAAAGAATTTGATATCTCTCGGGCTTCAGCCAATAGATTTGGTGTATTTAATCGGCGACGATCTGGCCAATGAAACTACAGAACTTGAAGGTCGTATCATCAATGAGATCAGGCGCGAGAAGGCGAATAACGCTCTGGAGATCAAAATTGAGTTTATGAGCGATATCACTGGCCCTGAAAAAGTTACCCTGTATGAGTTGTTACCATTACTGCGAAACTTACGGGATTTGGTGACAGGCTGTCGTCCACTGGATGCGGATGACTTCAGGCTTCCTATTGAAGTAGGCAGTGATTCTTCCGATGGTCAAAATTCTAAAGGATACGATTTAGGTGAAATGAAGACCCGAATGGATACAGCATTCGATGCTTTCAACGGAGCATTCGGTATGTTAGAAGGTGCTATCGTTGCCGAGAATGAGGTGGATTTACGTAGTGCCTTGTTGGCTCTGGCAAACTTTGGTGTTTCGGATGCGATTCCTATCAATACATTGGGAACACCGAATGAGATTAAGGCTCTTCTGATGGATCAGGCAACGAATATTAAGGACGTTGTAGGGCATAAACGAGAGACGGCAATGGCCTTAAAGGTTGTTGCAGAAAATACCTCTCTATTAGCCCGAGATAGAGTCGCGAAATACCGAGAGATGGCACAGCAGATATTTGGGCCGGCCTTTAACCTGATCCCCGTTTTTAATTTGAAAAACAAAGAGGAAATGAACGCGGCTACCAGTTTTCGTGATGCCGATTCAGCCTCTAATTTGACTCGGCACCACAAGGATAACCCTCACATCGTAGATGAGTGGCTACAAGGTATGGCACGGGTGAGTGACAAGATTGGCACCTTTGAATCCATAAATATTTTTAGCACTGCTTTGAATAAAAATGATTTTGATTTAAAACCGTTACAACTCCCATTTCGAAAAAAAGACTTCTGGGTAGCGGTTGAGTATCCAGAAATTACACCTGAGGACACCGACAATCCAGATGCATTTGTTCCCGATGAGGATTTTCTTTCTGTTGTTCAGTGGTTACCGGCAAGTGGTTTCGATCCGGAACAACCACAAAGTGGCATGCTCATTGGTGAATGGAAGGAAGTTATCCCAAGTAAAAGTCAGACCACAGGAATTGCTTTTCATTACAACCAGCCAACCACAGAACCACCTCAGACCTTACTTTTAGCAATCACTCCTGAG
>JAAGZL010000658.1 GCA_024206335.1 Gammaproteobacteria bacterium
CCTTCTTTTTGGCGGCTACTTTTTTCTTGGCAACTCTTTTCTTAGCGACCTTCTTTTTGGCGGCTACTTTTTTCTTGGCAACTCTTTTCTTAGCGACCTTCTTTTTGGCGGCTACTTTTTTCTTGGCAACTCTTTTCTTAGTGACCTTCTTTTTGGCGGCTACTTTTTTCTTGGCAACCTTTTTTTTAGCGACCTTCTTTTTGGTGGCTACTTTTTTCTTGGTAACGGTTTTTTTAGAGCCCGTCTTCTTAGCGGCCACCTTCTTTTTCGCTGCTTTCTTGATTGCCATTATTTTCTCTCCAGACATAGTTAGCAAAAGTCACTAGTGAGTATAATAAAGTATTTGAAAAATACCAGCATTTTCAGCAGTGGAATTACTACTTTAACAGCACATGTTTTGTGTCACATGCTGCTGAATTATCCAATTTTATATTACGATCTATGCCAGCATTCCTCTGTAACTACGCCATCCAGCGGGATGTCCCAGTAGTTATTTTGTATTAAATCTAATTGCTGTAGTTTATGAGCGATGCCTATCAGTTTTGGTTTGCGCCATCTGTTTCTGGAGGTAAGGTAGGCGAAGGTTCTGTCATAAAAGCCCGCGCCCATACCAATTCTGTTTCCAGTGGCATCAAATGCAACCAGTGGCACCAGCACCAGATCCAGCGCCCAGGCGGCGACCGGCCTGCGTCTGCGAATATCGGGTTCAATAATGCCGTATCTGTTTTGAATTAATCTGTCGCCAGGCCTGTATTCAGAGAACCAGAGTCGGTTTGGCAGCATTGGCCGTAGTACAGGCAGGTAGCAGCGTTTTCCATGGCTGAGTATCCGGGAAATTAGGTGGGTGACCCCCATTTCACCGTCATGTTCTACATAGACGGCTATTCTGTTGCTGTTTCTGAATAGGTTGGTGGCGGTAAGGATTTTGCCCATAGCCTGACCGTGCATCTGTTGCAGTTGTGGGGTGAGGGCGCGTCTTTGAGCTCGTATTTTATGTCTGAGTTGGGCTGGATCGTGCAAGGTTGGTGATCCGTTGATTGGAGAGACATTCCCCGTTAATGCCGTTGCTTATCATCGTTCTTGAACCGGAAGGTTCAAGTGGGGTCAACAGTGATGCCTAAGGCTCTCCACGCGGGGTGGATCTGCGCACTGGCTTCAGCATTATGTCCCCGGGGCATTAAGTAGGCTCAAGAAAATACCCGATCTGCTGACAAACACAACAGGGAATGTCCGAAACTTTTATCTGTTTCATCAATGCTGGATTGATGATGCAGTTAACTATAACGTTAGGCCCTTTTTGACTAAAATTCCAGTTGTTTATTTGTGGACAGGGCAATATCGATCTTATCCTGTAGTTTCAGGATGCGTCTGCTGGTGGCGATTCCGCCTGATTTGGTGCTGGCCTGCTGGTCCAGTAGTTCATGCGCTATGTTAAGCGCAGCCATGACCGCGATCCTGTCGGTACCAATTATCTTGCCGCTGTTGCGAATTTCACGCATCTTAGTGTCAAGATGGCGTGAACTCTCTAGCAGAGTATCCTTTTCATCTGGCCGGCATGCAATCAGATACTCTTTATCGAGTATATGCACGCTAACTGGAACCGGTTTTTCACTCACGATCCTGATTCCATTGATTTTAGTCGGGTGATCATGGCCTCGACTCTGGCTTTGGCCATCTCGGTCTTCTCAATCAGCTCTGCCCGTTCGGTAACCAGATTCTCTTGTGTAGACAGGAGAGAATTGTTTTTATCGCGTAAATTGATGTTTGCCTGAATGAGTTCATCAACCCTTGCTTCCAGCTTTTTCAGGTCGTCTTCCGTTATGTTGATATCTTGGTTGCTCATGCTTTCCAATATAGAGTGCGCAGGTTGTTGGGTCAACGAAAAAGGGTGTTCTGTTTCGCATTATAATGGATATTTATCCGGGATATGTGCTGTTTTTGACCTGTATATGGCAAAAATGCCTGGGTGGTAGTCTATCCAAATATATCTCTGCTGAAAGCCCGTGCTATTATCCGTTTTATGCAGGTTATTATTTACCAAATAGCGTTAACAAGGGATTTTCATGCAGGTTGATTACGAGTACATGGGGCAGTGTCTGACTGATGTTGGTGTGGATGCCGGGGCGTCCGGGGCCCATGGTCTGTTGTGTGGTTTGATCTGCGGCGGTGAGGCCATGCCCCAGCAGCGACTGCTGGCTGAATGGTTTTCCAGCGAGCCCATGGATGATCCTGCTGTGGTGGCATGCAGGGATGCTGTGGATGAGCTGGTGCGGGCGGTAGATGCCTCGGTAGATGGCATTGACTTTGGATTTCCCCTGCTCCTGCCGGATGAGGATGCACCTCTTTCCCAGAGGGCGGTTGCGGTACGCGATTGGTGTGAAGGCTTTCTCTACGGGGTCGGTCTGGTTGGGGCTGCGGGCGATACGGGATTGCCGGCCCAGGCCAAAGAGGCATTGCAAGATCTGGCCCAGATCAGTCAAATGGATGTGGATGGTATAGCGGGGGATGAGGTAGAGGAAGAGGCGCTAACCGAGGTGACGGAGTTCATCTGGGTTGCTGCAATGCTGGTGTATGACGAGTTGGCGCATGAGCGGCAGGAAAAGTCTGAACAATGAATGCAAAAGAGTTTGCACGGCGCAGGCGTCAGCTCATGCGCATGATGGGTGAGAATAGCATCGCTATCCTGCCTGCCGCTCCGGTGGTTAAGAGAAACCGCGATGTTGAATACCACTACCGTCCCGATAGTGATTTCTATTACATTACCGGCTTCCCTGAACCGGAGGCGGTAGCTGTGCTAATACCGGCACGCAGTCATGCGGAGTACGTGCTGTTCTGTCGGGAGCGCGATGCAGACAAGGAACGTTGGGACGGCCCGCGTGCCGGGCATGCAGGTGCGGTGGATCTGTATGAGGCCGATGATGCCTTTCCCGTGGGTGACCTGGACGATATTCTGCCGCGCATGCTGGAGCAGTGTGAGCGGGTATTCTATGCCATGGGTTGCAACCCAGATCTGGACAGGCGCATGTCAGAGTGGATAAGTCAGATCCGCAGCAGTTCCCGATCCGGTGAGCCCGGCCCATTGGAATTTATTGCGTTGGATCACTATTTGCACGATATGCGTCTATACAAGGGGCGCTCTGAAATAAAACAGATGAGAACTGCCGCCAGGATATCGGCCCAGGCCCACAAACGGGTTATGCGCGCCTGTCGTCCCGGCATGAAAGAGTATCAACTGGAGTCTGAGTTCATCCACGAGTGTTCCCGTAAGGGGGCTCGGCATCAAGCCTATCCGGCTATCTTTGGCAGTGGCAGGAACGGTTGTGTGCTGCACTATATCGACAATGATTCAGAACTGAAGGATGGTGACCTGCTGCTGGTAGATGCGGGGTGTGAATACAACTACTACGCCTCCGACATCACCCGCACCTTTCCGGTCAATGGGGTGTTCAGTAAACCGCAAAAACTGCTGTATGAACTAGTGTTAAAGGCCCAGGAGGCGGCTATCTGGCAGGTAAAGCCCGGCAATCACTGGAATGATCCGCACGATGCAGCGGTAAAGGTGGTGACCAAGGGGCTGATGGAGTTGGGGTTGCTTAAGGGGAGGATTTCCACCCTGCTGAAAAAAGAGGCCTACAAAGAGTTCTATATCCACCGTACCGGGCATTGGTTGGGGATGGATGTGCACGATGTGGGGGATTATAGAGTGGATGGCGAATCCAGACTGCTGGAACCGGGTATGGCGCTCACGATCGAACCGGGGATATATATCCATGCACAGAGTAAAGGGGTGGCCAAGAAATGGTGGGATATCGGCATCCGCATCGAGGACGATGTGGTGGTCACCAAGGATGGCTGTGATGTGCTTAGCAAAGACGCCCCGAAGACGGTGGCAGAGATAGAGGCGTTGATGGCCCACTAGTATCAATTGCGCTGTCTGTTTGGAAATAAAAAATTAACCGTGAAGAAAGCAAAGAGCGCGAAGTTATTATATTTATATATAGCGTGTTCTTCGCGGTTTGAAATAGGATTTCTGGGTGGTTAACAAAATCAGAAGTCAGGAACTGAAACATGGGTCTAAAAACAGCTTTATTTGATAGTCATAACCGTATGGGTGCAAAGATGGTTCCCTTCGGCGGTTGGGACATGCCGCTGCATTATGGCTCGCAACTCCAAGAGCATCACGCGGTGCGGCAGAGTGCGGGCATGTTCGATGTATCCCATATGCTGGCCCTGGATATAGTGGGTGACGGCAGTGAAGGGTTTCTGCGCCACCTGCTGGCCAACGATGTGGCGCGATTGCAGCAGCCGGGCAAGGCCCTCTATAGCTGCATGCTGAATCCAGATGGCGGCGTGATTGATGATCTGATTGTCTACCGCATGCAGGCGGGGCGCTACCGCATGGTGGTAAATGCCGGTACCGCTGAGAAGGATCTCGGTTGGATGGAGCAACAGGCCCATGCCTACACGGTGGAGATCAGCGCCCGGCGGGATCTGGCCATGATCGCGGTGCAGGGCCCCCAGGCCCGCGCCCTGGCTGCTCCCCTGTTACCCAATGCACTGCAGCAATCAGCATTAGAGCTGAAGCCGTTTGTTGCGATTGAAGATGGAGAGTGGCTGGTGGCCCGTACCGGCTACACCGGTGAGGATGGGTTTGAGATCTCCCTGCCAACAGAGGATGCAGCTGTCTTCTGGACTGCACTGGCTGAGGCCGGGGTTGCACCCTGCGGTCTGGGGGCGCGTGATACCCTGCGCCTGGAGGCGGGGATGAACCTGTACGGCTCCGATATGGATGAGACCATCTCTCCCCTGGAGTCGGGTCTGGCCTGGACCATCGCCTGGGAACCCGAAGAGCGGGAATTTATCGGGCGGCAGGCGGTTGAGGTCCGGCGCAATAAGGACGACAATCTACGGTTTGTGGGGCTGCTCCTGGAGGGACGAGGGGTATTGCGTGATCATCTCAAGATATTTAGTGGTGATGATGAGTTGGGGGAGATCACCTCCGGGGGATTTGCTCCCACTCTGGACCGATCCATTGCCCTGGCCCGTATTCGCAGCGGCCATGACGACAACTGCGAGGTGGAGATGCGGGGCAGACGGGTCGCAGTGCGGGTGGTGAAGCCGCCCTTTGTGCGCAGTGGCAAGGCCAAGGTGCAGTAACCGAAAATTAACAACCGCCTTTATGAGGTTAAATGACTATGAGTAATCTACCGACTGAATTGAAGTATGCAAAAAGCCATGAGTGGGCGCGAGACGAGGGTGATGGCACCATCACCGTAGGCATCACCGATCATGCCCAGGATCAACTGGGTGATCTGGTGTTTGTGGATCTGCCGGAAGAGGGTGACAGCGTGGATGCCGGTACCGACTGTGCGGTAGTGGAATCGGTGAAGGCGGCCTCTGACATCTACACCCCGGCCTCGGGTGAAATTGTTGCGGTCAATACCGCCCTGGCCGACAGCCCGGAACTGGTGAATGCGAGTGCCTTTGGTGACGGCTGGTTGTTCAAGGTTAAGATGTCCGATCCATCGGAACTGGACAATCTTCTGGATGCGGATGGCTACCAGGCCGTTGCGGCTGCGGAAGAGCACTAGGTCGCTAGAACCATATGCCTTTTATTCCACATACAGAAGATGAGGTCCGGCAGATGCTGGAGGTCATCGGTGTCTCCAGTATCGAACAGCTGTTCGATGAGATACCAGCGGAGCTGCGTTTTGACGGGTTGAAGGATGCACCCGATGCCATGTCTGAGATGGAGGTGGCGCAGTTGATGCAGCAACGCGCCCAGGCCGATGGACAGCCGCTCTGCTTTATCGGCGCCGGTGCCTATGATCACCACATACCCGCCGCGGTGTGGGAGATCGCCGGTCGGGGTGAGTTCTATACCGCCTACACCCCGTATCAGGCCGAGGCCAGTCAGGGCACCCTACAGTTGTTGTACGAATACCAGTCCATGATGACGGCGCTGACCGCCATGGATGTATCCAATGCCTCCCTCTATGATGGAGCATCGGCCCTGGCCGAGGCGGTCTTGATGGCGGTGCGGGCCAATCGCAAGTCCAAGTCAAAACGGGTGCTGGTGCCGCGTAGTCTGCATCCGGCCTATCGTCGCGTTACACACAACATCGTCAGGAACCAGGGCATTGAGCTGGTAGAGCTGCCGTTTGATCGCAACGGGGGGCACACCGATCCCGCCGCCCTGGAGCAGTTTGTTGGCGAGGACATTGCGGCGCTGGTGATCCCGCAACCCAACTTCTTCGGCGTGTTGGAGGAGGTGGATGCCCTCACCGACTGGGCCCATGCCAACCAGGCCATGGCCATCGCGGTGGTGAATCCAGTGGCGCTGGCGCTGCTGCAGCCGCCTGGGGAGTGGGGCAGTAACGGGGTGGATATTTGCTGTGGTGAGGGTCAGCCTCTGGGGGCCCCGCTCTCATCCGGTGGCCCATACTTTGGCTTTCTCTGTTGCCGTCAGGCCCATGTGCGGCAGATGCCGGGACGCATCGTAGGCAAGACCCTGGACCTGGATGGTAAACCGGGTTTCACCCTGACCCTGCAGGCGCGGGAGCAACATATCCGTCGTTCCAAGGCTACTTCCAATATCTGCACCAACCAGGGCCTGATGGTCACCGCCGCCACCATTCACATGGCGCTGCTGGGTGGTGAGGGGATGGAGCGGGTTGCCGCTGGTTGCAGTGCCAATATCGGTCTGCTTACCGATATGCTCACCGGGATATCCGGAGTGGAGACCTTGTTTGAGCGTCCGGTTTTTCATGAACAGGTAGTGCGTATGCCGCTGCTGGTTAAGGATGTGCTGCGTACCCTGTCGGCACACAACATCCAGGGTGGTTATGACCTCTCCACGGATTATCCGGAGCTCGGCGGTGATGCCGTGTTGATCTGTGCCACCGAGAAACGTACCCGGGTAGAGATGGAGCGGTTTCGGGAAAAGCTGGAGCGTCTGGTGCAGATGCAGGGTATGAAGTCCTGTGGGGCCATGCCTGATGCGTAGTTGCAAGGGGAGAGATAACTAAGTGTTAATTCAGGAACAATCCAGAGAGGGTCGTCGCGCATCGTCCCAGGCGCCGCTGCAGCAGGTAGGGCAGCTCTCAATCCCCGCGCGCTTCCGACGCAGGTCGCAACCAGCGCTGCCCGAGGTGTCAGAGATGCAGGTGGTGCGCCACTATACCCGGCTGTCGCAAAAGAACTTCTCCATCGATACCCATTTCTATCCGCTGGGATCCTGCACCATGAAGTACAACCCCAGGGGGTGTAACACCCTGGCCATGCTGCCGGGTTTCCTCGGCCGGCATCCGGAGGCACCGGAAAACCATAGCCAGGGTTTTCTGGCCTGCATGCATGATCTGCAGGAGAGCCTGAAGGAGATAACCGGGATGCGCGCGGTCTGTCTTAGTCCGGCCGCCGGTTCCCAGGGTGAGTTTGCCGGTGTGGCCATGATCCGCGCCTATCATGATGCCAGGGGTGACACGGCACGCAGCGAGATCCTGGTGCCGGATGCCGCCCATGGCACCAACCCGGCGTCTGCGGTGATGTGTGGCTACAAGGTGCGTGAGATCCCCACCGGTCCGGAAGGGGATATCGATGTGGATGCGCTGCGGCAGGCCCTTGGTCCGCAGACTGCCGGTATCATGCTCACCAACCCATCCACCCTGGGGGTGTTTGATCGATGTATCGGAGAGATTGCCGGCCTGGTGCATGAGGCGGGTGGATTGCTCTACTACGACGGCGCAAACCTGAATGCCATCCTGGGTAAGGTACGACCAGGTGATATGGGGTTCGATGTAATCCATATTAACCTGCATAAGACCTTCTCTACCCCCCATGGTGGTGGTGGTCCGGGCGCCGGCCCCGTGGGTGTGAGTGCGCGTCTGGAACCATACCTGCCGGTGCCGATGGTACAGAAAGAGGGCGACAGTTATCGTTGGCTGACCGAGCAGGATAGACCCGATAGCATCGGCCGCCTCTCGGCCTTCGCCGGTAATGCCGGGATCTTGCTGCGGGCCTTTGTCTATGCGCGTATGCTTGGTCGGGATGGGATGGCGCGGGTGGCAGAGTACTCCACCTTGAATGCCAACTATATGCTCAAGAAATTGCAGAAGGCCGGGTTTGAGGCGGCCTATCCGAACCGGCGTGCCACCCATGAATTTATCATTACCCTGCGTCGGGAGGCCCGTGCCCTGGGAGTGAATACCATGGATTATGCCAAGCGGCTTCTGGACTACGGGTTTCACGCCCCCACCACCTACTTCCCCCTGCTGGTGCCTGAGTGTCTGTTGATCGAACCCACCGAGAGTGAGGATAAGGATACGTTGGATGCCTTCATCGAGGCGCTGATAACCATCGAAGAAGAGGCCGAATCGGATCCGGAGCTGGTCAAGGGTGCGCCACATACGCTGCCGGTAAAACGGCTGGATGATGTGCGTGCCGCCAGGGAGTTGGATCTGGCATGGAAACCCGGCGCTGAATAATGGCTAGCCAAGGCCCCCTCGGGATACAGAGAATCATCAACGCCTGGGGTTACTCCATGGCCGGGTTTCGGGCCAGCTTCAAGCATGAGCAGGCGCTGCGGCAGGAGGTCTATGCCCTGGTCATATTGATTCCACTGGGGCTGTGGCTGGGGAATAGCGGGGTGGAGCGGGCCTTGCTGGTGGCCTCTCTGCTGATCGTGCCGCTGATGGAACTGCTCAATTCCGCCATCGAGGCGGTGGTGGATCGGTTTGGCGGTGAGCAGCATGAGCTCTCGGGCCGGGCCAAGGATGTTGGTTCGGCCGCTGTCTTTCTCAGTATTGTACTGGCGGCGGTGGTGTGGCTGCTGATACTGGCGCCACACTATATCTAGTGTTAACAGGCCCTGGCATAGGTGTTTGTGTGGCGTACTCCACTCATTTCAACACTCAATGTTGATATCGCTAATATAGATGAGAGGCTTTTGTCAGAAATTGTAGGGCAACCTATCTTTGAGGCCTATCTCGGTTTGTTTAGGTCTTGTAATGGTTTTAACCAAAGCAGCTTATCCGGGTTATATTTTTTCATTGTTTCCAGTGTTTCAGTATCGACAGTTCCTGTATCGAGATAATTGACCAGAACTTTACAGCCTAGAATTGTCCATGAAATGGAGTCCGGGTATTTTAGAAAAGCCTGGTAAGTAAATAACCCTTCTTTCTTGACCTTACGTCCATGTATCAGGACATTTAAAATATCGTACTGTGCCTGATACCTATATGACGCATCTTCGAGTCCTTTGGGGTCAAGTTGATTAAATGCTTCCTGGTAACGGCCCTCTTCAACCAGGCTTTCAAATTCCATCACAGCACAATAGTGCCCCCCTCCAGGAAAAATCTGATATGTACAGCGCCCAGATAGGAAAAAGAGTAAAAATGACGCAGCTGCAATATACCTGATGGGGACCCCCAAAAAAATGGTAATTATTAGATTTCATGCTCATCAATCATGGTGGTTAATAGGGATAGCCGTACTGTTTGGCTGGTAGCTATCTGCATTGACCAACTTTTTCTTCAAGTTTATTTATAGTGGATAGTATTGTTTGTCGGTGACTGCGCTGCTTGATCCATTTCGGAAGGCGGCTGGCAAGGGATTGATTCGACCAGCCAAGATTTTCGTCAGCCGTGCGCTCGCGATGCTTTGCCATCACAAATTGTTTCAGCCACGAAAGATGTTCGATATTATAGGCCCAGAGATTGTTGTTGCAGCATGGTGCTTGAAGCCATAGCGGCAGATGAAAGTACCAATCCACTCCGGTACCTACCCAGATTTGACCCTGTTGTATAAAGCTGGAGTGTTGACTGTAGGCAGTGCCTGGATCACGTCTTTGCCAGCTATTGGAATGCCCGCACTTTAGGCATGATAGTCTGGCATTAATTAAATTGGGTAAACCCCCAGCTCAGCTGGGGTGACTCGCATAGGTTTTACCGAGACTACGGTAAAGCTTACTTTCAAATCTCTACCAAGAGAAAAGGAAAGTACCTATGCGAGACTACAAGAGTTTGACCCACAC
>JAAGZL010000659.1 GCA_024206335.1 Gammaproteobacteria bacterium
AGTACTAGAAGCATCATTTACAAATGATTTAGGGGCAGACTCTTTAGACACCGTTGAATTAATTATGGCGTTAGAGGAGCATTTTGAAATTGAAATCCCGGATGAAGAAGCGCAAGAAATCTTAACCATAAAAGATGCGGTAGATTATGTGGAAAAAAAAATTAATAAGAAAGAAGAAGTATAATTTAACTTTGTGTTAAATAAAAAAATAATAACTGTATTAACAAAATCATAAATAATCATCTTTTAGGAACAATTGAGGCGTGAAAGCTATCATCGCTATATTATTTTTTATACATTAAGCAGTACCAATAAATATAAATTTAGAAAAAAAATGACCCAAGTGTAATTACTAAATTTTTGTAAAAAAAATACAATAAAAATATTCTATAACATAAAAAAATTATTTATCTTTAAACGTTTAACAAAATTAATATTGTAAAATAAGAAAATAAAAAACATAATAACTATGGGTAAACTTGGAAAAACAAAAGATATTGCGTATATAGTCCAATTTATTATATCAAACAAATCTGCATATATAACTGGAGAAACTCTAAATGCAAATGGAGGACTTTTTATGAAATAATTTAATGGAAAAATGTCTA
>JAAGZL010000660.1 GCA_024206335.1 Gammaproteobacteria bacterium
TGCGAAATGGTGTAAAGGTTCGCACACTCAAATAACCCACCACCTCTTTCTCCAGCTCAACCGGAACCAGGCGGTCATCTGCTGCGGGTGGTGGCCCGATCACCGGTGAATGTGCTGGGTCCAGCAAACCAATTCGCTCCCTCATAAGTGGAGGTGGTGGGATGGGGTGTTCATTAGAAGTAGCGAGTCCTGGTGGGCCAAAACCAGGCGGCGGTCTTCTTTGATGGTTAGGACCACCACTTCTTCTTTGTGGTGGCACCAGCTCTGCCTCAGATAACAGCTGGTGCCATAACCGGGGATCTTGTTCCAGAAAGGTCCAGGCCCCCTGTTGCTGGTATAGGGCACTCAAGGTCTGCTTGAAACCATCCAGGCGCTTCAACCTCACCTCTTCAATATACTGGGTGAACCCATGTTGAAAGCTGAATCTGGAAATCCCCATATTTATCGCCAAAATCAGCAATACCACCAACAGGATGGCGAAAAATAGTTTATGCCAAATTTTGATGCGCATGGGGGCCATGTTTTGCACTATAGCATTGGACTAGGCCTTAGCACTGAATATACTGTTTTCTGATCCAAGCAGTTTGCTAATGGTGTCCATCAAGCTACTACGATCCACATCAGTTGTCTCCTCGGCATAGTATTGATCCAACAGTGTATAGAGCTCTTCTAATAACTCTTCACTGATATTGATGCCACCACTCTGTCCTTGTGAACCACCTGGAGGCGGTCCCTGAACACCAGCCATGTCTCCCACAGCCTTGGCATCAAAGCCGGCAGCTTCCATTGCTTGGGCCAATTCCATTCCTGGCTGAATGCCTGCTTCCTGAAAGGAAGAGACAATGGAGGTTGCATCTGACTCGGTGAGACTATCTGCATCAAACTTACTCAAGGTGTCAGTGATCAGCTGCTTCTGGTCGTCGGTTAATGATGCACCACCATGTCCATGCGGAGGAGGTGGCATTGCCATTCCTGTATTGGAAATTGAATCAATCATCGCTGGTTCTCCTGTCTGTCTATTGATCAACAGATACCATTTTAGGTGGTCAATGTGGAGAAAAGATGGAGTTTTGGTTGTGTATCTTTCCTATTCCACACTGTTTTTGCACTCTCTTCCTGTTGCTGCTAGGTTGGGATCTACCCTGTATTCAGCTAAATCGCTGTCTGCCGTAATTGGCCATGACGTGTCAAAAAAGGCATCTCCAAGTGAAGCGATAATTACCGATATTAACGTGTCAACTGCCCTGTAGTTCACCTTTTGTGATATTTCAGAACTATAGCTCTGTAATATCAAACGGAACTACAGGTTTCCCATTATTATGTTCCATAAGTAAGTGTCGATTACATTGTAATCGTTGCTTGAGCTCATCTTCTAATGCGATATGCTCGGGATGCCCTTTACCAAGTTTATGCATGCGGTGGTCAGTGGACCACAAAGTACTACTGTTAAACTCATATATTGAATCTAGGTCTTTTCTTTTACTTGCCTTCATAATCAATTTATTCATACTGCCTAATATTAAGGGGTCGGCATCTTTGGAAGGATAATATGCAAGAACCATATGCGGTTGCCTCCTTATTCTGACATATACCATGGCCAGTTTTTCATCTGGCACCCCCATCACTCGTAATGCTGTGTATTTTGCAATAGCAATATCTTCACAATCTCCTTTGAAGTCTATGAGTGTTTCTAGTGGGGTTTGCCAGTAATTTTTCTTTCCCCAATGTAGTGAGTCAGATGTCCATCGAACTTGATTGAAAAAGTGATTTACTTTTGCAAGCTTTTCATTGATTGGTCGGTTAGTTTCTCTAAGAATTAAGGATTCAAGTGTTCTAGCTCGTTCCTGGACGGTCTCTCCGTATGTTGTTTTTATATATTGGTAAAGCTCTTCAGACCACGGAGTATGGGTATATGCCAATGATGGTGCTGGGAGTGTTGTAAACAGAAAAAACAATAGAACCAGCGATGAGATATTTATCATAGATATACTCCTGACATCTATTCTTGTTAGGGATGGGGATAATTTTTCAGCAGATGCAGTTTTTTATGTCATTAACAGCCATCTTTCGCCTACTTAATACAAGCGTGCATTATATGCAATTGTAGGCGATGGTTTTGTCCTTGGTTTTCTTGGTGTGGATAAATGGCTTCGAAGTGCTGTGAGTTTAATTGGTAACATGGTAAATCCAGGTGGCAGAAAACTGTCTAGGACAAACGGTACTTAATGCTGCATATGTTAATTTGCCATAACTTTCTGGTATTTTTGCATAATCCTATATGGTCAATTTGCCTTCAAGTAATACGCTGCTTCCATATGCTTGGAGGGGTCGATTAGGCAAAGAAAACCGGAGCTAAAAATCTATGCTGTGGTGGGAATGCGGGTATTGACAGGCTGCTGCCATAATGACAGTATGTTGGCATTAGATATGGGGGACCCTTATGAGCCTGGAAAAAATATTGGATGAGTTCTCTCCAGAGGCAGAAGCCTTGGTCAGGCTTAACCTGGCCATATCAAAACTTAATGGCATATTTCTTGACTTGGGCAATGAGTTGTTTCGTCCCATTGGCATGACCAATGCCCGTAGCCAGGTAATGGGTGCCATAGATATCGCAGGGGTTCCACTTACCGCTGCTCAGATCGCACGCAATATGGGACTCAGCCGTCAGAGCGTGCAGCGCATCATTAATATTCTGGTGGATGATGGCCTGTTGGTTCTGGAGGATAATCCGCACCATAAAAGGGCGTCTTTGGTTAAGATTACAGCTGCTGGTGAGGAGAAGATTTTGCAGATTAGAGAGGTGTTGTTCCGGTGGTCAGAGCAAGTAGCAAGCAACTTTAAAATCGGAGGGCTTGAACAGGGTCTTGGGTTGTTGCAGTCGTTATCTGACTATCTGGAACAGAGTTCAGTGTCCACTTTCAACAACAGAGGTTAATGATCACATGTTTTACCCAAAACAGTTACTGCTGTTGATATTGGTCTTTCCTGTTCTCCTGGTGGGTTGCAATGATGATAAGGGTGTTGCACCCAAGCCGATTCGTCCGGTCCTCTCTCAATTGGTGGAGGTAACCCCCTACTGGCAAACCAATATTTACTCTGGTGAGATTAGAGCAAGACATGAGACCGACCTGGGTTTTCGCATCAATGGCAAAATTATTGAGCGTAGGGTTGAAGCTGGAGATAAGGTGAAGCCAGGGGATATCCTGGCCAGATTAGATCCAGATGATTACCGTCTGCAGTTGACTGAGGCAGAGGCGCAACTGACGGTCGCTCAGGCTGAAAGAAATAAGGCTGCAGCGGACCTGGAACGTTACGACACTCTGCTGCAGAGAAAGCTGGTGAGTGAAGAGGAGTTCCAGAATTATCAAAAAATACTGGATGTGGCCAGCGCCAAAGAGAGGCAGGCTAGCGCAGCTGTTAATGTGGCGCGTAACCAGCACAGTTACACTACTTTGATTGCAGACCGTGAAGGTGTCGTGACTTCGGTGCAAGCCGATGAGGGAGAGGTGGTTGCTGCGGGGCAATCCATCGTTCAATTGGCCCTTTGCTGTGAAAAGGAGGTTGAGATTTCGGTGCCGGAAAATCGCCTTGATGCAATGCGTGGTGCGGATGATATCCGGATAACCCTGTGGGCATTGCCGGGAAAACGCTACACCGCACAACTGCGTGAATTATCACCTACTGCTGATCGTATAACCCGAACCTATCGGGTCCGTCTCACCCTTGCCGAGGTTGGTCCTGATATAAGTTACGGTATGACGGCTACGGCAAAGGTTCGCATGCAACTGCACAAACAGATTGTCCATCTCCCGCTTAGTGCCATATTTCAGAAGGGGACCGATACTGCGGTCTGGGTTGTGGACTCTGAGCGGCTCAGCGTCAAGCTGCAGCCGGTTACAATTGCCGAATATCGCCAGGATGGAGCCCTGATCAGTTCTGGCCTGAATGGTGGGGAGCGAGTGGTCTCCGCCGGGGTGCATCGGCTGGTTGCCGGTCAACAGGTCAGATTGCTGAAATGAGCATGCCCAATCTATCATCCTGGGCACTGCGTCATGCATCGCTCACCCACTACCTTATGCTGGTCTTGGTTCTGGGTGGGATTATGGCGTTCAATGGTCTGGGCCAGGCAGAAGACCCAGAGTTTACGATCAAGACCATGGTGGTGCGCACCCTGTGGCCTGGGGCAACTGCCCAGGAGGTGGAACAGCAGCTTACCGATCGGCTGGAGATGAAGCTACAGGAAACCCCATGGTTGGACTATTTGAGCAGCTATTCCAAACCCGGGGAGTCGATGATATTCATCAATCTGGAACCTGGAACGCCAGCATCAGAGGTGCCAGATAGCTGGTATCAGGTGCGTAAGAAACTGGTTGATATCCGAGACACCCTGCCCCAGGGCGTGTTGGGCCCTTACCCCAATGATGAGTTTGGAGACACTTTCGGCACTATCTATGCGTTTACCACTGACGGAGTAAATCACGCCCTGTTACGTGACTATGTGGATGATGTGCGTCAGGAGCTGTTGCGCATTGGGGCCGTGGATAAGGTGGACCTGATCGGGGTTCAGGATGAGAAGATCTTTATAGAGTTTTCTAACGTTAAGCTGGCAGCCCTAGGGCTCAATCCGCTCCTGATTATCGAAACCCTGCGGGCGCAAAACTTCATTACGCCATCTGGTGTCGTGGAGACCAAAAGTGACGAGATTCATCTGCGGGTGGATGGCCTGAAATCAATTGCAGCCATTCGTGAGATTGGGATACGTGCCAACGGCCGTATCTTTAGGCTGGGTGATATTGCTCAGGTTAAGCGGGATTATCTTGACCCACCCCGATTTAAGATGCGTTTCCAGGGGCAGGAGGCGCTGGGGGTGGCGGTCAGTATGCGTGAAGGTGAAAACGTGCTGGACCTGGGGGAGGCGCTAAATAGCGCCATGGCTAGAATTGAGGCCAATCTGCCTATCGGTATTGACCTGCACAAGGTGGCTGATCAGCCAACAGTGGTCAAAACATCCATAAATGAGTTTCTCAAGGTTTTGGCCGAGGCGGTAGGGATTGTGCTGCTGGTTAGTTTTATCAGCTTGGGGCTAAAAACCGGGCTGGTGGTCGCCCTTTCGATACCGCTTGTATTGGCGGCAACATTCCTGGGGATGAAACTGGTGGGTGTTGATCTGCAACGCATCTCTCTGGGTGCCTTGATAATCGCCCTGGGTTTGTTGGTGGATGATGCCATGATCGCCATCGAAATGATGGCGGTAAAACTGGAACAGGGCTGGGACCGATTCAAGGCGGCATCCTTTGCCTATAGCAATACTGCCTTTCCGATGCTTACCGGTACCCTGATCACGGTATTGGGCTTCTCACCGGTCTCCTTTGCTGAATCCGGTGCCGGTGAATATACCCGCTCGATCTTTATCGTTGTGGGTATCGCCCTCATGATCTCCTGGCTGGTTGCCGTGCTGTTTATCCCCTTTCTCGGCTACCGTTTGCTGCCAACTCCAACATCAAAACATGTAGAAACAGATCTCTATCAACGTCCGTTCTATCGGGTCTTCAGGGGGGTTGTTGGTTGGTGTGTGCGTTGGCGCTGGGTGGTTATATTTATCACCCTTGGTCTTTTTGTCGGGTCGCTGCTGGGGCTGAAGTATGTAAATCACAACTTTTTCCCCTCCTCCAACCGTCCGGAACTGATAGTCGATCTATGGTTACCCCAGGGTGCATCCTTTATTGCTACAGAGGCCAGGGCAAAACAGTTGGAGAGGCTTCTGGATAAAGAGCCGGAGATTAGTAATTATGTGGGATACATAGGTTCTGGTTCGCCCCGTTTTTACCTGCCCCTGGATCAGGAGCTGCGGCATAAAAATCTGGCTCAGTATGTAGTCCTTACCACCGGGCCGGAGGCAAGACCGGGAGTCAGGCAACGATTGCAACAAGCTGCTGAGTCTATGTTTCCTGATCTGCGGGTTAGGGTACGCCCACTATTTAACGGACCACCGGTGAACTATCCGGTGCAGTTTCGGGTTAGTGGATATGATAATGCGCAGATCCGGGCCATCGCTACCCGTGTGGCCGCTGTTATGGCAGCGGATTCGGCCACCCGTAATGTCCATTTGAACTGGAACGAGATGAGCAAGGTGGTCCGGCTGGAGATTGACCAGGATAAGGCCCGGGTTCTCGGTATTAGTAGCCGTGAGTTGGCAGTGGATCTCAATGCAGCCCTGGATGGACATAGCATTACCCGCTTTCGGGAGGGCACTCGCAGCATTGAGCTTCTGGCGCGGGCAGAGCAAGAGGAGCGGGTTGCACTAGAGAATGTGGGTGACCTGAATATCAATACCCCCAGCGGTGAATCGATCCCCATGAATCAGCTGGTCAAACTCAACTATGGTCTGGAGGAGGGTATCGTCTGGCGACGTAACAGCCTGCCGACCATTACCGCACGGGCGGATATTGTCTCCGGTATGCAGGCTCCGGATGTCTCACGCCGGATTGATCCATTGTTGGATCAAATACGCACCGATCTGCCACCGGGATACCGCATTGAGATGGGTGGTACGGTAGAGGTGTCGGCAGAAAATGAAGAACCCATAGCGGCAGCCATGCCCATCATGATACTAGCGGTGTTTACCTTGCTGATGGTTCAGTTGCAGAGCTTTCAGCGTTCGCTAATGGTGATGCTGACCGCTCCGCTCGGCCTGATTGGAGTGGTTGCGGCACTGCTTATGTTTAATGCTCCGTTTGGGTTTGTATCCACGCTTGGTGTCATTGCCCTATCCGGAATGATCATCCGTAACTCGGTTATTCTGGTAGATCAGATTGAGCGGGATCGTGCTGAAGGCGCCGATCTCTATACCGCAATCGTAGAATCCACGGTGCGCCGACTGCGTCCAATTGCCCTGACCGCAGCCGCTGCAGTATTGGCCATGATACCCCTATCCCGCAGTATTTTCTGGGGCCCTATGGCTATGACTATTATGGGTGGATTAATAGTGGCGACTGTGTTGACCCTATTGTTTCTGCCGGCCCTCTACGCCGCCTGGTTCAAGGCATCGGGAGACAGTAACTGAGCTATAGAGTGATTGGTGGAGCCGAGGAGGATCGAACTCCCGACCTTCGCATTGCGAACGCGACGCTCTCCCAGCTGAGCTACGGCCCCAATAGGGTGGTTATTCTATCACTGGACCACGATCTGCTGCCAATCTTTAGGTGTCAGGATGGAGATGTTCTGAAGCGGGTGCTCTGAGAAGGGTGTGATAATAGTTTCAGAATATGTTTGCTAAACAGGTCAGGCCTTGGTGTGCAGGTTGTTTGAATTGCTGAACTGGGTCCCGCCATCCTGGCCGTATGTTCCGGTTAGGCCTTCTTTGCCGCTCAGGATGTCCAGAGCCTGTTTTACCCTACGTTGACCAATGGTGATGATGCCGCCATTGATCTCATTCTGCCGTTGTAGCTTGACTTCCACCGACCTCAGCTCATCCCATTTGGCCTGTAGTTTGTTATCTGGCCCGGTTCGGGCAATTGCCTGTTCTGCGCCATGGGTGTCAGCGGTCAGTCCCAGTTCGAGCAAAAAAGCGTTCACCTGTTGCAGGTGCTGTTCCATCCATCTCAACTGCTCAAGTTTCTTTTTGCTGATAGCGGTTATTGCCTTTGGATTACCGTCTGTTAGGGCCTCGTACTCACTTTTCAATAGTGTATACATGGACCTAGCCAGTTCCAACTCCTCTTCAATGAAGCTGGACAAGCTTAGTTTTTGTGCTGATGAAAACTGCATGCAGGTCCTTAAGAGAAGCTTTTTTCGATTTCCAGGAGGTTGTTTGCTGCGTCAGCCTCGCTTACCTCCAGGGTGCCTGTCGCCATGGCGCGTTGTACATCTGACACTCTTTGTACATCCACCACTGGCAGGTTGGCAACCTTCTCTTCGAGCTCACGCAGTTGTACGGCTGATGCAGTGAGGCTTATCGTATCACTTCCTCCAGAACTGGAGGTGGTTGCTGGAGCCCCCTGGTTGCTGTTGCTGTTGCGGGTTGTGGATACATTGCTCTTGTCTGCTGCATCCTGAATGGCTTTTCCCGGTACACCGCCGATTTCAATTGTCATATTGCACCTGTGTTGTTGACTATCTCTACACTGCAGTTATCGGCAGATATCCATTGGACTTTAGTAAAATCAGATGATTTACATTTTTTCATATCATTTAATTAGAAACCAGTTCACAGTTTACATTGCTACTTCAACAATTCCAGGGGCAATTACCCTGGCATCCAGCTCTTTTTTAGAACTTTCATTCCTGACTCGAATTAATTCACCTATGCTTCCGTTTTGCAGGGCCTTGCCGGCTACCCTTATTTTCAGTGATTTGCTACTGGCCAGGATGGTAACCTTGTTATTACGTTTTATGGCATGTGGAGTGTCCAGTTGTGAGGATGTGATTACCTGATGTTGACGGATACGTTGCCTAAGTTTTTTACCCAGAACGGCTGTTGTATTCTCCAGATAGCCGCGATGCAGGCGTGAAATATCTCTCTGCTCCAGGCCAATATCACCCTCTCCAATGATGGCGCCTCGTGCCAGGTTGCCTCTGGCTACCACTACCTGCGTCATTATTTTGACGGTTACCGGCACAAACATACTCCATGGATGTGAGCCGTTGCATCTAATGCCAACAGTAATTTTACCCATGTTGCGCCGGCCCTGGGGTGTGTAGCTTTCCAGGGGTTGTTTACATGCTGCAAGGCGTAGACGGCTATCTAGTCGACCTGCAGACACCTGTGGTGGGGATGGGTAATCGTTGCTGCGGTCTAGTATGTGCTGGCGTGCCGCCTCCATTATGCTGTCATGGGACTGAATTTCGCTAGCTGGGAGATCAAGCGCTATAAATATCAGCATAATAAGTAGTGCCATGATCTGGTGTCTTGGTGTTTGGGGTGTTGTATTGCAATTAGTAATCATATCTGTGGCCATTGGTTTTGGCATTCTAGGGAAATAAAATGCAATTGCCATGCCATAATTCGTGTTGCGTAAGAACATAGTTGGCTGAATGTCTGCAGATTGGGCTGGTCTGCAGTTCGATTAAGCGCTTCCATTGTGTGTGATTATAGTCTTGGCCAGTATTAGGCTTTTTAGGTTAAAGGAATAGCTTGGTATGCCGTTACATTAGGGGAGAAGAGTAAATGGGGGAATTGTTATGTCTGGTATTCTAGCTGGTGTTGATCAGCGCACTCAATTGGCGGGGCATAACCGTATGGAGTTGCTGTTGTTTCGGCTTGCGGGGCGCCAGTGCTATGGAATCAATGTTTTTAAGGTGCAAGAGGTCATAACCTGTCCCCCACTGACAGAAATGCCTGGTTCCAGTTTAGTGGTACGTGGCATTGCCAATATGCGTGGTAAGACCATTACCGTTATGGACCTTTCTATGTCTATTGGTGGACCGTCTTTGGGAGATACAGAAAACCATTTTGTTATTATTACTGAATACAACCGTAGAGTTCAGGGTTTTTTGGTGGGTTCGGTAGACCGTATTGTAAATATCAACTGGGATCAGATTCTGCCTCCGCCCAAAGGGTTAACCAGTGATAGTTACATGACTGCGGTGACGCAGATTGATGATGAGCTGGTTGAGATCATCGATGTGGAAAAGGTTATGAAGGAGGTTGTTGGTGGCCAGGAGGAGATATCCGATGGTGTTATTGATGAAGCTGTTAAGGAGCGGGTTCAGCATGTATTGGTGGTGGATGACTCCAGTGTTGCCCGTAAGCAGATAAAGAGGGTTCTGGATCAACTGGCGGTAGAGACAACAATCTGCAATAACGGTAAAGAGGCATATGATCAACTTCAGGAGTGGGTTGCTGAGGGCAAAAATCTGAAGGAGTGGCTGTCGCTCATAATCTCCGACGTAGAGATGCCGGTTATGGATGGTTATGCGCTGACCACAGCTATCCGAAACAATGCGGAACTGCAGGGTCTTCATGTTATCCTGCATACCTCACTTAGTGGTTTGTTCAATCAGGCAATGATTGAAAAGGTTGGTGCAGATGCGTTTATTGCTAAGTTTGAACCGGATGAGTTGACCAAGGTGGTGCAGGAGCGCCTGTTACAGCATATGGCCGAGTACGAGAGATGATCATGGGTTTGTACACAGTCAAGAAGCTTCTGATTTACTCAGGGCGTTCTCACAGTAATATTTGGAAAGTTTAGTGGTAAATCATAATTTGTTGGGACCAGGGGATTACGAAGCCTTCCAGGAATATCTGCAGGGTGTGTGCGGTATTCTGCTTGGGCGAGGCAAGGAATACCTGGTAACCAGTCGTCTGTCCGGTTTGATGAGTACCAATGGTATTAGTTCGGTTGGTGATCTCTTGAGGCAGGTGCGTGCTGGGCGAAATCAGGGCCTGCAGGTCAGCATAATTGATGCTATGACTACCAATGAAACCTTCTGGTTTCGTGATGCATCTCACTTTCAAATGTTGTCTGATATGGTCTTCCCTGATGCAGTATCCAAACTGGGGCGGCCGTTGCGGATCTGGTCATCAGCCTGCTCCTCTGGTCAGGAGCCATACAATATAAGCATGACGGTGCAGAAATACCTTTCTGGCAATCCCGGGCGCCTGTCCGGAGGGGTTGAAATCCTGGGAACAGATATTTCGAACCAGATACTGGAAGAGGCAAAAAAAGGCATCTACTGTGGACTCTCTGCCTCACGTGGGATGGATGCAGAGCAGCAGCGACGCTACTTTGTGGCGCATGGTGATTGTCTTGAAGTACGTCCTGATATCCGCAGAAGAGTCTCATTTCGACATCAAAATATAACCCAGAACTATGCCTTGCTGGGTCGTTTTGATGTGGTGTTTTGTCGGAATGTGTTGATCTATTTTTCTGCTGAGAAAAAGGCCGATATAATTGACCGCATTGCGCGCACACTTAATCCTGGTGGCTATCTGTTTCTCGGCTCTACTGAATCTTTGGCCGCACACTCTGATCTATTCGATATGGTGAGACATGGTGGTGGTATTGCCTACCGCCTGAGATAGATTTTACCAGCCATACCTCCAGTTTCCTGATACCCCGGTCGGACTATCCTTGCCGCTTTGGCGGATGCACCTTGCCGCACAGGCCGTTGTTACCTCTGTTAGCCTCCATTGTTCTTCGTGTTTTGTAGATATTACCTATTCTGCAAAAAAATAATAATACACATTAATATCAACATGTTAACCATGATTGTTTGTCTCTATCCATGTCTGTTGGCACCTCTTTATCTGCTGTTGGCATGATGTCTGCTCTAAGGGGGGTAAGAGTAAATATTTTGGAGTAGATAACTGTGAGATTTGATCAGGCATTTGGAATCCATGAACAGGCCCTGAAACTTAGAGCGAGACGGGCAGAGGTGCTGTCTGGAAATATTGCCAATGTGGATACCCCGGGCTATAAGGCCAGGGATTTTGATTTTAATGCCATGTTGCAACAGGAGGTTGATGCCAGCCAGCGGGTACAAACTACTCATCACAGGCATATTCAGTTGGATGCAGGAATAGTCCCACCAAGCCAGATGGGATATCGGGTACCAAGCCAACCCAGTCTGGATGGTAATACCGTCGACTCCCAGTTAGAGCATGCTGCATTTGCCAGCAATGCACTGGAGTACCAAGCCAGTCTACGTTTTGTCTCTGGTCGAATTAAAAGTCTGATGACAGCAATAAAAGGTCAATAACCATGTCTATGTTCAAGATATTTGATACTGCAGCTTCCGGCATGAGTGCTCAGAGTCTACGTCTCAACCTAGTGGCCAGTAATATGGCCAATGTAGATGCAGTCAGTAGCAGCCAGGAAGAGACATATCGTGCCCGTCAGCCGGTATTCAAGGCCATGCTGAACCAGTTAAATCCTGATGATCCAGCGGTTGGTGTGCGTATGCAGGGGGTGTTGGAGAGTGAGGCACCACTGCAGATGGAATATGCGCCGAATCATCCTATGGCAAATGATGACGGTTACATATTTAGGCCCAATGTAAACATGGTTGAGGAGATGGCAAACATGATTTCTGCCTCACGCTCATACCAGAGTAATGTCGAAGTAATAAATGCAGCAAAACAGCTTATGTCTGCAACCCTGCGTATGGGTGAATAAATCGCCGGGAGCGATTTTTCACGACCGAAGTGAGCCCGAAGGGCGAGGCCCAGGATGGGGCGAGTAATAACGGAGAGGACAATGAGTACAATAACCAATGATAGCGAACTATATTCCACACTGGGCCTGACCCGGGAGATTGAACAGGCCACGGATAACAACACCTTGGCACTGGAGGATTTTATGGAACTGATGGTTACAGAGCTGACCCATCAGGACCCGTTTAAACCTATGGAAAATTCAGAGTTGGCTACCCAGATCTCACAGTTTGCTACGGTCTCCGGTATTGATGATCTCAATAGCTCATTTTCTGATCTTTCCGGTTCACTGTTGTCAGACCAGGCCCTACAGGCGGCCAATCTGGTTGGGCATGAGGTACTGGCACCCATAGGTACCGGTTATCTGGCCAGTGGTGGCAGTGTGGAGGGCATGGTGGGACTCTACTCATCAGCCAGTAATGTCACTGTGCGTATAACCAATAGTGCCGGGGCCCTGGTGCGAGAGTTGAGTTTGGGAACCCAGGCCAAGGGTGAGACGGCCTTTAGTTGGGATGGGATCGCCAATGATGGCAGCTATGCTCCACCTGGACAGTATCAGATCAGTGCCGAGGCAACCCAGGATGGTGAGCCCATAGTTCCTTATACCCTGATCAAGGCCAAAGTAAACAGCGTAAGTCTGGGAGGAGCGGGTCAGGAGATGGCCCTGAACCTGGATGGACTCGGACCAATTTCATTCAATGATGTGGCAGAAATCCACTGATTGACGATTAAATAGGAGAAGATAAATGCCTTTTCGTATAGCACTCAGCGGTCTTGATGCCGCATCCACTGACCTGCAGGTAACAGGTCATAATATTGCCAACGCAGCTACCAATGGTTTCAAGGAGTCACGTGCTGAGTTTGCAGATATCTATGCCAATTCGGTACAAGATGTGAGTACCACCTCAGCCGGTCGTGGTGTACGCGTTACCCGGGTTGCCCAGCAGTTCAATCAGGGTAATATCGATTTTACTTCCAGTAACCTAGATCTTGCCATAAATGGAGAGGGATTCTTTGTGCTGGAGGACTCCAGTGGTGATGTTACCTATACCCGCGCCGGTGCATATTCTGCTGATCGTGATGGCTATGTGGTTGATCATGCTGGCAACAACCTGCAGGTTTTTGCTCCTGATGGTACTGGTGGCTTCAATACCGGCACAACAGAAGATCTACAGCTTCCCCTGTTGTCAGGTACTCCTGCAGCATCATCCACAGTGGCGGCGGCATTGAATCTGGATCCAACCAGTGTGGCTACTGCAGATGCCACGGTATTTGATCCATCCATGCCAAGTACCTATGACAATGCTACTTCCACCACGGTGTACGATTCGCTGGGAGTGGCCCATACCATGACCATGTACTACCGTGAGTCCACTACGGATAACAGCTGGTTGGTATGGAGTACGGTGCTGGATACAGATGGGGCTACGGAATTGGTACTGGATCCGTCGACTGGATCTATCTCGGCTGATCCGGCTTCTGGAGCATACCCTGCAGCGGTGGTTACCTTTACTACCAGTGGCGCCCTTGTGCCAAGCGTGGGTAGTGTGGATGCCAATGGAAATATTGCCTACGATGCCGAGGCCATTTCCGGTGCCAATGACTTAAGTCTTACCTTTGACTACAGCAGTACCACCCAATACGGGAGTGATTTTGCGGTTAATGACCTGACTCAGGATGGTTATGCCCCAGGGCGCTTGAGCGGTATTGATATAGATAATACTGGAGTGGTGTTTGCACGTTTCACCAATGGCCAATCTGAAGAGTTGGGTATGGTGGCGCTGGCCAAGTTCAACAATCAGCAGGGTCTGCGGCAATTGGGTGATACCAACTGGGCTGAGACCTATGCTTCTGGTGATGTGCAGATGGGTGAGCCAGGTAGCTCCAGTCTGGGTTTGATCCAGTCTGGCGGCCTGGAGAACTCCAATGTGGATATTGCTGAACAGTTGGTGAATCTGATAACCGCACAGCGGAATTTTCAGGCCAATGCCCAGGTGATTACTGCGGCCGATACCATTACTCAGACCATTATTAATATCAGGTAATCGGGTTGAGGTTTGGGGTTTGGCATAAGTCAGACCCCAATCCATGATCGGGACAGACTAAGGAGATCAACATGGACAGAATGCTATATGTAGCTATGAGTGGCGCCAAGGAGACCCTTCTTGCTCAGGCCGCCAACAGCAATAATCTGGCCAATGCCACTACCACCGGATTTCTGGCGGACCTGCAGCAGTTTCGCAGCATGCCGGTATTTGGCGATGGACACCCAACCAGAGTCTATGCCCTGAGTGAACGTCCGGCCACTGACTTTAAATCTGGCGCCATAGTTCAGACCGGCCGTGAGTTGGATGTGGCCTTGAATGGAAAGGGCTGGATTACGGTCCAGGCCCCAGATGGCAGTGAGGCCTATACCAGGCGTGGTGATCTGAAGCTGGATGCCAACGGTCTGCTTACCACCGGCAACGGCTTGCCAGTTACCGGCAATGGTGGGCCGATTGCCATACCACCAGCCGAAAAAATTGATATAGCACCGGATGGAACCATCTCCATACGTCCACTGGGTCAGGCGGTAAATGAACTGGCCATAGTGGACCAGATCAGGATGGTCAATCCAGCCCA
>JAAGZL010000661.1 GCA_024206335.1 Gammaproteobacteria bacterium
GCAGCTTGATGTCAGGGTGCCGCCTTATCACCCCGGTGGCGGAACAGGGCACATCCAGCAGAATGCGATCATACTCGGTATCTGCCCACTCCCCCTCCGGCTCTGCTGCATCACCGGCATATAGGGTCGCCTGCAGTCCCAATCGCTCCAGATTCTCCTGCACCCGTTGCAACCTCTCTGCGTGGATATCCACCGCTGTCAGTTTGATATCGGCCGGAGCCAGCTCCAGGATATGACAGCTCTTGCCGCCGGGAGCAGCACACAGATCCAGCACCTGCTGTCCCGACTGCAGATCGAGCAGACCGGCTGCGAGTTGTGCCCCTCCATCCTGGACCGATACCAGGCCGTCGGCAAAACCGGGCAGGCCAAACACATC
This sequence comes from Gammaproteobacteria bacterium, assembly GCA_024206335.1. Taxonomy (GTDB): domain Bacteria; phylum Pseudomonadota; class Gammaproteobacteria; order Chromatiales; family Chromatiaceae; genus JAAGZL01. The sequence continues at coordinate 377 of JAAGZL010000661.1, forward strand.
CTGTGGTTTATCCAGCAGCACACCGCAGGTGGCCCCAGGGATGAGTTTGGCTGCGATGGACGCCTTCTGCAACATGGCACAATAGTCACTACGGGTAGAGCGCTTCAAATTGACCCGCAGGCTCATGGGCGGACGCGCGTTGGTTGCCTCCAGAATGGAACGCCAGTCATCCGGCCAGGCCTTTTTGAGCATACCCAGCAACCACTCCGGGCAGGAGAGATCTGCCGCCACATCCTCACCAATACTCACCAGCAGATCATCCTGATTCCTAATCAGATTACGCAACACCCCATTGACCAGCCCCGAGGCCCACGGCTTACCCAGCCCCCGCACCCCTTCCACCGTCTCCGCCACCGCAGCATGGGTTGGAGTCCGCATGTACAGCAGCTGATAGATGCCAATCAGGATCAGCACCTCCAGATCACCGTCGCGTTGCTTCAGCGGACGCTCCAGCAGGCTGTGGGCGATCCAGTGCAGGCGCAACCACCAACGCAATACGCCGTAGCACAGCTCCTGCACCAGGGCCTTATCCTGGGGCGGCACCTCCAACAGCCCCGTGGTCAGCACATCGGAGAGCGAACGGCCATCCACCACCCGACAGATGATCCTGGCCGCCACTACCCGCGGCCCAAGATCTACCTTGCCGCCCTTGGCCCCAGATCGCCCCCTATTCTGACCATAGTGTTGTTTAGCCAAGGACCGCTCCTTGCATAGGGTGGGCGTTGAGAAAATCCGCCGCATTCATGGCGCGCTTGCCCGGTGGCTGCAGGGTCTTGATTCGCAACAATCCATCGCCGGTAACTACGTCTATCCCATCCCGGCCACAGGCCAGGACCGTTCCAGGTACTCCCCCGTCCCCACCCGGCAGCGGGGCCGCATCCCAAATCCGCAACACCTTGCCGGAGAACTGGGTCTGGGCCACCGGCCAGGGATTGAACGCCCGGACCTGCCGCCCCAGCTCCTGGGCGCTGCGCTGCCAATCCATGGCCGCCTCACCCTTGCTCAGCTTAGCTGCATACTCGGCCTGGCTGTCATCCTGCACTTGCGCCTTTAGAGTTCCATCCGCAATGCCTGGAAGGGCCTCCAGCAGCGCCTCTGCTCCCAGCGGGGAGAGCCGGTCATGCAGTGAACCACCGGTCTCTTCAGGCCCAATCGGGCAACTCTTCTTCAGCAGCATGGGGCCGGTATCCAGTCCCGCCTCCATCTCCATAATGGTAATGCCGGTCTCGCTGTCCCCTGCCAGAATAGAGCGCTGGATCGGGGCCGCCCCGCGCCAGCGCGGCAACAGAGAGGCATGGATATTGATACAACCCAGGCGCGGCGCCTCCAGCACCCGCACTGGCAGCAGCAGGCCATAGGCCACCACCACCATCAGATCCGCCTGCAGCCGTTCCACCTGTGACAGATCCTCCTCTGACTTGAAATTTATGGGCTGATATACCGGGATAGAGCACTCCTGCGCCAGCTGTTTTACCGGGCTGGCAGTCAGCTTGCGCCCCCTCCCGGCCGGCCGGTCCGGCTGGGTATATACGGCGACGACCCTATGCCCGGACTCGAGCAGGGTGGCCAGTGGCGGCACGGAAAACTCCGGGGTCCCGGCGAAGATAATATTCAAGGGTTGGCTCATTCTTATGTTCCTTCTTCCCGTCCAGACTCAGCTCGGAATAATGAAAGGTGGTGCTGGATTGCCTGGATCATGCCTGGGCCAGGCGCGCTTCTTTCTCCAGTTTTTTTCTTATGCGCTGGCGCTTCAACCCTGACAGGTAGTCGATAAACAGCTTTCCATCCAGATGATCCAACTCATGCTGGATACAAACCGCCAGCAGGCCCTCTGCATCCATCTCCACCATATCTCCGCTCTTGTCCTGCGCCCTGAACCGGACGCGTTCGGCCCGAGTGACCTTCTCGTAGACCGATGGCACCGACAGACAGCCCTCCTCCGACACCTCTTCTCCCTCAAGAGAAAGGATCTCAGGATTGATCAGAAACTGGGGCTGATCCCGCTCCTCAGAGACATCTATCACCACCACCCGCTTGGCCACCCCCACCTGAGTGGCCGCCAAACCAATACCAGAAGAGTGGTACATGGTCTCAAGCATACTGTCGGCAAACTCGGCCAACTGTTGATCAAACAGCTCTACCGGTTTGGCACAATCTCTCAACTTTGGATCAGGGTAATACAGAATATCAAGTATAGACATCCACTCTCCGTCATCTGAACTTTGCAGACATTAATCGAAATAAGACGGTATTGTTTCGCAGCTTGCAAAAAAAATCACGTCAAAAAACCAGTCAATTTCTACACAACTAGATACAATATCCAAGATAGAGTTCTCAAATTATGCTATTAAGACATGAACCTATACCGAATATAGGTTATGGCATAGATTAGATATATGCGCTAACATTATGATGATACAGGATTCTAGTCATACAATTTGCCGTGAAGCCTGATCATTTTAGACCACAAACAAATCATAAATAACTGCAAAGGGATCACCATGCCAAAGTCACCCCATAAGCTTGCCGGCTTTTTCCTGGGCCTGATCTTTTCCTGTTCCGTCATTGCTGCGGAGCAAGTCACCCTAAATCCTAATCACCCAGATCGCTATGTTGTAGTCAAGGGCGACACCCTTTGGGACATCTCTGAGAGATTCCTGAATGAGCCTTGGCGCTGGCCAGACGTATGGCAGGTCAATCCTCAGATCACCAATCCACACCTGATATTCCCAGGTGACACCATCGTTCTGAGCTTCGTCAACGGCAAACCACAACTCAGCGTTGCCGACAACAGTATGCAGGTAGAGCAGGCACCAGGCGACGATCAGGCCAAGGGCAGCCTAGTAAAACTCTCACCTGATATTCGTACCACCAAAATCTCCCAGGCGATACCGGCAATACCAATTGATGCAATACAACAATTTCTAACTCGCCCCTACGTTGTGGATAAGGCTCAGCTGGATCGAGCACCATATATAGTAGATTTCGCCGACGAGCATATTGCTGCAGGACCAGGCAACAAAGCCTATGTCCGGGCTGTTCGCGGTGGTAACAAAACTAAATTTAACGTAGTCCGTCCAGGCAAACCATATCGTGATGCTGACACCGGTGAGATTCTAGGATATGAGGCGCTGTATATTGCCTCATCCGAACTCCAACGGACAGGCGACCCCGCCACTGTCATAATAACCACCTCAGAACTGGAGGTACTAAAGGGAGACCGTCTTGTCCCTACTACCCGGGATAAGCCTCTCGACACCTTCTTCCCTAAACCTCCAAAAAGAGCGGTACATGGCAGCATCATCGCAGTACTGAACGGGGTAACCCAGATCGGGCAATATAATATTGTGGTAATAGACCGCGGTCGAGCCGATGGCCTGGAATCTGGAAGCGTTCTGGCAGTTGATCGCAGAGGAGAAGTGGTGCGTGACACAGTGAGCACCAATCCCCGCGACCAGGTTAAGCTACCAAATGAGAGGGCGGGAACCCTGATGGTATTCCGCACTTTCCCACGAGTCAGTTTTGGCCTGATAATGCGCGCCACTAACGCCATGCATGTAAATGACCGGGTACGCAATCCCTGATTACCAGATCATATCTTGATCCAGCTGATGGAACAGCGGCTTTGGTAAGGAGGATAACGTTCTGCAACCACCGCAGACGGAATTGAAGTACTGGTTGGCGCTGCTACATGCCCCGGGCATTGGCAGCGTCAATTTCAACCGCCTTCTGAAGATGGCGGGGGATCCTGCTCTTCTTTTCAGCACCCCAGACTCAGGACTTACCAAGTGGGGGATAAAGGCCAGTCTCAGAGAGTACCTGCGGACACCCGATTGGGAGTCAGTCGAGGTCAGTCTGCAGTGGCAGCAACAGCCAAATAATCACCTCATCACCCTGCAACACCCGCTCTATCCACCCCAGCTCAGAGAGATCCCCGACCCACCACCACTGCTATTCGTACATGGCGACCCGGAGGTTCTCAGCACCCCACAACTGGCCATGGTTGGATCCCGCAACCCCAGCATCTCCGGCAAGGAGACCGCACAGGAATTCGCCTACCACCTCGCTGCCTCCGGCCTAAGTATTGTCAGTGGACTCGCAATTGGCATCGACGGGGCCTGTCACTCCGGTGCCCTGGAAGCAGACGGCATAACCATTGCGGTAACCGGGACCGGTCTGGACCGGGTATATCCTGCCAGTCAGCACACTCTGGCCCATGAGATAGGGCAGCAGGGGGCCCTGGTTTCTGAATTCCCGCCCGGCACCAAGGTAAGGCCAGGCAACTTCCCACGGCGTAACCGAATCATCAGCGGACTCTCTCTTGGAACCCTGGTGGTGGAGGCCGCAGACAAGAGCGGATCGCTGATAACTGCACGCCTAGCCTCAGAACAGGGGCGTGAGGTATTCGCCATCCCAGGTTCCATTCACAATCCACTGGCCCGTGGCTGTCATAAGCTCATCCGCCAAGGGGCAAAACTGGTGGAGACCGCCGGTGATATTCTGGAAGAGCTAGCTCCACTTCTCAGGGAGTTGGAACCGACTCAAACCGACCGACCACCCAGCAACCAGCAGGATCAACCTCTTGACCCTGATTATCAGCGGTTACTGGAGTGCCTGGGATTTGACCCGGTGCAGATCGATCTGCTGATTCAACGTAGCGGATTGACTGCAGAGGAGGTTTCCTCCATGCTAATTTTGCTTGAGCTTGAGGGTCATGTATCATCTGCGCCCGGTGGAATGTACTGCCGCACTGGGCAGAGCGCACCCAAAAACCAGCCAGACCGCGCCTGAACAGGACGGAATGGCACAAACTGATCTAGGCTGACTAAATGAACGAAAATGTAGTGGATATCCTGATCTATCTCTATGAAAACTATATGGATAGCGAACAGCCTGCACCTTCCGAGCAGGCTGATCTACACGAGGAGCTGGTGGCAGCTGGTTTCCCGGAAAAAGAGATATACAAGGCATTCCAGTGGTTGGACGAGCTGGCACTACAGCGGGATTCTGGTAGTCTCAGGCCACAAACTAGACACTCCATCCGAGTCTATACCGAGCAAGAGATAATGCGGATGGACCCTGATTGCCGGGGATTACTGCTGTTTCTGGAACAAAATGACATCCTAGATCAGGCCAACCGTGAATTTGTTATTGATCGTGCCATGGCCCTGGATTCACCCATCATCCGGGTGGACGATCTAAAGTGGGTTGTCCTTATGGTACTCATGAACCAGCCTGGACAAGAGACCGCCTTTGCTCAAATGGAGGACCTGGTCTACAACGACCAGCAGATCTACCTGCACTAGACTGCCAATACCATCATCTTGGTATCGCATAGCAGCCAATGGACCACCTTAATCCAATCCATCAACCACACAAGAGCCTCTAACTACTAATCCTTATGAATCTGGTTATCGTAGAATCACCCGCCAAGTCAAAAACCATAGAAAAATACCTGGGAAAGGAATTTGAGGTCCTGGCCTCATATGGACATGTACGTGATCTGGTACCCAAGTCCGGTGCCGTAGACCCAGACACCGGGTTTGCTATGAAGTATCAAGCCATAGAGAGAAACGAACGCCACGTTCAGGCCATAACCAAGGCGCTGAAAAAGGCCGATGCCCTCTATCTCGCAACTGACCCCGACCGCGAGGGCGAGGCCATATCCTGGCACCTGCTGGAACTGCTCAAGAGCCGGCGCCATCTGAAGGACAAGGCCGTATACCGGGTGGTATTCAACGAGATCACCAAAAAGGCAGTGCAGGATGCCGTAGCAAATCCCAGAGAACTCTCCATGGAACTGGTAAATGCACAGCAAGCCCGACGCGCCCTGGACTACCTAGTGGGATTCAACCTCTCGCCACTGTTGTGGAAAAAGGTACGCCGCGGCCTCTCTGCCGGTAGGGTACAGAGCCCAGCCCTGCGCATGATCGTAGAGCGGGAACTGGAGATCGAGGCCTTCAACAGCCGCGAATACTGGTCGGTGGAAGCAGACTTAAAAAAGGAGAAGCAGAGCTTCAGCGCCAAGCTGACCCATTTTCAAGACCAGAAGCTAGAACAGTTCAGCATCACCGATACCGACAGCGCAAAGAACACCGAACAGACCCTGCTGGCTGCAGCCAATGGTAAACTGCTGGTGGAGAAGGTACAGAAAAAGAAACGCAAGCGTAATCCGGCCGCCCCCTTCACCACCTCCACCCTGCAACAGGAGGCGGCGCGTAAACTTGGGTTCACCACCCAACGCACCATGCGCACCGCCCAACAACTGTATGAAGGCATAGATACCGGCAGCGGCGCCACCGGCCTGATCACCTACATGCGTACCGACTCGGTACACCTATCGGATGAGGCCCTGGGGGAGCTACGCGCGTTTATTGTTGAACGATTTGGCGCTGAAAACCTGCCCAAGCAACCACAGCAATACAAGACCAAGGCCAAGAATGCCCAGGAGGCCCATGAGGCCATCCGCACCACCTCCATCCAGCGCACCCCGGAAGAGCTGAAAGATCATCTGACCAAAGACCAGTTACGACTCTACGAACTGATCTGGAAGCGCACCCTGGCCTGCCAGATGATTCACGCCACCCTGAATACGGTAACAGCAGATCTGAGCTGTGGCGCCGGCAACCTGTTTCGCGCCAACGGCTCCACCATAGCCAACCCCGGCTTCATGGCCGTATATATGGAGGATGTGGATGACGCCAAAAAGGGCAAGGATGACGAGAAGATGCTGCCGCCACTGGAGCAGGGAGAGGAGCTAACCCTCGAAGCCATCCGTCCGGAGCAGCACTTCACCGAGCCACCACCGCGTTACAGCGAGGCCAGCCTGGTTAAGGCCCTGGAGGAGCACGGCATCGGCCGTCCTTCCACCTATGCATCCATCATCTCCACCCTGCAGGACCGCGAATATGTGGAACTGGAGAAGAAACGCTTCACCCCAACCGATGTAGGGCGGGTGGTCAACAAGTTCCTCACCGACTACTTTACCCGCTATGTGGATTACGGTTTTACCGCAGAGCTGGAAGATGAGTTGGATGCCGTCTCCCGCGGCGAAAAGGAGTGGATTCCACTACTGGAAAATTTCTGGGCCCCATTCAAGGAGCGCATCGACCACACCCAGGAGAACGTAAAGCGCAGCGACGTCACCCATGAGGCCATGGATGAGGAGTGTCCCCAGTGCAGCAAGCCACTATCCATTCGCCTGGGACGCCATGGACGCTTCATCGGCTGCACCAACTATCCCGAGTGCGACTACACCCGCGACCTGAATGGTGACGGCAAAGAGCAGGAAAAACCGGAGATTGTAGAGGGTCGCAAGTGTCCTGACTGCAACTCAGACCTGGTAATCAAGCGTGGCAAATACGGAAAGTTCATCGGCTGCACCGGCTATCCCGACTGCCGGCATATCGAACCCCTGGAAAAACCCAAGGACACCGGGGTCACCTGCCCAAAATGCAACAGCGGCAGCATGATGCAACGCAAATCCAGACGCGGCAAGATCTTCTTCTCATGCTCCGGCTACCCGGACTGCGATTACGCCACCTGGAACGAGCCCCTAGCCGAGGCCTGTCCCAGCTGCGGCTGGCCCATACTCACCCTCAAGACCACCAAGCGCCGGGGCACAGAAAAGGTGTGCCCACAACAGGACTGCTCATTCACCGAGCGGGTTGGGGAGTAACCCATCAAGCAGGATTAGACTCCTGGACGGACACCACTTGGTGTCCGTCCAGAAACAAATATCTACCACGAAGTGCGCAAAGTTAGTATGGCGTTTTCTTTGCGCCCTTAGCGACCTTAGCGGTTTTAACCAGTATTTGCCGACAAACAGACACGGACCCCAATGGATATCATCTTTGAAGAGCTGGATTGTCGCGACACACACCTGGGCCAGATAAGTCTGCGCAAAAGAACCGAGCTGCAATTGGGTGGGGTGTTGGTATACGAGGTAAAACTCGGAGACGAGTTCCTGATGTCCAGCCTGTTTCACGCCGGAGAGGACGCCCTGGCCGAGATCGGCCTAGCTGATATCGCCGCCCCCGAATTGGATCTGGTGGTAGGCGGACTGGGGCTGGGCTATACAGCGGCTACCGCACTCAAGCAGGCAGGTGTCAGATCCCTCCTGGTAGTAGATACCCTGGCCGAGGTGATCGGTTGGCATGAATCCGGCCTAGTCCCCCTGGGGGAAGAGTTGGCCCAGGACCCACGTTGCCGCTTTATCCATGGAGATTTTTTCGGCCTGGCCACCGGGAGTCCCGGATTTGATCCTGACCAGCCAGGCAGAAAGTTTCACGCCATACTGCTGGATATCGACCACTCTCCCAGTCATCTGCTGGCCTCTGCCCATGGAGGATTCTACTCCCGCCAGGGGCTGGAAAAACTGGTGAGCAAACTACACCCGGGCGGGGTATTTGCCCTCTGGTCCAACGACCCACCTGAGGCCGATTTCATGCATCGTCTGCGGCAGGTATTTGTGGAGGTAGAGTCACATATAGTCAAATTCCACAACCCATTTCAGCACCGCGACGCGGCACAGACCGTATACCTGGCCAGAACCAGACCCTAGCCTAATCCAGAAAAATCCGGTATCTTCCCCACCTTTTCCAAACTTATTCAGGACAAGATGATATGAGCCAGCCATTTGTAGCCGTTCTGATGGGCTCCGATTCGGACCTGCCAGTACTACAGTCAACCTTCGATGTACTCAAGGCCCTAGAGATTCCATTCGAGGCCAGGATTACCTCCGCCCATCGCACCCCAGCAGTGACCCACGCCTACGTGACCGATGCCGACTCCCGTGGCTGCTCAGTATTCATCGCAGCCGCCGGCCTGGCCGCTCATCTGGCGGGCGCCGTATCCGCCGCCACCCTGAAACCGGTGATTGGCATCCCACTGGATGCAGGACCACTCCAGGGCATGGACTCACTGCTATCCACGGTACAGATGCCTGGCGGCATCCCCGTAGCCACCGTGGCCGTAGGCAAGGCCGGCGCCAAGAACGCCGCCTATCTGGCAGCCCAGATCCTCTCCCTGTCTGACCCGGAACTGGCCCAACGCATCCGCACCGAGCGCGAAGCCAACGCCCAGAGCGTTATCGCCAAGGATGCAGCCCTTCAGGCGGATCTGGCCAAATAACAGCGATCCAAGACTGAGCCGATGGCCGCTAAAACATGCTGAACGCCTGCATCCATCCCTGGAAGCTGCGCGAGGCAGCACGCAGCTTCCACCGAGGCGGCATCATTGCATACCCCACCGAGGCCATCTACGGCCTGGGCTGCGACCCGTTGAACTGGTACGCGATAGAGGTTTTGCTGCAACTGAAACAACGCCCCGTAGACAAGGGACTGATCCTGATCGCCGCCAGTTTTAAGCAACTACAACCCTTCGTGAAACCCCTCTCCACCACCCAGATGGAGCCGATCATGGAGAGCTGGCCGGGACCCAACACCTGGCTCCTTCCAGCGGCAGACGGACTGCCATTCTGGCTTAGTGGCAGGCATGACACCCTGGCGGTACGGGTTACAGATCACCCGATTGCGGCGGGGCTGTGCCTGGCCTGCGCATCACCTCTGGTCTCCACCAGCGCCAATATCAGCACCCACAATCCAGCACAAAATGCCATTCAGGTCCGCACCAGACTAGGAGAGCAGCCAAACGTAATAATAAATGGAGCCACCGGTGGACAAAAAACTGCCTCAATTATTCGGGATGGCAAAACCGGAAAGGTGCTTCGGAGCTAGCCCTGACTGATTTGAAGGCTCTGCATCACAGCTCATCATGCTGAAGAAGTACTATGGATAAAAAAAAGCCCACCAGGGGAGGGGCGGGCTTAGAGCGCCACCAAATGGCGCTAACGGAGGATCAACCGATAAGGACTTTCACAAGCCCTTAAATTAATCTGTTCAAACACATTGTCGGCGCGCCAGACAAAAACTTTAGTTATGAATTTGAGTTCTTTTCAATGTTTTGGCGCAAATTCAGGGGTGCTGGCGGAACTATACGACTATCAATGGAACATCCAAATGCAAAACGAACTAGTTGAACTAGAGACAAAACTAGCCTTTCAGGAAGATATGATTCAGGCACTGAACCATACCGTAGCAGAGCTACAACAAGAGCTGCTTGAGCTGAAGCGGGACATGGAGGAGCTTCAGGTCCAACTCAGAACTACGGCCCCAGGCCTTACCCCTGGTATCACAGATGAACCACCACCACACTACTGATGGCCAGTCAAAAAGCAGATACGGGTACACAGCCACCATAACCACATCCCAACACCGGTAATCAACTAGTGTCTACCGGATAGCAAATCAAACCACGCCATTAAGGCATGGGCCAGAAGCCAACAGATTAGCCGGTTAAGTAACTCATTGTTACACCTGTTTACCTTGTTCCCACAACGACAAAACAGAAAAAAACAATGAGTCAATTCAAAAACTACCACATACACTCTTTGGTATTATTAGCACCATTTTGTTTGGATTTCAGATGCCTGTGGGAAAAGGGGTATTAGAAATTGATAGATGTGTCTGGGCATTCTTACAGCCTAAGAAATGCAAGCCTGTGTACAGCATCAAGAAAAGCGGGAGCA
>JAAGZL010000662.1 GCA_024206335.1 Gammaproteobacteria bacterium
CTGCCTGACTATGTGCACCAAGGTGTGCAATGTCAAAGTGGGGGTGTGATTCAAGCAGCCGGATCAGTTCTGCTCCGGTGTATCCGGTTGCTCCAAGTATTGCGACAGAAATATTCATAGTGTTGACATGTTACTGATTATCCATGATGGGTAAAGAGAATGCCTTGTTATATGCTATTGTTACCGGTCTCCGTGCCAGTTAAAATAGCAGCAAGAATCGCTTCAGGATCAACCGGTTTGGTTATTAACCTCGCATTCAAATACATGAAATGTTATAATGCTCGGCATGAAACATATCGATGCACGCAAACTGAGCTCTGAAGCTCAACAACATAACCGTAACCAAGCTGTACGGATGTTTGAAAAAGGCCAAAGTCGTCGGCAGATAGCTGATAACTTGGATGTTCATTATGGCACAGTCTGCAACTGGATCCGCCGCTTTGAGCAAGGCGGAAAATCTGGCCTGGAGCTGGGCCAAAGGGGTCGTCGTTCTGGTGAAGATCGTATGCTCACGCCGGCTCAGGAGGCGAAGTTGAAACAAATTATTTACGACAAAAATCCTCAACAAATGAAGCTTCCCTTTGCCTTGTGGACCAGTGTCGTCATCCAAGAATTGGTTTGGAATTTGTGGAACATTCGCATGGCTCGGCGCACGGTTAGTTTGTACCTTAAGCGATGGGGATTCACACCGCAGAAGCCGGCAAACCGAGCGTATGAGCAATGCAGCAAATCGGTCCAGAAGTGGCTGGATGAGGAATATCCCTTTATTAAAAAACGCGCCAAACTCTTTGGTGGCGAGATATACTGGGGTGATGAGACAGGTGTGCGTAACCAATGCCAGCATACTCGTGGCTATGCACCCAAAGGTCAGACGCCCATCCTCAAGACTCAAGCTAAACGACTTTCGTTTAACATGATTTCGGCTATCACCAACCAAGGTACGGTTCGATTTATGACCTATCATGAGACCATGACGGTGAAAGTATTGTTGAAATTTTTCAAGCGCCTGATCAACGATGCAAAGCGAAAAGTGTTCATGATTTTAGACAACCTTAGAGTTCATCATGCGCATCTTGTACGTGATTGGTTAGCCCTACATAGGGACGAGATAGAGGTCTATTATTTGCCATCATATTCGCCAGAAATGAACCCTGACGAATACCTCAACGGTGATCTGAAACATCGCATTCGATCTGCTGCGCCTGCTCGAAATATCAAACAGCTCAAGCACACTGTTGTAGGTCACATGCGCAAATTGCAAAAGCACCCTGACCGAGTAAAAAGCTACTTCAGGCATCGTGATATTGCTTACGCCGCGTGAATGTATTTGAATGCGAGGTTAATACAGCAACACTATCACATAAGAATGAAAGATTCCGCCTTCTCAATTTCACCACTTAAGTCTCCCAA
>JAAGZL010000663.1 GCA_024206335.1 Gammaproteobacteria bacterium
CGCCTGTATGTGTACCGTCATACAAGTGAAGTATCGAGTCCGGCGGAATTACCATTCCGTCGTAGATAACTTGAGCGTAATAGGTAGGCACGACAATAGATGCTGCTGTGACAACAAGGCTGTAATTACCCGCTGCATCCTTGTGCACAAAATGCACGTGTTGCGTTGTACCCACATTGACATTGCTCATGACCAACGATTGTGAGCCCATTGTCGTTACCGCACCGAACGTAGAGTCATTTGCAGTTGCGCCTAAATGATCTTGCCCTGCCTCAACTTGCTCAGGTGTTCGTTGTGTGGCAGTGTCCGTAGCAACAGTAAAGAGAATGCCGGTCGCCTCGTTGGAATCTACTTTGCAGAGCAACCCTTGAAAGTTTCCTTCGGATGTAGGATTTATCAGGATTGGAGCAACGCTATCATCCGGTAGGTAAGCAGGATAAGCACCGATTGCAGGTACAAGAGCAAAAGGCTTGCCGTCAGCACCATGAGTAACGCCTACATCAATACCCATGCCAGTTAATTGCCCACCTTGTGACGGTGTATAGCCGTCAGCTTCAAATGGATCAGCAGTGATTAATACGCCATCGGTGCCGGGGTGCGTGCCATCCTCTGATGCGTTGTTCGAGGTATCGCCCCAATCCCCACCAGCGAGAGTTACAAAATCGGTTGCGTTGTCATAACCAACTAAATTTTTTGAAACCGCTAGGTCTGCTTGCGCTATCTCGAAACCAACGCTGCAACCTCGGACAGTTACATTTTTGAGATAGTCTCCCTCAGTGTTCCACGTGTATATACTAAACCCAACGGCAGTCTGATTTACGCCGAATACGCTACAAGCATTAATTTTTACTGGGACACCCTGTGAATTGATACGAATAATATAATCCGTAGTCGCGTTAGATTTCGCTATAATGCGCTC
>JAAGZL010000664.1 GCA_024206335.1 Gammaproteobacteria bacterium
AGCTGCATTGTCAGCGCTGAATGGAATGACCGGCGCACTGTAGCTATAGGAAATATTCTGTTGCGCGTCGGCTACAATATGGTTGAATGCGTCTACTAGGTCGGCGGCGCTTGCAGCCAGGTAACTCTCGCCACCCCCTGCGTCAGCGATACCTGCCATGTAGTTTGCCATGTTCCCGTTAAATGCTTCGCCGAGGTAAATAGTGTGTGTTGTGATGTTCTGTTGTGCTGGCCCATTATCGGTTTCTGTATCCCCATCACCACCCGCTGTACGCTCCGTATTCCACGCCCCCTCAACACTTTCCTGTGAACACTGGCCCCTCCCTGGCGTACCTGACATCAATTCATCTTCCTCGCAAGACTCCCCCTTGTAGCTATTAATATGATCGCTGTTTGGACGCCCATAGCTTAACAACAACATATGATTGGAGGCACACCAGTTGTTATCGGGGTCGTCCCCCGCAGGGGACGGGTTAAAATTGCCAACGTAAGTAGCGTGGTTGGATGCTTGTGGATCCCCCTCGAACCATCTAACACCCTCTTGCAGAGCCAGCACAGTAGGCGTCATCCCCCAGGCTACAAGGCC
>JAAGZL010000665.1 GCA_024206335.1 Gammaproteobacteria bacterium
GATCAGTTATGCGGCATTTTTTGAGGAAGTTACTGGCCGTAATCCGCTCCAGTGCCGTCATTGTGGTCGAGGGATGGAGTTAGTTCGGTTATATCACCCAGCCAGAGGTGTGTTTTACGATCTGCTGGCACCTCCAGATTGAAACTGTTGGTTATGACGGCGATAACAATTACGCATAGCTAATAGGTCACGAACTTTAGTAAACTAATCCGACTTGCTGTTGGTGCTCATGCTTTGTCGGGAGTGCTTTTTGTTCTTGATCGCTCCACAACGGAGTTACTGACCGTCACAATATTCATTTTCCCTGTAATCAGGGTGTGTGCCTGATAACTACTACAGGCAAGCAACGCAGACGGAAGAAATATCAGCATAGTGGTAAAGCCTAGCTAAACATATAACTACTTCACCTGTATTAATGTTGGTTTATCCAAGTGCCAGACATTATCATCCTGTGACGGTAACGGCTCCCAATAATAATCAGGCATCGTAAAAATATCGATGCCGTAAGGCAGTAACAGGGTCCTATGTTTCTTCAGCGTCTCTCGGTGCCACAATGTCCGCACATCCTCACCATCAAACCAGCATGA
>JAAGZL010000667.1 GCA_024206335.1 Gammaproteobacteria bacterium
CAGCTCCCGAGATGACTTGACGCCGTGTTCAGATGCCTACTTTGCTTCCCCTCTGGCGCTACGCACGCCGGGTAAGCAGTGCGGCCTCACGGCTACCGGGGTCTACCAGCCTTCGCTTCGCTCTCCTTGGCTGGAAGCGGGTGACAACAACAATGCAACCCAAGGCCAGTAGTGTGAGTAGCCATAGGCGGACTTTAATCTTTAGGTTCCGCAAAATGTTCATAAGGATGATTCTCCTGATTTGGCAGGTCTCTTTTGATCACTGCATATTCACCCCCCCCGAGGTCATATAGCGTCCAACATTTGATTTACTTAACCAAGAATCCACCTGAAGAGCCTAATTGTGAAGTATTCACTACACTGGCAGCGGTTGAAATGGCCAGTTTCTGTATCCACGATTGTTTGCAACTAATTGAATTACAGCTAAAGATAAGATCCCCATTGCCGATAGCACTCTAGAGTAAAATACACATCTAGCTAACGTATGCTTTAAACAATGGAGAACACCATGTCTGGTCGCGACTTGGATAACAACAGGCTTCTGCTTGAAATCAGCAACAGAATAAGGGAATTAAACCGGAACATTATCAATCCGGTCATTCCTGAGTTGACACTGGATGATCTAAATCCCGTGCTAAGCATGGTTGCCAGGGCCAGAGCTGCATATCTGAACAAGCTATTCGATGTGGCTGCTGTGGCTCAGGACCAGATCCCTTCGCATGAGCAGGTCAATCAACTGAATCATCTGCGCACCACTTATGAGGAGTTGGTTACGGGAGTGCAGGCCCTGGAGTCGGCTATAGAACGTGGCTATATAGACGTTCAGGGATAACCGCCTTCGGCGTCCCCTGATCTGTTGCCAATGTGCAATATCCATCGGGACTAGTGGGCCATGCGGATAATTCAGTAGATTAATTGCCCTGACATTGCCACTCAACGCTCAACAGTCCTTAGCTGGGAGGTTTGTGAAAGCATCCTGTTTCTGATCTATCAAAACCTGCGGACCATCCAAAAGGCAAAAGAGCTAGGTGAACTACAATTAAGTGGAGGTCTGTCGCAGCTGAATCTGATGTGCCAGAAGCTGGCTGATCTGACTGTACTCCAGGTTAAGCGCCTGAACCAGCAGGAATCCACCATCAGGGGGATTGCCTCCGGTCAACCGGAAAACTGGAGTGTTTCAGAATATGATAGATTTCAGCCTAAAACTGATATGAAGCTGAAATCACGCTTTCATCTTTTTATAGAGCAGTTGGGCGGTTACATTGAAGGAGCGAGTAATGGATAGCAAGGGAATACCGCAACTGGTAGCCCATCGCGGCTATATGGAAAAGTACCCGGAAAATAGCTGGATGGGAGTTAAGGCCGCAATGGATGCGGGTGCATGTTGGGTAGAGTTTGATCTGCAGATGTGTGGTGATGGTAAGTTTGTTCTACTGCATGACGCATCACTGAAGCGCACGGCAGACATTGAGAAGAGCGTTTTTGAGATTGGTATCAAGGAGTTCAAAACCATTAGCCTACATGAACAGGAGAGGTTCGAGCACAAGTATTATCCACTGCCAGTAACCACCCTGAAAAATGTATTGAGGAAACTATCCCACCACCCCAAGATAAAGGTCATGATTGAGATCAAAGAGGAGAGTCTCAACCACTGGGGAGTGCCAAAGGTTATGGACTCTCTATTGCAGCAGCTGGCGCCACACAGTGGCAGCTGTGTGTTAATATCATTTAGTTATAAGGCTCTGGAGTATGCGCGCAGTAACAGTGAACTGGATGTTGGATGGGTGCTGCACGAATTTGATCATGAACACAAAAGGCAGGCAATTTCACTAAAACCGGATTACCTCATCTGCAACCATCAAAAACTGCCATCATATGGTCCACCATGGTCTGGACCCTGGCAGTGGATGTTATATGACATTACATCACCAGAGATGGCACTGGCGTGGGGAAAGGCGGGAGTGGATCTCATTGAAACCAGAGATATTGGTGCCATGCTGCAAGACATAACCCTGTTGAAAAAGGCCTGTTACCACGAGGCGTGAGTCTAAAGGTGCAAATATTATGGTGGCAAGCTGTTACTTTACTATGCCACCGGTGAGAATATAGTGAAAAAATATGCCCGTGTTTTACCAAAACAGACCTGAATTTCAAATGCCAGATATCTCACCCGGTAAGGTTAATCAACCTCGTACAACTGATCCATAAACTCAAACATAGCATCAGCCAAGGCACTGGCAGATGTAGCAGAACCGTCCTCCTACCCTGCTCCTGGTTCACGTAGTTCTGATACCTTTATGCGTCCATTTTCAGAGTTTGAAATAGTTATTGCAATAATCATGGTTGTACTCAATATCCTAATAGTGACCATATCGAGTCTGACATAGGTAATTCTGATTTCTTGCATAGAGCGGCATAATGTCATTTTTTGCTTGATTTACCGCCAGATACAGGAGTATTTTTGATATTTTTCTATTGTGACTTTAGTAAGTTGGTATATTGGCCGATATACTTCTTACGATATCTACATAGTCTATGGTTTGCCACTGATTTATTGAAGAAAATGAGCCTGACCATTGCTATCTGTTCATGTCGTACCACAACATGTTTTAGGTTAGAATCTAAATAATAATTTGACCACACTAAGTACAATGCACTCATGAGTATTGAAATTGAAAAACTGAGATTTCTCATCATTGACGACTATGCTGATATGCGTGGTGTACTGCGAAACATGTTGTTGTCATTTGGTGTAGTCGGCATTGATTCTGTTTCAAATGGCAAGGAAGCTATCCATAATATAGAAACACAACGTTATGATGTAATTCTCTGCGATTACAACCTGGGTGAAGGACGTGATGGTCAGCAGGTACTTGAAGAAATCAGGCATCGCAAACTGATTGGGGTTAGTACCATATTCATCATGGTAACTGCAGAAAATACCCGTGTTATGGTAATGGGTGCAGTCGAATATGAACCAGACTCTTATCTGTCTAAACCTTTTACCAAAGATCTTCTGGGGCAACGCCTAAGCAACCTGCTAAACATGAAAGCTGATCTTGTAGAGATAGAACACGCAATTGATGCTTATGATTTTGATCTTGCCAACCGTCTGATTGACATCAAACTGGAACAAAAAAGCAGGAACCATAATATCCTGGTTCGTCTCAAAGCAGAACTTGCCATTCAGGAACGCAACTACAAAGAAGCGGCTAAGATCTACGAGAATATTCTCAGTAATCGTGAAATAGTTTGGGCCAAGCTTGGTCTGGGAAAGGCCAAGTATTACGAAGAGGATTATATTGAGGCAAAGAAGATATTCAGTGAGTTGATCAGGGACAATGAGCGCTTCATGGCGGCATATGATTGGCTGGCAAAAACCCAGCAGATGCTGGATGAACTAAAGGATGCACAGGAGGTATTGCGCAAAGGTGTGACCCTATCTGCAAAAGCGATACCACGCCAGCAGGCCCTGGCCGAATTGGCCATGAGAAATGGAGATGAGAAAACAGCTGAAAAGGCCTTGGGACAGGCCATCACCCTTGGCAAACACTCTATCTACAAACACCCATCAATGTTTTCAAATATTGCTCAGCTTAAGGCCAAAAGAGGTCTCCATGACGAAGCAAAATGGTATGTGAAAGAGATAGCAAAGAACTTCAAGGATGACCAGGAAGGGAAGCTCTATACTGCCATATCTAACAGTTTGATTCTGGAGGATGCTGAAGCAGCAAAAAAGAATATGCAGATTGCATCAGATCTGTTCCATGAACTTGATGGCCAAGTATCTCCGCAGATCGCTGTAGATATGGCAAAGGCCTGCTCACATTCCGGTAATGAGGAGATGGCTAAAGAGATTCTGCATCAAGCTGCAAGCAATAATCATACAGACGCAGAGGCCTTAAGAGATATAAGTGATACCATGGGCGATTTGAAACTTGAAAAAGACCCCAAGAAAATTATTTCCAAAATCAAGAACAAGGTGGTCGCACTTAACAATGATGGTGCCAAACTCGTTAGGAGCGGAAAGCTGGCAGAGGCGATGCAACTGTTTGAAGAGGCAGCAGAAGGTATGCCAGCAAATATCGTGGTAAATCTGAATGCGGCACGTACTTTTCTTATGTTCATGGAGCAGACTGGACCAACCATGCAGTTGGCAAATAAACTTCACAAATTTCTCAGCCGAGTAGAGGGTGTAGAGCCAGATAACAGGGCATTTTTAAGGCTGAAAAAAAGGGCAGTTGGCCTAATAGATTCCGCTGGTTGAGAATTGAATCATGGTATTTAATGACATATTAGCATCGATAATCCATGATATGAAAAATTCTCTTGGGATGGTACTAAGCCGGCTAGATGAGGTGGCAGATGAACTCCCAGCCAATGCTAATGGTTCCTCAAAGATCCCAGGTATACAGCAAGAAGCCAAGCGCCTGAACAACAACCTTATTGAACTGCTTACCCTATACAAGATTGAGAATGAACGTATCTCTCCAATCATTGATGAGATTAACGTGCAGTGTTTTCTGCAAGAGTCTATAGCTGAGAACCTCTCTGCTGCAAACTCCAGCAATATGGAACTAACCTATGATTGCCCTGATGACCTTTTCGGCTACTTTGATGAGGTACTGCTGCACAGTATCATTAACAACCTGATCGGAAATGCTATGCGCTACAGTGAAAGCAGAATAGAGTTGTCTGCATTAGAAAATGATGGATATCTTGTACTTTGTGTAGAAGATGATGGCGCAGGATTCCCAGAAGCAATGCTCAAGGCCCAGCAGGCTGAAACCAGCAGTAAAGGTATTACCAGTGGCAGGACCATGCTGGGGATTCATTTTGCTCGCCTGATTGCCCAAATGCACCAAAATAATGAGAAAAAGGGATTTATCCGTCTGAGTAACAATGGAAAGCTAAAGGGTGGTTGTTTCTCCATATATCTACCGTAGGAGTGTGGAATACACACCCGTGCATACCCGCCTGTAGGATCATTCTGAACCGGCTTGTTCAGCAACTGTGCCATCCACCTCACCGATAGCATCAAAATCGTCCAGAATGCAGTAGATAGCCGGGACCAGATATAACGCAAATAGCGTGGCAGCCACCAGACCAAAGGCCAGGCTTGCTGCTAGCGGGATCAGGATCTGCGCCTGCATGCTCTTTTCCAGCAAGAGTGGGGTAAGACCCGCCAGGGTGGTTATGGAGGTAAGAACAATCGGCCTGAACCTCGCCCTTCCCGCCTGCTTGGCAGCCACAGCTACAGGTGTGCCAGACCTTCTGGCTTCACGGATAAATATCACCAGTAGAATGGAGTCATTCACCACCACACCAAACAGAGATGCCATCCCAATCATGCTGGGCATGGTGAGATCTAACCCCAGGGCCATATGCCCGAATGCCACGCCGATGAATGAGGTTGGGATTACTACCATTACGGTAAGTGGCGCCAGATAACCACGGAACTGCAGGGCCAGCAGCATGTACACTCCCAATATACCCAGCACTACGTTTCTGATTATGGATTTACCAGTTTGAGCAGATTCACTGGTAGAACCCTGTACGTCGATATGGATATCCGGATAGTTGTTGCGTATCTGCGGAAATATCTCACTGCCTGCCATGGTCAAAAGTTCTTGGGCATTGGCCACTGCCGATTGGACGTCTCCCTGAATGGTTACGGCACGCCGACCATCAACCCGGTTGATCCTGGCCCAGCCCCGCACCTCTTCAATCTCAGCAACAATGGAGATTGGTATCAGTGCACCCTTGGGACCGGTGACTGTCATGTTCTCCAGGTCATCCGGTCTTATGCGATCATCCGCAGTAAGACGAAGATCAACCGCATAGGTCTCTGGACCAACGGGAAATTCATCGATCTTAATACCCTGAAATGAGCTGCGTACCTGCGCCGCCAGATTGCTGGCATCCAGACCCAATACACCGGCGCTATCCTTCAGGTGCAGACGGTATTCCCGTTTGCCAGGGCGCAGATCATCACTCAGGTCGATCACCCCGGCAAAGTTTTGAAACCACTGCTGTAGTTCAACGGAGGCGGCCTTGAGCCGTTGCAGGTCATATCCCAGGAGACGAATATCGATCTGGCGACCGCCGGGTCCGATGGCAGACTCGGTATATTTGATTGAGATAACGTCGGTAAGTGTACCCACCTCATCTCTCCAGGCATCACGAAACTCATCTATAGATGCGTCGCGGATCTCTGCACTCAGAAGGTCTGCAACCACCCTGGCCACGTGTGGCCCTGATTCATAGGCGTCAGGATTCTGAGCAAAAATCACGGTGGAGTTACGCACCAGATCCTGCTGTTCCGGCTGACGTGGTTTGAACCGGGCATTCACCCGCTTCAGTGCGGCCTCGATCTTGGCCACAACCTGTTCGGTCCGAGCCAGCGGTGTGCCCTGTGGCAGGAGTATTCGCGCTTCAACGATGTCACCATCGATGTCAGGAAAACCTACAAATTTCAGCTTACCTCCAACAGGCATGGCGATCGCCACAACAAGTAACATCAGGACCAGGCCCAACGTCAGATAGCGGTGATCTACTGCCCGGTCCAACAGGGGGCCAAAGTAGTCTTCCCTCAGCCTGTCGAATCCACGCTCAAATGCCGCTCTAAAACGGGACGGGGTTCTATTCCCCATATGGCTCAGAGAGTGCCCAAGGTGGCTGGGGAGGATCAGGAACGCCTCTATCAGACTAACCGAGATTACAATAATCAGAACGATGGGCATTACCCGCAGGATCTGCCCAATCTCACCGGTTATAAAGGAGAGCGAGCCAAACACCAGCAGGGTGGTGGCAAAGGATGAGGCGATACCAGGCAGTACCTGTTGTACACCCGTAACGGCGGCATCCATAGCCTTGTCACCCTGGTCCATGCGTGCGGCAACATTCTCTGCAATAACAATGGCATCGTCCATCAATAGACCAATGCCTATCAGCAGACCAACCATGGATATCATGTTGATGGTGACGCCCACCAACGGCAACACAAACAGGGCCCCCAGGAAGGACACCGGAAGACCCATGGTTACCCAGAAGCTGTAGCGAAAACTGAAGAACAGCCACAGCACTAGAAATACCAGCACCAACCCTTGGGCGCCGTTGGTCACCAGCATATCGAGTCGGTCCTTGACCACGGAAGAGCGGTCCTGGGTTAGAGTCAGCTTCACCCCTTTGGGTGTGCGCATATTCTCCTGTTGGACAAATTCGCTGATGGCATTGAATACAACCAGTGTGTCCTGGTTCCTGGTCTTGGTTACGTTAAGGATGGCGGCACGTTTGCCGTTGAACAGGACCTTATCCTCATCCCGGTCAAAGCGGTCTGTGATGGTGGCTATTTCGCCCAGCTTTATCGCAGCTCCGGTGGTGCCGGAGATAACTACAATATCCTGAAACTCCTCAACGGTTTTCCCCTGGTCATCGAACCGCAGCAGGATATCCTCTGGCCCACCCTGTAGCCGACCGGCCGGGCTGCCAACACTCTGACCCTGTACACTATTGGCGACATTTGAAGTGGAGAGACCAAATTGGCGCAGCCTACTGGCAGGGATCTCTATTCTGATCTGATGTTCGGAAAAGCCGCTTATCTCTACCCCGGAGATGTTTTTCACTGCCTGCATTCTGGCCTTCACATCCTCGGCATAGGCCTTGAGTGAGACCGGATTATCCGGACCGGTGATGGCAACAGATGCGACCGCATCAGTACGCCCTAACTCCTCAACTATCGGGTTTTCTGCCTGGTCCGGAAAATCAGTGATGGCATCAATTTCAGATTTAACATCATCCAGAAAACGCGGCATTGCAGCGCCCTCAAGCTTTACTGCAGTTGCAACGCCCACCCCCTCACTGGCCTCACACCGAACCTCATCCAGGTTGGTGATACCGTCGATGGCATCCTCCAGACGTCGACAGATAGCATCTTCTACCTCATCGGTAGTTGCCCCCTTGTAGATGACACTTACCTGGACCTTGTCACTTTCAATCTTAGGGAAGGTCTCTCGCTGTAGTCCTGGGAGCGCCACAATGCCCAGTAGCATCATGGCAAGCATAAACAGATTGGCCGCGGTTGGGTGCCGCGCAAACCATGCAATCACGATCCATCTCCTGCGGCATCAATCAGCTTCTGTTCTGCGCTGCTGTCCGGTTGTGGTTGTAACAACATGCCCTCCACGACCGGGACAACGTCTGAGATCACAATCTGCTTGCCCGCCAGTTGGTTCTCTTTCATCACACTCAGTTCACCCTGATTGAACAGTATCTCCACCGGGTGAATACGCAGGCGCTGGTTCTCATCCAGCAGATATATCTTGCCACCGCGCACCGCACTGCGTGGAACCACCACTCGCTGGGACTGAATATGCCCACGCAGTAGAATCTGAACGAACATCCCCTTGGATAGAGGTGGGCGATATCCGGGCTTTACCTTGGATATGGGATTGTCCACCGCCACCACTATACCCATGGTGCGGGTCTCAGCATCTACATTGTCACTGAAACGTACAAACTCCGCTTTCCACTCAGCGATATGATTACCAAGATCAAGCTGTATGACCGGCTTGAAACCGGTGATCTGCGTCAGGTTCTGGTTCAGGGACTCTACGTTCAACGCCTGATCCGGACGGCCAATGAACAGGTTACGTAGTGAGGACATGGCAAACTGCCCCACCACCTCAATCCGGTCTATGCCATCGCCCTCAAACAGGTTCTGTCCCTTAGATACATACTGATCTGCCTCAATAGATAGATTAGCAACCCGCAGGTTGAACGGTGCCAGGACGGTGCTGTTTTCCAGATCTCTCTGGGCCTGCATCACCTTGGTCTCTAACACCTTGCGCTGGGTTGGGATCAGGGCCAGGGTGTTTTTATGGTTTTGCAGTGCGGTGCGGGTGTTCAGCATATTGCGTTCAGAACCATCTGCATCACTCTGTGAAGCCGTTTTGTTGCTTACCAGCTTCTGGATACGCTCCAGATCATTTCCGGCAAGCTTCAGGTTGCGCTGTTCGATCTCAACCAGCGTCCTCGAATTCTTCTCCTTTACATCCAGTTCTGCCAGCTCCGCCTTGGCCTGCGCCAGGGCCAATTTATAATCAACCGGGTCTATCCGGAACAGGACCTTCCCCTTTTCGATCACCTCACCGTTTCTGAGGCGTGGGTGTAGCTCTATGATTCGACCAGAAACCTGCGCTACTGCAGTCCAGAGCTTCGCCGGCTGCACCGAACCGTACCCGATAGACTCGGGTACCAGATCAACCTTTGGAACCGTTATTGTCCGCACCGCCCGAGTCGGTTCTCCGGCCTCTGCCTTGATGGGGGGCTGCTTGCCTTTTACCATAAACAGCATGACTGCAATACCGACGATAATAGGTGGAATAACCCACAGAACGTGTCTGCGGCGGTGTGGTTTATAGGTCACTTTGGTTCACCTGTTTGGTTTTTAGTTGACAGCTTTCAGTGATGCAGCGGTTACAAGTTCAGCAATCTGCTGCACGTCTTCTCGGGAAAACTGCTTCTTCCCAAGACGCCGTAGTATGGTCTCTCGCCCCATTTGGTAGATAACAACCTGCCCCACCAGTGAGTGAGTAAGAAGCTTGATGTGCTGTGATTCAGGATCACTATCAGTAATTCGTCCTATCAGCATAGCGTATGTCTGTTGCATTGGGAGCATGAATTTTTCATATAGAAAATCAAATGCCTGGGTAGGATGATCCTGCTCACGGAAGATCAGGCCAACAGCATCTGCACTCAGTTTACCAAGCAGAAGATTATGTACCAGCGCCTGTATCAGCTGCTTTGTCATCTGTAGGCACTCATCCTTGCCCGCATCCAGCAGACGATTCTGAATCTCATCCAGCAGGGGCTTCATCTGATTACGAATATTTTCAGCCAGATACTCTGCAGTTGCCAGATACAGGCCCTGCTTACCATTGAAATGGTAAGAGATGGCAGAGATATTTACCCCGGCAAGATCAACAATTTCGCGGGTACTAACCGAGTCATAATCCCGATGACCAAAACACTTCAGTGCTGTAAGCAACAGCCTCTCTCTGGTAGTTTTTGCCTGTATATTCAGAATGCCACCCAATCTGCCAATCTTACATTTAGTAGTAGATTGGCCATTTTAGTTTAAAAATCCCTCCGCAGTCAAACAATCGTTTGATTGAGTGCAGCATATCTTTAGATGGTATTTTATAGTCTTATAAAAAACCACACTATTTATGGAAAGTACTAAGCGTGGTTTGAAGTCCAACGGTACGAAAATGTACGCTAAGAATTATAACCCTCAGCATTTTCTAAGGAGAAGATTGCTGATAGAACATTGATCAGCAGCTATGATAAAACGAGAGGCTAGAGCCTGTTAACACTAATTCAATAGGCTCTGTTACATCTTAAAAAGCACCCAACTAGGCGCAATGAGTGCAGTTTTGTCATCCCAAATGAACAACGAGCACCACGG
Source organism: Gammaproteobacteria bacterium (assembly GCA_024206335.1). GTDB lineage: Bacteria > Pseudomonadota > Gammaproteobacteria > Chromatiales > Chromatiaceae > JAAGZL01. Next base: position 10,469 of record JAAGZL010000667.1, read on the forward strand.
TTGAACACATAGGGTTAATCTGAATCACCCCGGGTATTCCGGAGGGTGCTTAGTTTGAGTCATGCCACCATGGCAGGCTCTTCTATTTGCTCATAATAACGCTTTTCAAGTTCAACTGGGGGAATATCACCTATTGATTCCAGAAGCCTCTGATTGTTGA
>JAAGZL010000668.1 GCA_024206335.1 Gammaproteobacteria bacterium
ACAGACCACTATTTCAGACGCATGTCTGAATTAGGAATAAAGGTTGCAACGAATTACAAGGCACATTCAAGCTACAGCTCAGGGGATCAAGGTGCCACATTTGGCTCAATGGAGCATCAAGGCGACACTGACGCACCACAATGGTTGGGCATTAAGCCCTTCTTAGATTTAGGCGGAGTACCGAAATAATGGATACTCAATACATCGGAACGGGTCAGATCTTCGAGGAAATTAGTGAATGGACAGACTACGTTAAAGCCCATGACCCACTAACCGAGGATATGAAGGGCATACTAACCGATAATAAAATCTATACTTACGGCGCTAAAACTGATCTTGATTTTTTCGGATTTGACAGGGCGGGATTTGAAGTAATCTTAGACGTTGAAGAATCGGTACGACATGACGGTGATTTCGGTAACGGTGCAAGGGTTGAGGCTGATAGTGCTGGCGCTTGGGAACCACTATACCGGGCTAGAGGTGTAACAGTTAAAAACTTTTCCGCGCACAATACATTGGTGGCTAATCCTTCACACGCCTTTGAAACCTACACTGCTAAATTTCAAAACGTCATCGCTAAATCGCATGGGGTTACCCAACAAGGCGCGTTTCGTATTACTGGTGTTGGCTGTGAGTTTATAGCTTGTCGTGGTGTGTCTGAACTTACTGCCGGCCTTGTCGTTACAGCAGCATCTAGCGCTGATTTAGTGCTAACAAACTGCACATTCGAGGGTGCGATTGGGGTTGATTTTAGCCTCGTACCCCACACTACGGGGTCAATGACCAATGTTAACACCTCGGGTTGTGCGACGGGCTTTGCTGGCACATACTCAGGAACATACTCGAACAACGCATCTGATGACGGAACGCACCCCGGCCTCGATGGCGTATTAGTCACTGCTGATCCGTATGAAGCTGACGGTTATACACCATCACAAGCCGGTCAATTAACTGCTGCGGGTATTAATGTAGGCGTTACTCACGGCGCAGACGGCAAGCCGTTTGCTCTTGTACCTGCAATCGGTGCTTATCCTGCATATCTACCGGATGATAGCGTTTCTCCCA
>JAAGZL010000669.1 GCA_024206335.1 Gammaproteobacteria bacterium
CCTTTCTTGGTCTGATGCATATCCGGGTCGCGTTCATTCTTTTTATTCTTGGTGGAGCTGGGTGCTTCAATAATCGTCGCATCCACCAGTGTACCCTGCGTCATCATCACACCGCACTCCGACAGCCATTGGTTGACCGTTTTGAATAATTTGCGAGTCAGCTTGTGCTTTTCCAGCAAGTGCCGGAAGTTCATAATGGTAGTGCGGTCAGGAATGGCTTTATCCAATGACAGTTGCGCAAACTGACGCATCGAAGCAATTTCATATAACGCATCTTCCATCGCTTCATCACCAAGGCTATACCATTGCTGCATACAGTGAATGCGAAACATGGTCTCAAGCGCATACGGACGTCTGCCATTGCCTGCTTTAGGATAAAAGGGTTCAATCACTTCCAGCAGTTGAGACCACGGCAGCAAATTATCCATCCGGGATAAGAAAATTTCTTTGCGGGTCTGGCGGCGCTTGCTGGAAAACTCACTATCGGCAAAAGTTAACTGTTGGCTCATGGACGGTAATGGCTGTAATTTACTATGCAGCTATGATCTCACATCGGGGACTTATTCGCATCTTCC
>JAAGZL010000670.1 GCA_024206335.1 Gammaproteobacteria bacterium
GAAGAAATGGAGAAAATTACGCGGTTTCAGTTACCTTGGTAAAGTAATTACTGGGATCAAATTTAAAGATGGTATTGAGGTGATAGCAAACAATCAGGTCGCCGCTTGATTCAACTGGCTAAACACCACTTTTGACAATAATTCTTTGATTAGTATTAACAGGCCCTAGTATAACACCGCCAAGATTCACTTAGTCAGGAGCTTCCATACCAATTTAGTATCTACACTTGACTCATGGAAGACATTAAGGTCCATTAAGACATACTCCATCAAGAGCAGTACTGAGGCCACACAACTGGCTACAGAAAACATGGAACATCGCATGGCAGACGAAGAACAGAAAAGCGGATCACTTTGCAATGTCCGTCAAGTAGCAGACTACACCGGCGTCACCATTGTCGAGCTATCTCCCGAACCACCCCTTGAGGATTATCTGCAGGCAATGGAACTGGCCAACTCCAAGGCCCAGCAGCTAGTCGGGAACCACATGTTACTATCCTGGTACGACCGGGACCGTGATTTTGAGTCTCCCCAACATTGCAGTGAGTGCCACTCTGCCAACGCCACCCCCGGTTATGTGGACTATGCCCTCTACCGTGACGCCAGATTGAAGATCGACATCGAAAATGGCCGTTTCATCTTCTTCTACCTGCCTTTGGATCTATAACCAATATGCCAGAGCACCCCATCAATACAACAACAGTCACCATACAGATAGCATGGCAAACTTGATGAAAGTGAGCCCAGTCCGTTATATTGGCTACATTAATGGGGTGTATCGATCATAAGCGCGTTGATCTGGTGCAGATTTTACCCTGTAACATGTACCCAATCATTATAAAAAACACCCGGGGTATATTTACATTTCATTATTTTCTTATATAATAATACGCCGTTTGCACAAAAAATCGACGTTAGCGCCTGCTCACAACAACACATTGGAGCTATGTACAAAAGTTTACAACAGTAAAAACAAGACACAGGCCCGCAGTTCATAGCCCGCTCTACCAGGGTAGAGGCCACCCTTTAACCCGGAGAATACTATGAAACTACTGCTAAACAAGAAAACCATTATCGCCACAGCCTTGGCTCTTGCGATAGCCGGTCCAATCGGCGGTGTATTTTCACCTGCCCAGGCTCAGACTGCAGGCACCATGACATCACTCACCAATCCAGATTTTGTCAATAAATTTGCATCCTCCATAGATTCCAAAATGATGGATGACTGGATGAAAATCATGTCCGACCCAGCTCAGCTGGAAGCCATGATGAAGTCCCCCAACACCAACCAGATACAATCAATCATGACGGTAATGACCAACCCTCAGTTCGTCACCTCCATCATGAATGCCAACGACCCTAAAATGGTCGAGAACTGGATCGGTATAATAACCAATGAGAATATGCTTAAAACCATGTCATCAATGGCTGACCCTGCCATGATGAACGCATGGATGGGATTGATGACCAATCCACAGATCATGAACTCGGTTATGAGTATGGGCAACCCACTCACCATGGGGAACTGGACGGGCTCTATGACCAATCCAGCGCTTATGCAGGACATGTTCAAGGTGGTTGACCCTAACATGCTCAACTCTTGGATTGCCATCATGACAGAGCCAAAAATGATGAATCAAATGATGATGATGATGGATCCACACATGTTTACCATGATGATGGGATCCACCATGTCGATAATGCAGACCATACCCGGCACAGCTGAAACAGCGGCACCGAAGGTTCCTGAAGCAAAACAATGACCGCTAACATGTTGCAGGGGCTGTGGATGATATAAACCACCCACCAGACCCAGGCAGCTCAATTAACGCCATGGGAGAAATTTGATGTATTTTTTGAGAACAACCACCGTATTTATATTTGTTGCCGTGCTGTTGTGTTCCTCGGTCAATGCCGAAGTCAAACCCGACATGACCGAAGAAGAGATAATGGAGTTCAACAAGCAGAGCTATGCACCAAAATCAGCCTTTGAGGGACGTGTAAAGTCAGGAGATATGCCCTTGGCCATTACACGCCCAAAACAGCAATATCGAAAAAACACCATGCTTGAGCCAATTACAGCTGAAGCAAAAATGCGCATGATGCAATCCATGATGGCGGTCAACCCATTCAGTGTCCGCGACATGATTAACATGATGGTGGCAAAGAAAAGGGTGATACCAGGCATAACCTTCGATGAGGTAGTCGAATCTATTAAAGTAAAAGCCAATGAACTCAACATGAGGGCGAGTGGTCACAACACCCCCTGGAAGGTCCTGCGGGAGATTGATGATCCCAACAGCCCAAGGGTGGAGTTCCTAAGCTTCTGCGACCTGATCGCCTTGAGGAAGATACTTGATTACTCTCTGGAGTTCTCGGCGCTCGTGCCATGCCGGATCGCAGTGCTGGAAGACGCAGATGGGGTAATATGGCTTACCACCCTGGACTGGGATGTACGTTGGCTAGATACCAGCCCCAACCCAAATCGGATATCAGATGATCTGCGTGAACGCGCCATCACGATACGTAAAAATATCGAGATCATGATGGAGGCAGCTGCCACCGGAGACTTCTGATCGTCAGGACTTATCTGGAATTAAAACCAGGATTGGGGAGTTAGAGATCATACCTCTAACTCCCCATTTTATTATTTGTCAACATAAGTAAGAGGATCTTCCTGTATGAACTCGCTCATTAAGTGCCAGTGTCTTCGCCGGTAACTCTCCTGGTGGCGGCAATTCGAATATCCCTATCAATCACTCCGTGGCAAACACAGACCATCATAGTTATATCTGTATTGTTTATGACTGGTAATTCCCAATAGTACCTACAGTTCCAGATAAAGAACTGCATTCAGTCACAATGCATAACCACTTATTACCCATGATTGTTTAACAGACAGAAGCCACGCATCATCATTCAGGCAACCAGATGAAAACCACTAAAACCCCATAAAACTATAGTAGTGTGCGAAACAGAACGGGACTACTAAACCTAAAAAAACCTTGAGGTCATACTGGCAGATACCAAGGAACACCACACCTACTGGCTGTAACAGAGTTGTGACTGATCAAAAAAATGGGCCTAAAAAACTATCTAGAGTCACAGATACAACCCACGTAGCTTGTATTATTTATCACTCGCCTTCTTGAGATAATCCAGCCAGATCCCGCTCAGCGACCAGCTAAAGATATAGGTACCGATTAACACCACGGTATAAACCATGATGATATCAGTGGCGCTATCATCGAGTGAGGAGGCCGGGACATAGCCTATAACAAATGGTGCCAGACACAGGAACTTGGCGAACTTGAGTACAGAGAAGGCATAACGCCACATATTAGCCTTGGCGATAGTAGCTCCGACTAAGCAGCGATACACACCGGCGGTGCAATATTGGAATCATGTGACAGCCAATAGACAATCATATGAGCCGCAAGTGAATCAACTCCCAGATGAGTCAGGGCCGGAACAGCCACAACTGCGGCTCTATCAAACCAGATAAAAATGCCTAGCCAGTCTAATTGGGATCTATTAACACTATGCGGATATCCACCCACATAGTGTTGTTAACAGACTTAAGGAAATCCTAATTCTTGGAGGATTTGCTGCTGCGCCTCCCGCGTTTATTCAGGCGCAGGAATAACCAGAACCGGCCGATTGCAGCGACGAATGACCCGGCGTGCGGTTGTACCCATTAACGCATCCATGATCAGTCCACCGCTGTGTTTGCTTACAACGACCACATCGTAGTCACCACTCTCTGCCTCCCTAACGATCTCGGTAACGGGATCACCCATAGCCACTTTGACGTCATAGGCAACATATGGATGATCGTCGTATTCGTCCAGGGTTTTCTTGCAGAACTCATCCAAGTTGTTCTTAACGGCTACCTCGTCCCGTTTACGCTGGGTAAGAGTGTCTTTCACCGCTTCCAAATCCTGGGTTTTGATCTGTTTCCAGAGCTTTTCGTCTATGTAGCCAACCAGGTATTGTTCGAACTCAGGTGGCTTGGCCACATGAAAAACCGTGAGCTCAGCACCATAGTTATGGGCAATGCTGGCCGCATACGGAAATGCGATCCGACCTGACGCTGATAGATCGGTTGCATAGAGGATCTTTTTGTATTCAATTTTAGGAAGCTTCATTTGCCTCTCCCTTTTCGGTTTCCTTTAGACCTGATTCGGATGATTTCTTACGGAAATAGTTCATCCATATTCCGCTAAGAAACCAGGAGTAGGCCCAGGTACCGAACACGATCAGCACGAAAGCAACCACAATATCGCTCGCCGAGCCGTTAAGCGAGAAACCGGGAACATAACCAAACAGGAAGGGCCCGAGATATAGAAACTTGGCGAACTTGAAGGCAGAAAAAGCCGTCTTCCACATATTAGCTTTGGCTATGGTGGCGCCAGCAAATGCGGCAATACAGACCGGCGGCGTGATATTGGAATCCTGGGAGAGCCAGTAGACGATCATATGAGCGGCGAGCACGTTAACGCCCAGATGGGTCAGTGCAGGCACCGCCACCACTGCGGTGATCAGGTAGGCCGCGGTGACCGGGACTCCCATGCCCATAACCAGGGACGCCAACGCGATGAACAGGATAGTCAGGACCAGCGAGCCATCAGCCAGCTCGATGACAATATCGGCAAAAGTCAGTATCAAACCGCTGAAGGTGAGAACGCCGATGATGATACCAATCACACCCACGGTGGCACCGATCTTCAGGCTGGAGGAGGCGCCCTCCCGGGCCGCCTCGATAAATTCCATCGGACCAATGCGGGTCTCCTCACGGAACCAGCTGACCACGATGCATGCGACTATACCCAGGATCGCGGAGTACCCCGGTGAGTAACCATAGAGCATAAAGATAGTGATGACCACCAACGGAGTGATGTAATACCACTGCTTTTTGAATATCTCCATGGCGCTGAACGATGTGCGCTCGCCGACAATATTGTTCTTTTTTGCCTCGTAATGGACCATCACGAAGACGCTGAAGAAATACATCAGGGCTGGGAAAATTGCGACCAGCATAATCTGTGAGTAGGGCAAGCCGGTCAATTCCGCCATGATGAAACCGCCTGCCCCCATGATCGGCGGCATGAACATTCCCCCGATTGACGCTGCAGGCTCAATACCACCGGCAATGTGCGGCTTGAATCCGGCTTTTTTCATCATCGGAATGGTGAAGGCGCCGGTAGATACGACGTTGGCAATGGCGCTTCCCGAGATGGAGCCGAACAGGCCGGAGGCAATCACCGCGACCTTGCCAGGACCACCAATTTTGTGCCCCACCGCCGCCAGCGGAAAATCGACGAAAAATTTCTGCGCGCCGCACTTGTGGAGAAAAGCGCCGAAAAAGACGAACAGCAGGATATAGGTGGCAAGTACGTTGGCCATGATGCCGAACACACCGTCGCTCTTGTAGAAAATCGAGGTGCAGAGGGCGGGGAAGGTATCACCCGCATGCGCGATCAGGTCGGGCAGATGGTCGCCGTATACGCCATATGCCAGCATCGCGACACCAATGATCACAAACACGATACCCACCACCCGGCGGGCTAGTTCGACGCCGATCAAAACGCCAACGACAGCGATCGCAGTATCGAGCTCTGTCTCCGCACCAGTGCGGTAGTTGATGGCCTCGAAGTTCATCATCCAGTAGCCGATGGACCCTATCGAAAGCACAATCAGGATATAATCCACCACCCGCATGATTGTTGACTTGGAGCGATATATTAAAAACACCAGTATATAAGTGACAATCACGTAGATGCCGCGATGGTACTGGGTGGCTGTCGGGGCGATCACCGCAGCGTAAGAGTAAATCAGCAGTAGGCCGAGAGCACAGACATCAAAGATGACTTTTTCTATTTTGTGTAGTTTGTCATACATGCCGGGTTCCAGATAATCGTCGGTGACCTCAATTTACAAGGCAACTTGAAACAGGATTGCCCGGCTATCCCGTTGAGATATGCGGGCTCGCAAACTATTACGGTTTATTGCTGAGATCCAGGAAAGAGGATCCGGAGAATGCCTGGTTGTTCGGATGGAACAAGCGTAACGATGAATACCAGTTTAGCCTTGTTTCATCGCCAGTCCGATCCCTCTGAACTTTCCAGACATCCTCCTCGAAGATCCCTACCGCAATCTCCCTAGCCAACCGTGTTTGTTATTTAAGAATGCCCTTTTCTTTCCAGAACTTGATCGCACCAGGGTGCATCGGCGTCACGATACCATCAGCACCAGCGGCAACACTCATCGCTTTGAAGGTCTTTTTCTGAGACACCATGTGAGCCAAACCCTCTTTGGTGTAAACAGCGGAAAGAAGA
>JAAGZL010000672.1 GCA_024206335.1 Gammaproteobacteria bacterium
ACCAGTAGGTTGGCCCTTCCCTTCAGTAGAGAGTTGGGGAACATGGTGTCACGGATCTCTTCTGAGAGCGCAGAATCTGCATGCATCTCACCTTCTACTTCCAGTGATGGCGCAAGTTCCCGAATCAATTTCCTGGTCTTGCGCATCTTGGTGGGGGACTCATGGTTGCTGGTGCCAAAGTTAGAGTATGAAAGCAGGGCTGCCTTGGGGTGCATACCAAATCTCTGTACCTCTTCCGCGCACATGGTGGTGATCTCGGCCAGTTGTTCTGCAGTGGGGTTGGGTGTCACATGGGTGTCGCAGATAAAGAATGTGCCCCGTTCCAGCATTACCGTGCTGACTGTAGCGCAGCGGCTGACACCTGGGGCTCGCCCGATGATGCCCAACAGATGGCGGAGATGGGTATTGAATCGCCCCTCCGTGCCACACAGCATGGCATCGGCATAGCCTAGTTTGAGGGTCATTGCTGCAATTACCGTATTGCTGGTGCGTACCAGGGTGCATGCCTCCTCTGGTGAAACACCCCTTCGCTCCATGAGATCGTGATAGGCGTGCCAGTACTCGGAGTAACGGGGATCACTTTCTGGATTAATGACAGCAAAGTCCTGCTCGGCTCGTATGCGCAGACCCAGGCGCTTGATACGCATCTCGATCACCTCGGGGCGACCTATCAGTATCGGTTTGGCCAGATTTTCAGTGACCACCTCTTGAATGGCCTGCAGTACCCGCAGGTTTTCGCCTTCGGCATATACCACTCGTTGCGGGGTATGGCTGGCAGTATCGAATACTGGTTTCATGATGCCGCCAGAGCGGTAGACAAAGCGGTTGAGTTGCTCCTGATAGCGGTTGAAGTCTTGGATCGGGCGACTGGCCACGCCGCTGTCCATGGCGGCCTTGGCCACGGCTGGGGCAATCTTTAGGATCAGACGGGGATCAAATGGTTTGGGTATGAGGTAGTCGCGACCAAAGCTCAGGTGTTCATCACCGTAGGCATCCCGAACCTCAGAGGTGGCCTCGATCTTTGCCAGTTCAGCAATGGCATAGACGCAGGCCTGTTTCATCTCCTCGTTTATCTCTGAGGCCCCCACGTCCAGTGCCCCACGGAACAGAAAGGGAAAACAGAGAACGTTATTTACCTGATTTGGGTAGTCGGATCTGCCGGTGGCGAGAATGGCGTCTGGACGGACTGCCAGCGCCTCCTGGGGAGATATCTCTGGTGTTGGGTTGGCCAAGGCAAATATCACCGGGTCCTTGGCCATGGTTTTGACCATCTCTGGCTTTAGCACACCGCCGGCGGAGAGACCCAAAAAGATGTCGGCGCCGACGATGGCCTCTGCCAGGGTGGTGAAATCGGTATCTGCAGCGAAGGCTGCTTTGCGTTCATGATAGTTTTCAGCTTCCTGAGCCCTAGCAACTCCTTCTAAATCTGAGACCAGAATGTTTTTACGTTTCAGCCCCAGGTTGACCAACAGTTCCAAGCAGGAGAGCGCTGCAGCGCCCGCACCTGAGCAGACCAGACGTACCTCCTCGATCTTCTTGTCGACGATCTCCAGGGCGTTGATGATGGCAGCCCCGGAGATGATCGCGGTACCATGTTGATCATCGTGGAACACAGGGATATTCATGCGCTCTTTCAAGCGCTTTTCAATCTCGAAGCACTCGGGGGCGCGGATATCCTCCAGGTTGATGCC
>JAAGZL010000673.1 GCA_024206335.1 Gammaproteobacteria bacterium
CGATTCCTCAACGTCTAAGATTACTTCAAATTCAGCTTGGTCAAACCCGAAAAAATCAAGATCAGTAGAAGCACCGTAAGGATATATTTTATTATCGGTTAGAATTCCTTTGAAATCCTCGGTCATTGGGTCATGGGTTTTAACGTAGTCTTTCCATTCGCCGATTTCCTCGAAGACCTGACCCGTTCCGATGTATTGAGTATCCATTATTTAGGGACTCCACCTAAATCTAAGAATGGCTTAATGCCCAAGTATTGTGCTGCGTCAGTATCGCCTTGATGCTCCATTGAGCCAAAAATACTCCCATTACTGTTATCTCTATTGTAATACTCATGCGCTTTGAAATTGGTCGCAACCTTCATCCCTAATTCAGCCAAACGCCTGAAAGAGTGGTCTATTATGCGGGTTCCTTCAACTGGATCGCGGGCCAAACTAATCAGTTTATCTACCTTTTCTTGCGATATAACACCTTGATTGCCGTTATGATCCCCGCACTCGTAGGCGCTGAAATTATAGCACCCTAAAGCCTCAATGTGGGCGACAATGCGCTGGTGCCACAAACCGCCGTCAGCCATCCACACGTCAATCGCATAATCAGCGTGCTGCTTATTCGTGTAGTTCTCAAAATCATCAGCAATGAAAACCGAAGTCCAGTACGGGGCGATATAGAATTGGCCGCTTGTCATTACCCTTTCGCGGTAGCCGGGAACCTCTAATCCTTGGAGCATGAAATTAACATCAGACCCACGGGCACCAGCAATAACCTCCATATTTTCTTCGCCTATTTCAGCGGCGATTAAGTCCCAAACTTGCATTGCACGCACTGCATAGTAACCACCTGGGCCATAGATGCCACCCACTATAGCGGGTTTAAATCTAAGGAAAGTGGCCGATACGTCAGGGATGTAACTTGCTTTATGGTCTGCATCGGTATCGTCAAGCACGTCAGCACCGCGCAATGCCGCTGCTTCGGTGACGGCAGACCGGAAAGTATCCACGTCATCAACTATCGCATACGTTAACCCGCCTTTCGCATAAGGCCACTGGGTGTGGTAGATATTGTTAAATGATTTTATTTCGTCGCCGGTAGTTAACCCATGTGCGGCTGATGTACAAGTCGCGGTCGTGGGGTCAAAAGTGCCTTCTTGTGGGGATTGACTGCCATACCAGAACCAATTCCAAGCATCACTAAAACCGATGCCTGGATTCCATATCTCGTTGCCTAACTCTATTTTAACCTTCTTGCCGCCCGAGAAATCGAAATGCAATGCTATCTGCTGGCCTATATATGTTGCTCCTGCGTCTGATACTTGGTGCGGGACGTTGTAATGAAGATTGACGTCTAGCTCGTTTGCTATCTCGCAAGCTACTTGTGTTGGCAGTCCTCTATCCACATTCACCAGACCATTCGGCGATTGGCGTTTATTCCAGTTAATGTAGTCATAAGGTGTGAAGTCTGAAACATCGCGATTGCCATTGTCGTCAACCAATGAGTGCAGCATTCTCACAACATCGATTCCCGCTAGATCAGCAACGAAACGGCTATGCAGTATATTACCGGCATCATAGCGAGCTTCTTCACCGGGTGCTAATAGCTCTAGTTTAGTGACGTCGCCAGTGGCACGCGTAAAGTAATTAGTAGCAGGTGCAGCAAGCGATGTATACTCGCGGCGATTCGGGGTGGAGCCTGGTATTTCAGTGCCACCTGTCCATGTAACATCCCCTGCTCCCTCCCAACGCAAAACCCACGGGTTATCGACCGTCCCCTCGGCCATCCATCCAGCGAGGGGGGCATGGGTGTAATGGTTCCAACTCCCGCCACCGGAAGCGTCAGGATATCCTGGCGCGTCTGGCGTGCCGGGGATGGCACTATTGGCTGTATAACCGCCCTTAATAACATTGATAAA
>JAAGZL010000674.1 GCA_024206335.1 Gammaproteobacteria bacterium
AGTGTGCGGGAATTTATCAAGAACAAGGTGGTATAAAAAATTGCCAATTAGAGCCCGCTGCTACAGCGGGCTTTGATTACGGTAAGATAGAAGGCGTGTGGGGATTGGATGATGTACTACATTCGTTCAGTTTTTAGACGCATTTTTGTTTGTAGAATCAGATCAATAATGGTAAATATTAGCGGGGATTATTAATTGTTCACTGATGAACGGTCTTGTATTGTTGAAGTGAGCCTGTGCTACTGTCACTACAAAGGATTAGATGGTGTCTTGAATATGATGTGGCAGATTGAGAGATGGATATGATTGATAAGTACAAGATATTATTTAAGGGTGAGTTTAAGTCTTGGGTGGGCAGGGATGATTTTATCAAATCTTTCACTAGGCAACTGGGGGTTAGCCGGGAGAAAGCTGAAGCATTATTTGATGTTGACCGTAAGATTACCCTAAAAAAATCGCTTTCAGATAGTGAGGTTGATCGCCACATGGCCGCATTTGAAAAGTTGGGGATGGTGGTTACCAAGAGATTGATGCTGAAACCCTTTGTAGGGCCGCGTATTGAAAATGAGTCCAAGAGTGGAAATGTGGGTGTGGTCGAACAGCAGGGGAGGAGTGGAGATAGAGATGGAGGAAGCAACTCAAAGTCTAAACCAGGCAATACTAGGCAGAACAAAAAAAACTGGTCTGGTTTAACTGGTAGGTTGAAATCTATGGTAGGAAAGACCAATAGCTGACTATTAGTATTTAGTTGCCTGGTAGGCCGCTGAGGTTTGTCGAAATATCCGCATGGACCAGCCTGCATATTGCGTCAAGATAGACTGGGCAATAGATGATGTGCTGAAATGTCAGATAGTTATGGCAACTAAAATTGCTGTGTAAAAAAGTACAGTCTCATCTAGTTCATCCCAAATCAGGCGTTGTATTTTGATCTGTCCTCATCAAACCATAGCTACGGCTATGCTTTTTCGAATGCTAAACTAAACTAAACTACTTAGCCAGATTTGCCCTGATCCTTGATCCCTTCATGCAGTATGCGGACTAGCTAATAATATTTCAGATTTTTACTCAAGTTTAATTCCCAATGCCTCTCGCTTTTTTTCCAATTCTAATGCTGCCTGCTTGATCTGTTCGCGGGTGAGCATAGATGCTGCTGTCTCCTGAAACTTGGTTGCGTATTTGTCTTTACTATATTTGGCTATGCCGAACCAGATATAGGCCTGGGAGTAGTCTTTTTCTATTCCTCTTCCATATAGATAGAGCGCTGCAACTTTTCCAAAGGCGCGTGAGTCTCCGCTGTTTGCAGCCTCAAGGTAGCCGTTGAATGCCGTGGTGTAGTCGCCTTTGGTGTAGGCCTCATGGCTCTGCTCAAACCCAGCCCAGGCTGTGGAGAAAAGCAACAGGGTGCCGGCAATGATAGATAGGATCTGGTTGTGTCTGGAGTGCATATTTGATCGTGTCCGTTTAAGTTTTTAGTATAGGGCCAGTGGTGGATTTTCCATGGCTGCACGCTGTTGTGCAAGTGTGGCGATATGGTCCTGCCAATACTGGTTGGTGTTAAACCAGGGGAAGGCGGCGGGAAATGCCGGGTCATCCCAGCGCCGCGCCAGCCAGGCGGCATAATGGATGATACGCAGGGTGCGAAGGGGTTCGATCAGATGAACCTCTGCCGGGTTTAATGGGCGGAACATCTCATACCCCTCACGCAGGTAGCTCAGTTGCATGGCCATCTCGTTGCGCTCACCGGATAGCAACATCCACAGGTCCTGAATGGCCGGGCCGTTACGGCAGTCATCCAGGTCTACAAAATGGGGCCCATTATCGGTCCACAGGATGTTGCCGGGATGACAGTCGCCATGTAGACGGATCTGCTGGTATGGCCCGGCCGAGTCAAAGCTGCTGTCAATGATCTGTTGCAACTCTTCAGTGGTCTGACGGTAGCGTGACTCCAGCTCGATGGGGACGAAGTTATTCTCCAGCAGATAATGGGCCGAGTCTGATCCCATCTCCTGCGGATTCAGGCTTGGGCGATGTTCGAAAGGCTGACTGGCACCCAATTGATGTATGCGCGCCATGAGGCGCCCCGCCCACATCAGGTCGTCTGGGTCATCCAGGTCTGGCCAGCGGCCACCCTGGCGTGGTGACAGGCTGAACCGGTAGCCAGCATGGCTGTGCAGGGTGTTGCCTTCAGCGTCCTGCAGTGGGGCTACCACTGGAATTTCTTCGGCCGCCAGACTCAGGCTGAACTCATGCTCCTCCTGGATGGCGGCATCACTCCAACGCCCAGGGCGATAGAATTTTGCCACCAGAGGTAGAGCATCCTCCTGTCCGATCTGGTAGACCCGGTTCTCATAGCTGTTGAGGGCCAGCATACTGCCATCTGGGTGGAAACCACAGGACTCCAGGGCCGTAATGATGGTGTCAGGAGTCAGTCCAGAGTAGGGTGGAAGAGTCTCCTCGGTCATCCGTTACCAGTGAGACGGGTTTCGGCTTCAAGATATTTTTCGGCCGTTTTGGTTACGATTGCCCACGGCAGGTCCGGCCCTGGTGGGGTCTTGTCCCAATCCAGTGTCTCCAGGTAATCCCGTACAAACTGCTTGTCGTAGCTGGGTGGGCTGATTCCCACCTGATACTGGTCGGCGGGCCAGAAGCGGGAGGAGTCCGGGGTAAGGATCTCATCGATCAGCACCAAATTATCATTCGAGTCGAGACCGAATTCGAACTTGGTGTCGGCAATGATGATCCCTTTCTCCAAGGCATAGGCCGCACACTCGGTGTAGATCTTTAGGCTCACATCACGCACCTGTTCTGCTAACTCCTGTCCCAGCAGCTTCACAGTCTCTTCGAAGCTGATGTTCTCATCGTGATCGCCGATATCGGCCTTGGTGGATGGGGTATAGATGGCCTGTGGCAGCTTGGCTGCCTGCTCCAGACCCTGTGGAAGCTGGATACCGCAGACTCCCCCGCTGTTCTGGTAGTCTTTCCAGCCTGATCCAATCAGGTAGCCGCGAACAATGGCCTCTATCGGTAGGGGGCGCAGCTTGCGCACCACCAGTGCCCGATCTCCCAGGATAGCCCTCTGCTTTGCATCAGGTACTACATCTGACAGCGGTTTGTCTGACAGGTGGTTGGGGATGATGCCCTGGGTGCGCTCAAACCAGAAGTTGGCCACCCTGGTGAGCACTTCGCCCTTACCAGGGATAGGTTGTGGCAGTACCACGTCAAAGGCCGAAAGGCGATCGGAGGTGACGATCAGCATATGCTGGTCGTCCACGTTGTAGATATCCCTGACCTTGCCGCGGTTCAGCAGCTTTAGGTGTGGCAGATCGGATTCAAAAAGGGCATCTGCTTGGCTCATGGTATTTGTCCGGCTAGGTAAAAACGGTGAATTATAGCCTGTAATCCATATTTGGATAAGCGATGTATGGGGGTTTTTGCAAAAAAAGGAAATTGATTCGCCCTGGAATAGGTCTTATTGTTAAATAATCGAAGAATCCAGCAGATTTTTCCCCCTATCGGTGTGGTAGAAGGGGCTTTCGGGCTGGTCAGTGAGATGAGGAGGATGCGAGTATGCAACAGTACCATGGTAGTTGCCACTGTGGATCGGTGCGTTTTTCCTATAGCGGAGAGGCCATCGCCAGGGGGTTGCGCTGTAACTGCTCGCTGTGTTCGCGTAAAGGGGCCATGATGTCGGCGGAGATGATCCCGGATGTTAACCTGAAGGTGGAGGCGGATGCGGCAGTATTGGGTCTGTACCAGTTTGGTGCCGAGACTGCCAGGCACTACTTTTGCCGGAACTGTGGCATCTACACCCATCATGAGACGGCCAGGAAGGCGGGGCACTACCGGGTGAATCTTGGTTGTGTGGAGGGGGTGGACTGCTTCTCTTTGGAGGCGGACTTGTTTGATGGTGCGCACCTGCTGTGAACCCGGAGCAGAGTTAATTGACAACAACAAAAGTGAGATGGATGTGGATTTAGATAGCAGTGCAAATATAGCGGTGGTAACCACCGGCGGGACCATAGCAACATCTGGTAGTGGTGAGGATGTCTCTGTGGACAGTAGTTTTATTGAGACCGCAGACCATCGTTGCAGCGTGATTCCGTTTATGGACCAGCCCAGCAGTTATCTCACCTCTGAGATTGCAGTGCGGATGGCAGATGGATTCTCAGCTTTGCTGGAGGAGTATGACGGCATCGTGGTTACCCATGGCACGGACACCATGGAGGAGGCCGCCTATCACTGCATGCTCACCATCAAGTCAGAAAAACCGGTGGTGTTTACTGGTTCCCAGCGTAAACCGGATGTGGATGGTTTTGATGGCATGGTCAATATCAAGGATGCCATAAACGTCGCCGCCTCACCCCACTCGGTGGGACGTGGCTCCATGCTGGTGTTTGATGGCGTGATCAACAGCGCCCTGTATGCGGAGAAGAGTGAGTCTATCCGCTATCACGCCTTCGATTCAGTGCGTGGAGGCCTGCTGGGGCATCTGGTGGGCGGTAAGGTGGTCTATACCTGCCCGCCGTTCCGTGGCCAGATCCTGGAGAACCGGGTTTATGGGCGGGTGTTTATTCTGAAATGTCATATGGATGTGGATCCGGAGATCATTGCCCCGTCGGTGGAACTTGCTGATGCTGTGGTGGTGGAGGGCTACGGTGGCGGTCGGGTGCCGATGGCGATCCTCGCTCTGGTCGAGCAGGCGGCGCAGGAGAAACCGGTTATTCTCACCACCAGGGTTCACAACTACCACATCTATGATGAGTATGGTTTCCCTGGTAGCTACCGCTATTTTCTGGATCGCAACAGCCCGTTGATCTTCTCAAATTTAGGGGCGGTAAAGAGTGCGATACTGGTCAAGCTGTGTATGGGTAACAGCATGGATCATGCCTCTATAGTGGAGGCGTTCAAGGTGTAACAGTGAAGCCGGGTTAATAGTGTAAAAACTCCAACTATCTGAGGGGGCAGTGATGGAAGGTAGAGTGAAACAACGGATCCATTTTGCTGCAGGAATAGTGGCAACAATGACAATCGCTACATTCTTTGTGTCAACAATCCTGGTTGAACTATTCGGTATGCATGCGGCAATAGCTACAGTTAAAGGCCTTATTGTCGTGCCTGGTTTATTTATTTTAGTCCCTGCCATAGTTGTCACAGGAGGAACTGGCTTTGCCCTCTCTGCATCAAGAAAAGGCAGGTTGATTCAAGTTAAGCAGAAACGAATGCCATTTATCGGTGTGAATGGTGTTTTTGTGTTAATTCCCTGTGCCATTATCCTAGATCATTGGGCGTCAGCAGGTGCATTTGATACGGCATTTTATATGGTTCAGGGTATTGAGCTTGTTGCGGGTGCGATAAATCTATCCCTTATGCGGATGAATATACGTGACGGCTTGAAATTGAGTGGCAGGTTTCGTGCGCCATCTTAATAACAGGGTATCTGAACTGCGCTGAATAGAAAAGGTTCTTCGCTGTTCCACATGGGTAATAGTGTAGAATACCGTCCTAATATCTATCGTTGTTAGGGAACAAAATAGTGCAAGAACAAAAATTATTTGCAGCCGCATTAGGCCTTTTATCTCCTTGGTATGTTTCAAACCTGG
>JAAGZL010000675.1 GCA_024206335.1 Gammaproteobacteria bacterium
TCTTTCTTCATCATCTTTTCTGTTTCCATACTGTGCGCCTTATCCATCATCTTCTCTTTGTTTGTCATATCGCCGGCATGCAGAGAAAGGCTCAGGCCCATAAGACAGGTACCAACACACATGGTGACTCTTCGCATAGACATGATCATTGTCAGATCTCCTAAAAGTGATTTTGATACAGGCCACTCCCATATCAAACTTGCACCTTTATTTAAGACCCAAGAGCTCTCGGCAACATCACGATAGAGTCACAAAAGTATCACGACGGATATGCTGTTTGTGACCATCCGTCCAGGTTGATTTCAATACCCTGGGCCAGCAGCAGATCACCACTATCAAGACCCGAGCAACAATGGCCAAACATGACCTATGGTGATGCCGGATTGATGGTGATACCGGCTGGAACATACCTTCTCCGCTATTGCCTCTATACTTAGACAAAACAACTTGTATCAGGTCACCGCACAACCAAGGTCGTATATCACCAGATTTTCAACTCAGAGTTGGTCGCAATCCAGGAAACACACATCTTGGTAGAGGCGGCATGGACGCTTCAGAACAAACCTTAAAATTACAACATTAAGTCCCAACCACATATATGAATAATTTCTAGTATTATTAGGTAATAGTCGGCGAACAGTGTAGAATCTCGCAGCTTCTCATCATCGCCCAGCCAGTCTGAGCCAGACACCACCTTTACAGGCAGCTTAATGTCCAGCGAAACCAACACCACATTTGCCCAGTTGGGGCTTTCTGCACCCGTTCTAAAATCAGTGGAGGAGATCGGTTATGAGACCCCCTCCCCGATCCAGATGCAGAGCATCCCTCCCCTGCTGGAGGGGCGTGATCTACTTGGTCAGGCCCAGACCGGCACCGGCAAGACCGCCGCCTTCGCCCTGCCCCTGCTAAGCCGTCTCGACATATCGGTGCAACACCCCCAGATCCTGGTGCTGACCCCCACCCGTGAGCTGGCCATCCAGGTGGCAGAGGCGATGCAGACCTACTCCAGACATATTCGCGGCTTTCACATTCTGCCGGTATATGGCGGCCAACCCATGGGTATCCAGTTACGACAGCTCCGCCGTGGGGCGCATGTAGTTGTGGGCACCCCGGGTCGGGTGATGGACCATATCCGGCGCAAGACGCTGGTTCTGGACAACCTCTCCGGTGTCGTCCTGGATGAGGCAGATGAGATGCTGAACATGGGATTCATCGAGGACATCGAATGGATCCTAGAACACACCCCGAAACAGAAACAGGTCGCCCTGTTCTCGGCCACCATGCCAAATCAGATCAAGCGTGTGGCCAAGCGTTACCTGAACAATCCAGCCGAGATCCAGATCGAATCCAAGACCAGCACGGTGGACACCATCACCCAGCGTTACTGGCAGGTCACCGGACTGCACAAGCTGGACGCCCTCACCCGGATGCTGGAGGTGGAGGAGTTTAATGCCATGCTGGTGTTTGTGCGCACCAAGACCGCCACCGCCGAGCTGTCAGAAAAACTGCAGGCCCGCGGTTACTCCAGCGCAGCCCTGAATGGCGACATGAACCAGGCCGCACGCGAAAACACCGTGGCACGCCTCAAATCAGGCCGACTGGATATTATCGTCGCCACCGATGTGGCAGCCCGTGGTCTGGATGTGGAGCGCATCAGCCATGTGATCAACTACGATATCCCCAATGACACCGAGGCCTACGTCCACCGTATCGGCCGCACCGGCCGCGCCGGGCGCAAGGGTGATGCCATCCTGTTTGTGTCGCCCCGGGAAAAACGGATGCTGTACGCCATCGAACGCGCCACCAAGCAGAAAATCACCCAGATGCAGCTGCCCAGCCACAAGGAGGTAACCGGCCGCCGGGTAGAACGTTTCCAGCAGACCATCACCGACGCCATTAGCTCCCAGGAGCTGAACTTCTTCGAAGAGCTGATTGCCGACTATCAGGAAAAGCACAACATTGAGGCCCATCAGATCGCTGCAGCACTGGCCTATCTAAACCAACAGGATCGCCCACTCCAGGTGCAAGAGAACAAGAAACCTGCAAAAGAGACCAGCAACCGACCATCAAGCCGTGACAAGCCGCGTCAGGAAAGATCACACCAAGAGCGGCCACGCAAGGAGAGACAGCAGCATAACAAGCCACACGGCGAAGAGCCGCCCAGGCGTGATATGCGACCACGTGCCGAATCAATTCCAGATGATGGCATGATCCGCTACCGCATCGAAGTGGGCAAAACTCACGAGGTGGAACCAAAAAATATCGTTGGCGCCATCGCCAACGAGGCCGGTCTGGACAGCCAGTACATTGGCCGCATCAACTGCTTTGACAACCACAGCACCGTTGACCTGCCCGACGGCATGCCTAAGGATGTGTTCAAACATCTGAAACGGGTCTGGGTATGCGGACGCCAATTAAACATAACCGTAGACGGTGCGGTGGCAGACACAGGCAAAAGTGATAACAAGAAGCCCCGCCACAAGGGAACAATCAAGACCAAAGATAAAAAGAAGGCCGGCAAACGCAAGCCCAAGGGTAAGAAAAAGCAGCACCCAGCTGATTCATAGATGATGTTTTGGTAACACACTGTCAGAGCGCAATTGATTCAAATATTTGAGCTAATTGCTCTCTGACCTAATTCAATAACTATTTCGCCTCATCTATCATGGACCGAATCTTGGTGAATGTTTCTGCAAGCGATCCTGTAAACTTGGGGTCATCTGGAACAAACTCAGAAATAAGTTCTGCACTGTAGCTTAAATAACGTATCTGGGTTCTGCCATCTTTAGAAAATACCATCACAAATTTTGGCATCAATATAGAACGCTCTGGATTCATGCTTAAACTCTTATCTGCCTTGGTCGGCTTGCAGATTTGCATCATATGAAGATCAAAATCATCTACCACTTCACCACCATGCTCCCTAAAGGTTTTTTTCATATCCATTGTGTCTAGGTTGTTGACAACAAAGGCATACCTTTTAACGGTATCTGCAAGGTCAGAGGCAAACTGACTTACACTTTTATTACTTTCGGTACAGTACAGATCTTTATTACGATTCAAGGTCATTCTCCTTTCTAGTAAGGGACAGGCATTTACTGTCAACAGATGCAGCATCCTGCGCCATCGGCAGACAAAAATATCAGTGGGTATTTGGGGTAGTATGAAACCTACAATGTTTGATCACGACAAATCGATGCTGACCTTTAGATCTGCTGGTGGGGCATGATACACCGAGCTGAGCACCAGCCCATCTACACCACTACGCGCATAGTCTTGAACATTCTCTGGTCGGATACCACCGGCAGCCAGTAGACTGACGACTGGGAACTTTGTACGTATCTGCTGACAATAGCCGCTTAGCGCCTCAGCCGATACTTTATCGAATTGCACAATGTCTGTCCCAGCTTCGATTGCTTCCCACGCATGCTCTAGGGTGTCACATTCTACCGAGATCTTTTTTTCACAGCAGGCCCCTTTCATCTGAGCAATCATTGCCGGGAGCTGTTCACGCCCCCCTGCTAATTTGAGGTGATTTTCAAAAATCAGTACGGTCTCTGACAGCCCCAATCTATGGGGGTGAGCACCACCGGCCAATATGGATTTGGTGAAGGCCTTTTTCATTCCTGGCATATGTTTGCGGGTTACCAATACTGGCATGGATGAAATCTTACGCACCTGATCCACCATCTCTGCCGTGCGTGTGGCGATGCCGCAAAAGTGTTCGAGCAGGTTCATGGCCACCTTCCAGCCACGGTGTAAGGCATCTGCCCGCCCCTTGATTTTCAGGAGTGTCACTCCAGCATCTACCCGGGTGCCACTAGGTACTAATTCCGTCGAAACGGCACCTAGTTGTTCGAATATCCTTGCCGCTTCTTCCGTAAGTGTCACACAGATAGGGTGACGAGTTTGCACACTTAAGATGGACAATTGCCCGTTGATTCCCAACAGGTGACTGGTAAGATCCACCAGCGGCGCATCCTCTTCAATCCAGCTCTCTATTTCATTTTTACGAAAAAAAATCATTTTTTAATCTGCCTGATCAAGATTATGGTCAATTTCGCTTAAGATCCTAAGCGGTTGGTCAGGCAGACGGCAATGACAATTCTCTCGGAAGATAAAAAAAGAAGGTGACAAGGCATGTACATGCCTGGCTTTTCTTGGCGTTGCATATCCATATGACGATTGCACTATTATGATGAAGATAGTATCAGGCCGAGTTACACTATTATGGCCTTGTCGTGCATTATGCGAATTAATCAGTCTCCACACTTTTGGCCGTTGGCGACTCATCCAGCACTTTACGTACCATCTGCGCCAGCTCTGCCAGAGTGTGCGGCTTGCTCAGCAGATTGGTGGCAAATTTGGCCTGGCCGTTATGGGCCACCGCCTTTTCTGTATACCCGGATGTAAGCAGTACCCTGATGGCCCGATGGTTGGCTACCGCCTGTTCCGCCAGCTCATAACCATTCATACCACCGGGCATAACCACATCACTGAACAGCAGATCAATAGCTGGCCTGCTGGCAAGAACATCCATGGCCTGCTGACCGCTGCTGGCTGTCACCACGGTGTATCCAAGCTCTTCCAGGTGTTGTTGTGCCAGCTCAATGAGATCTTCCTCATCATCCACCACCAGGATAGTTTCCTCTCCATGGGGGAGTTGCTCATTTTCAGTGGCAGTTAAGTTCAGTCCTTTGGGCACGCCACCAGAACGAGGCAGGTAACAACGGATGGTGGTGCCGATTCCAAGCTCAGAGTAGATCCTGATGTGTCCTTTGGAGCGTTGGGTAAAACCAAACACCATGCTCATCCCCAGACCCGTTCCCTTCCCATGGGGCTTGGTGGTAAAGAAAGGTTCAAAGATGTGATCCAGGTGATCTTTGGAAATACCAGTACCAGAATCATTTACCACAACCTCCACATACTCGCCGGGCACTGCGGTTGGGTTTATCTCGGCATAAGCGGCATCCAGCACCCTGTTGGAGGTCTCGATAGTTAGTCTGCCTCCACCCGGCATGGCATCTCTGGCATTGAGGACAAGATTAAGCAGGGCATCCTCGAAATCACCCTGATCAATCACCGTCAACCAGAGATCACTCGCTAAATTGCGTTCAACCTCCACCTCTGGCGTTATGGATCGGGAGATGAGACTGTCCATACCTTCAATCACATGATTGATGTTGGTAGGGAGCATCTCATGCGTCTGTTTACGCGAAAAACCCAGTAGCTGCCTGGTTAAATCTACGGCACGCTGAGCCGCCTTGTCGGCACTCCTTATCCGCTTGAGGGCCTGTTCATCTGCAATCATGTCATCAAGGAGAGTTAGATTACCCAGGACGATGCCCAGGATGTTGTTAAAATCATGGGCAATGCCACCAGTAAGCTGGCCAATGGCATCCATTTTATGGGCGCGACGCAAGGCCTCTTCAGCTTGCCTCCGTTCGGTAATATCAGTAATAAAACCGTGCCACAACACGCTGCCATCGGGTGTACGCTCGGGGTTCGAGTTACCGAACAACCAGCGCACCTCACCACCTTCAAAACGTAGCCGATACTCCAATCGCCATGGCTTTAGACTATCGGCTGATTCCCGAATAGAGTCGACCACACTTCTTCTGTCATCAGGATGGACCACTGCAAGCAGTTTAGAAACATCTTCCTGGGCCTCCTCAGGAGTAATCCGATAGATGTCTCGAATGGCCTCGCTGGCGTAGAGAAAATGGTAGTTGCCGTCCGGACTACGCTCAAATTGGTACACCATTCCCGGAACGCGTGCCGCTACCTTTTGTAAACGATCGGAGATTTCATGTAGCCCAGCTTCCGCATGTTTACGTTGACTGATTTCTGATCTAAGTCGAATCAGATACAGAATGGTAAATCCAACCACCATTGCCAACGCGGCAGCCAGCAAGAGATAGAACCACCAGGCATTCCAAAATGGGCTGCCCACGCTAATATTGACTGCTACCTCCTGTTCAGGACCACCCCACAGGCCATCATTGTTTGCGGCCCTTACCCTTAGGGTATATGAGCCACCAGGAAGATTAGAGTATCTGCCAAAGCGTTTAGTGCCGGAGTCGAACCACTCTTTGTCCAGCCCTTCAAGCTTGTACTTGTACCGGTTCTTTTCCGGCATCGTATAGTTCAATGCGGCAAATTCAAACTCAAAGTAATTGTTCCTCCAATCCAATGCAACATCTTTTAGTTTTGGCAGCGATGTATTCAACTCCATCGCCTCACCACCCTGAGTGAGAGCGGTCAGATAAACCGGCGGGATATATGGGTTGTCTGTAACATTTTCTGGAAAAAAACTATTAACTCCGTTGACTCCAGCAAACCACATTTCACCACTGCTGGATTTAAGGCTGGAGAAATACTGAAACATATCGCCCTGTAGCCCATCGCTCTTGTTGTATATCTTTTCAACCATACCGTGTTGGGGATTAAATTTGATAATACCTAGATCGGTAGACATCCAAAGCTTCCCCTGGCCATCTACCAGCGGGCCAGACTGTACCTGGTTGGTGGCAAATCCGTTCTTTTCGGAATAGTGCTGAAACCGATTACTGGCTCGATTAAACCGATTCAGCCCCGACCCGTATGTGACCACCCACAGGTCTCCCGATGCATCTTCGCGTATCTCGGTAATAAAACCCTTGCCGATACTCTCTTCATCCTCAGGATTGTGCCTGAGGCAGTTAAATTGCTCACTCCCCCTGTCAAAGCCACATAGACCACCGGTCTGGGTACCAACCCACATAACACCGCTCGCATCAACAAACAGATCATAGACAATATTATCGCTGATGCTGGTTGGATTACCTGGATCCTTCATGTATGTGGTGAAGCGTTCCTCCCTTTTCTCAAACTTGACCAAACCGCTTCCGTAGGTGCCAATCCAAAGAATATTTGGATCATCCCTGTCATTGATCATGGTAAAGTTGAACAGACTTTTGGGATGACTATCTGGATCTTCTGAATCATATTCAAAACGTTTCAGCACGCTACCGCTATCCCGATCAAACAGACTTAGTGTGGCGGTCGAAACGTTACTGGTTGAGACCCAGAAGTTCCCCAGGCTATCCTCAATAAATTCGGTGGGATATGAGTACTTCAAGCTGGAAGGATTACTGCTGTCACTGGCATACCGCGTAACCTTCCCTGTTTTCCGGTCCAGGCGATTAAGCCCGCCCTCCTTGAAGCCACCAAACCACATGCTGCCATCACTATCTTCATAGATATGCAGTATTGAACTGGTGCTTAAACTATTTGGGCTCAGTGGATTGTTTTGGTAAAGGGTGAAACGCCGCGCACGTTTATCAAACTTGTCTACCTTGCCACTAACGCTGAAGAAAAACATAATCCCGGAAGAGTCTTCCAGAATATTGTAGACGTTGTTAAAACCGATAGTCTCCGGGTCACCAGGCGCATGTAAGTAGTTACTGAAGCGTCCAGTTGCAGAGTCAAGCACGCTGACCCCGCTGAGCCCACTGACCACCCACAAGCTACCTGAGCTATCTTCCAATATCTGTCTTACATCGTTACTGCTTATGCTTGATGGATCATCTTCACGATGTTGATAGCGGGTAAATTGACCGGTTTCCCGATTAAGCCTATTAAGCCCACCGCCAATGGTAGCAACCCAAAGAACTCCGGAACTATCCTCAAACAGTGATCTGACATTATTGTGACCAAGGCTACTCTGGTCGTTTGAATTATGGAGATAGCGGGTAAAAACTCTTCGCTGTGGATCAAGACTGACCAGACCGGCACCGTAGGTTCCAATCCATAGGGTCCCGGATCTATCTTCATACAGCGCCCTGGTGTGCTTTCCGCTCAGACTATTTGGGTTGTCTGGGTCGTGGTAGTAGTTGGTAAATGTCTTCGTTTGCCGATCGAACAGGCTGACACCAGCCGCTGTACCGACCCAGATATTCTCATCACGGCTCTCCGCTAGAGCCCAAATCTGATTGCTGCCCAAACTGTTTGGACTACCGGGTTCATGTCCATAGCGCACAAAGGCACCGGTATTTGGATCATATTGATTCAACCCATCACCGAACGTGCCAACCCAGATCGATCCATCACGGCCTTCCAACAGGGCATTGGCCTGGTTATAGGAGATTGAATTGGGCGCACTGGTTTTCTTGAACCATTTCAGGCCATAACCGTCATACCTGGCCAGACCATTCTGGGTTGCAATCCAGATAAACCCCAGCTTGTCCTGGATGACAGAGTTCCCTCTGATTTCTGCCCCCGTGGCAAATGCACGTTGAAACACCAACTGAGCATCGTTGGCTCGAGCATCCATCCAAGATGCAGACAATAGAAGCAAGCATCCTATTGATATCACTGATGTTTTCAATGAGAACCACAGCTTCATAAATCAAGGCTCAAGGTTATATTCGACTGGTATCAAGCTCTCTTCCCATAGACAGAACTTGAGTCTTAGTTCCAGCTGATGCGATACTCTCTATCTTTTTATTTTCCCTCACCTAAAAGACTCGTCTATTTCATAGGCACTTTCAAGCCTGATAGCAAGAAATCTCCAGGTTAATGTGCCTCTTATTTATTACTTGACCTTTCACATGGCCCACTAGACCGACAGGAGAAGCAAATAAGCTATTACCCGGCGACAATATTTATTATGTTCCGGGCTTATCACCAATCAGCCGAGTTATAATTGAATCTCTAGCATTGAGGACTAGGTTAAGCAGGGCATCCTCAAAGTCACCCAGTTCAACCATTGGTTACTTTATTGTTACGGGATAGTCACAGGCCCAAGATATCCATACCTACCAAAATTAGATTAAACTCCTAGTTTTACCTTTTGCGGATAGATATCTATATGCTAGTCAAACCACCCCTGCTACACATCTTTATTGCATCTATTCTTGGCTTACTCTTAATGGGGTCTTTATTTGTCGGCTTGATGATTTACCGCGCCAATCAACTCCAGCAGATCAACCTTTCACCCTGCCAAGACCTGCTTGAGCCTATGCTTAGCAACTGTTTGCAGAACATTACTTACAATTTTATTACCGACAACCACTGGACCGCCATCATGTTCTGTGTACTTGTTCTGGTTGCTACCTTACTTGGTTATATAACCAGCAAGTACTCCCATGCGCCTCTGATCTCTCCCATAGTCGGGCTAGTATGCGGTGTACTGTTGCTAAATATAGTTGAGCCAGGAGGGCGTCTAGTCGCTATAGCCTGTTTTTTCGGGTATAGCCTTGGTGGATTAATCACCCATCGCAAACAAGAAAACAGAAATATCAAGGCACATTAGCCTATTAATATATTTAACTTGCCAGAGAAATTCACAGGTGAAGATCAATGCAATCAAGTATACTATTTAATAAAAAATATTATTGGTAGTAAGGTTTAGGAAGTAAACGTAATTCTTTACATGTCTTTTGCTTGCATGATGCGTATATTGAGAACATCCAAATACCAAAAACGCACTCAATCTTAAACAACTCATTATTACCCCAGCCGTTCTATATACGCAGCAGTCAATCCCACCGGGTTAATGCAACATAAATATAAAAAGCATGAACTCAGTAACTTATTGTATTCAAACAACTATCCCCTAAAGAATTAGCAACTTTGCCATGGCAAATATATAAAAACGTGCCATTTATGATACAATTAGCAATATAGCTTAACAATTGATCTATAGTACCAAAAACACCTATTCATTTATTAGAGAGGAAGGAATGAAATCCATCATGAGAAATAGCTTGAAGCAATTGGGACAAGGCATGACTGAGTACATCATCATCGTCGCATTAATCGCAATTGCCGCCATTGCCGTATATGGCTTCTTTGGTGATACCATTCGCGGTCAGATGGGAGCAATGACTCAAGAGTTGTCTGGCGCTGATGGCTCTACATCCTTAGATAAAGCCACCACAGCTGGAGCAGCCGCAGGAAGTACTGCCAGTGATTCTAAAAAGCTGAACAGCTACACAGGTCAATCTAATTAGTCAATCCTAAAACCCGTGGTCAAGCACAGCTTTGATCACGGGTTATGGGTGACTATTAGTACATAATTATAATGCCTGCCATCCATTCACCCCTCAAACAACAGGGGCAGGCAATTCTACTAATCCTGCTGGTTACAGTGGTTGGAGTTCTGCTGGCTCTATCACTGGTCAATATCGGGATATTGACCAGTGAAAAGATGGAGCTGCAAAACGCAGCAGATGCCACGGCTTATAGCGTATCCACTATTGAGGCGCGAGATCTCAACTTTACTGCCTACACCAACCGGGCAATGGTTGCTAACGAGGTTGCTCTGGGACAGATGGTTGGGATGGCCTCCTGGGCCAAGATGACCAACTCTACCCCTGCCTTCCTAGACCTCTATTTTTCGCCGATCTATCCAGTGCCGGTGCTTGGATTAAGCATCCAGGGAATTATTAAGGGACTCAAAACAGTTACCACAATTATTGAGCCAGGGGTCAACGCTTTTACCACAACCGTCTCCACACCCCTCAATTACATTAACCAGGCATACAGTGTTGCCCAACGTGGTATGCATATGGGCAGTCTGGTATTCAGCCTTAGCACCATGGCCGAAATGATCAACGGCAATGCCGAAGATGCACAACTCTCTATGTTCGGGATTCTGACGGTTTTAAGACACTACCAGACCTACTTCAGTGATTTCAATTTTGAAGGTGACCCCTTCATCAGTTCATTTCGCTCCCACAAAGGGTGGGATCTAATCCCACAATTGGGAGATGGCCCTGAAGAAGATGCGCAAAAAGAGGGTATGTCCAGATTTGCAGCCATGGTAAATGAAGCAAGGGATCCATTCTCAAAAAATCGCTATTGTAGCGTGAGTGGAATCTGTAATGATGAAGATACTGGCGGCTGGTCGATCCCCTTGTTGCCCCCCATCGACGGGGACTTCAATATAGATATAGATACCAGGGATCCGATATCTGGTTTCTGCATTACCTGTGTCAGTGTCTCATTAACAATAACTATAGACCGGGCCGGTGGTTCAGATGTGCGCTACATCGAAAAAGGCGATGAGCAACGCTATAGCTGGACAGCCGTTGATACCGCGGGTATGAATATTGATTTTATGTTAGACGTGGATGTTTTTGAACTTATCAAGCTAAACATAGAAGAACGTGTGGGTGCCCCACTGGGTACAGGTGGCGCACAGATTGCCCAAAAGAGCGGGAAATACAAGAGCGGTGTCAACTATAAAATGATGTCGGACGAGGTATCCGACGATGGTTACGGCATGAACCCAAGCATAAACCCAGGCAACTGGTTATGGAATCCACCGGTCTCAGTCAATGGACTCGATGGACCCTATTCTGCGGTGAACACCAACTATCTCGATACAGGCAACAAAGGGTTACCCCGATACAATGACTCCAAAACCGGACCAGATCCGATCATAATTGACAAGAACATGAAATTAGGGTTCGAGTCACCTTACCTGTTGATCGGCCTGGTAAAGAAGATGGATAACGTATCACAGAGCAGCGCAAGGGGGCGTTTTGCACTGGAATCTGGGGTCGCAACCGATGATCTTGCCGTATTGGGTAAGTCTGAAGTCTATTTTTCCCGCCCCAACTCATTGAGTTACTTTGCCCGCGATGATGATGAAACCGAATTGGGCAACACCTTCAATCCCTACTGGTCGGCACGACTGGTAGATACCAGTTATATTGATAGAACAGCAGCATTGGCAATTCAACAGGGACAACTATGGTTGCCAACTGAGGTGACAACCAACATTGACCATATGAAGAGTATGTTGAGCTTCATAGAAGGGTTCTTCTGATGATTTACTATCGGCAACAGAAAGGACAATCAATGACAGAATTTGTGGTGGCCGCCTCATTCACATTGGTGCCACTATTCATTATCGTGCCGATTGTCGGTAAATATATTGATATGCGACTAACTGCACCACAAGCTGCCCGTTATGTTGCATGGGAGTACACTGCCCACTACGTAAATCTGGATGATCAACCTGGAGGTTTCTCTGCCATCGACAAATCGGAAATGCCGTTAAAGCCCCTGCTAACCACAGAGCGAGAGGCTGAACGGCGATTCCTTTCCAACACATCAATTGCCATATCAACCGCCGTCGATCGTAGCGGTTATAACGATAACGATCGCAATCCACTATGGACCTATCATAATGGTTTACCGATGTTTGTTGCCGGCAGTGACCCCATAGCATCTGGCAGCGGTTCCAACTCCACACCAGACAAAACCAGCATCTTTGGCGGCATTATCGGCCTAATGGGAGCAGGGCTCAATCTGATTTCAACCGCCTTCAATGCCCTTGGTATAGATGCCGGCTTTGATGCTCTGAACCCAGATGGCAACCTCACAATTGATGGCCGCTACGATGTCACCGCATCCATCCCGGTCCAACCCGCCCCCAGTTATATCACCTTAAACTCCGGTGACCGTAACCCTATCTTTTTGGATACCTTCAACTTAACGATGGATGCCAAAAGCAAACTACTGACCGAAACATGGGGAGCGGGCGGCTCAGATCACACCCTTCATCAGGCCAAGGGCTTAGTCCCAACTTTTCTAATCGACCAGATTTTAAAAGATTCGGGCATCCCAATTCAGAACATAGCAAGTACCTTGCTACTCGCGCCTGAACTAGACTCCGACAGCCTCCAGTTTGGTTACATGACTGAAGATGTAGTGCCTGTAGGCGCACTGGAAGATGACGGCCGTTCCGTCAATTGTGATGGGGGATACTGTGTCGAAGATGTTGAAGATTAGCGTCACATCCATTTTTGTGCTCCTGATACTGCTATTAATCGGTAGCCATACCCATGCCAACGAAGAATTTCCAGCCCCCCCCCGCTCCGCGGTAGGATCAGTTACCAGTTCCACCACAACCTTTGGCATGGAGCTAAGTATCAGAAAATTCGAATCTTTTTCGAGTATTGAAGAGATTATGGAGTTTTATCAAGACCTTTGGGGTGATGGCGCATACGCCGAATCTAATCTTTCACCATGGAAGATGATCTCCAGCCGTCAGGATGATCAACTACTCAATATGCAAGTTCAGTACGGCGGTAGCAGAGATACCTGGGGCTATCTCAGCATCAGTGATCTTCCAGGTAAGCTCGACAGCGGCAAGTATCAGTTTAGAAAAGGAGATGGTTTTCCAAAAATGGCTGGCAGCGAGGTAATCAACGATCAACTTAACCAAGACTTGGGCAAGACAGGACGCACAATCCTGCTATATAATGACTTTTCTCCCAGCTCTAATGCCGCTTTCTACAAAAATCATTATAAGAACAAAGGTTGGGAAACAGTAATGAATGAAGCGACCGCTACCCGTGACGATGGGTATGCATTACATTTCAGGCATGGTAGCGACACCGTCACGGTGACTGTAAATGAGTTCAATGGTAAAACCTCAGTGGTTGCCAATAAGATTACAAGAGGTCTACTTAGCCGTTAGGGTTTGATAATGCAGAAACAAACAGTGAAACAAAATCAACGCGGCCAATCAATGGTGGAATACGTGGTAGTCCTTGCGGCTCTCACCGCCGCCCTTCTGGCCCCTGGCCTGGGATCTGTCGGAGTTACGCAAGACGATACCGACTCATTACTCAGAGCAGTAGCCAGTAAACACCGCGGGCATGGTTATGCGCTATCTCTCTCCGAAATACCAGAGACTGATACTTTATCCGAGCTGTCTGAATACTATGACAGCCTGGGGAAATACCCCGACCTAAGCGCCCAACTAGCATCCGGAGCAGACGTCTTGGATCAACTGGCAAGCACATTGAATACGGCTGATAGTACTTTAAAGAACTTCGACCTTGATGCCTTTGAAGATCCATTTGGAAGTATCGACTGGGAACCAGACTTGGGTATTTTTGATACCCTTTATTAACTTTCATTGCATTTTATTAACGAATAATATATTGGCCCTGCCACCCTAAGCGGCAGGGCCTTTACAACCATGGGGAAGTAGTGTGTCCGGGAACAACAAAAAGACACTAGGATTGCTTATAATTGCCTTGATACTAGGCGTGGTAGGGGCTGGACTTGCAACACTCTACCTCAACAGTCGGGAAGCAGAACTACGGGATTTACTTACACCAAAGCATAAAATGGTTGCTGTAGTGGTTGCCAAACGCGACCTGGTTAAAGGTGATATCCTTGGCACAAATACCCTTGCCGTGCTAGAGATCCCCAGCAAATATCTAGATAACAACGCTGTACGGCCGAATCAGTTTGAATCAATTGATGGACAAGTGCTGACCCAAAATCTCAACTCTGGCAAACCATTGCTGAATAGCTATATCGGCCGCGAATTCCCACTTGATTTCTCTGACACTATACCTAAGAAACGTCGCGCTATTACCATTCAGGTAGATGAAATCAACTCCATTGCTGGCCTGATTCGTCCAGGCAACCGCATTGACCTTTTTGTTAACCTGCCGCCCGGCTCCGATACCACTGGCAAGCAAAAGAGCAATGAAGTAGTCCCAGTACTGGAAAATCTTGAAGTATTGGCAACCGGTAAAGACGCGGCACGAGATTACGAAGAGAAGGTACGTCTGTTGCGCGGCGGTATTGGTGTGCGTCCGAACCAGAGCTATACCACGCTGACACTCAATGTCACACCCAAAGAAGGCGCACTGATCACAATTGCCCAAGACAAAGGCGATCTAATGGCACTGTTGCGTAACCGCGAGGATACCAGTGGATCTGGTTTCATCAAGGTTTCAACTGATTCAGTCAGATCTCACGCTCAAGCCATGGCAACCCAGGCAGCCGCACGAGCATCGACCAACAATATCAATGGTAATCTGGTGGTTGGAGCCGATGGTGTGATTCGCACTAAGGACGGTAAGGTACTGGCCAACCAGGACCTGATTATTGGCGAAGATGGCACCATCATGACCAAGGATGGCACTGTAATTTCTGACCTTGGCTTGACCATAAACGACAAGGGCCAACTGGTAGATGCCAACGGTAATGTCATCGATCCAAACAAGATTAAGGTAGCAGCAGACGGCACAGTGATCACCGAAGATGGTGTAGTCCTTGGCAGACCAAAGACACTGCAGGCAGGCAAATTAACAACTCTGGCCGATGGCACAGTGATCACCGAAAACGGCATTGTCATCTCTGGCGCTAAACTTAACAAAGACGGCATGCTGGTACTCGCCGATGGCACCATCGTCGATCCAAATGATATCGTAATCAAGGCCGATGGCACCATCATAACCAAAGATGGAAAACTAATCGCCGGACTAAGTGCAGAAAATGTTGGGCTTCCTGGAGCCGACGGAGGACCAGCAGGATCCGGTTACGAAGTCGAATATATCGTTGGTGGTGTAAGCATTGACAGTGTAGCAACAGTAAAGAAAGTGCCACTACTCGAATAGTCATGCATTGACGACTACTAACAGATACAGACTAAGCATAAATTTAGGAAACACGGCTTATGCCACACATAAACAAGACATCCAACATAGCCATCGTAGTGATGTTACTACTATCCGTCCTTAGCACCGCCGTATGGGCTGACAACTTCAGGCTCTACGTCGGAGATATGCAAATACTTAAACTTGGTAAAATCACCAGGGTTGCAGTTGGCAACGGCGGTTTGATCAGCTCCTCCATACTGGAGAATGGAAATTTGCTGGTATTGGCGGAAAAGGAAGGAGATACCGAATTAAAGATCTGGTTGGAAAACGGCAATCGCATCACCCACAAGATCTTTATAACCAAAGTAGATTCAACTCGCACCTCAGCAGAAATTTCTGGTGTACTAAAAAACATGCCCGGCATTAAAACCCGTAAGGTCGGTGGCAATACCATCATAGAAGGTTCGGTTGCAGAGGAGACCAGCCGCCTACTTGAAAAGGTTGCATCCAGATACAGTGATTTGATTAATCTGACAACAACAAGCAGCCTCTCAGATATATCCCA
>JAAGZL010000676.1 GCA_024206335.1 Gammaproteobacteria bacterium
ACGTCGATTAACAGATGGACTTTACGGGTACCCTGTTTATGTAATCCACCATCTGCATCTACAATCGGAGGATACATTCTTTCAGTGCATAAAAATATACGGGAGGCACTCTGAAGCGCCCCCCAGTAAAGGTGGTGCTTGGGTGATAACCTATACAATGTACCAGGTTTGAATGCAGTAATCATTGTAAGTATTCCTCATATTCCTGTTTGTTGGGGTCAGTGTCCCATAAACCACCTGACTCCACATCAATTAACAGGTGGACTTTACGGGGTGTGTAGTTGTATGCACCTGCTTCATCTACAACCGGACAACACATTTTTTCAGTGCATAAAAATATAAGGTCATGCGGGGTGCGCTGGATATGATTGCGTACACTCCCGTAGAGGACGTGTTTAGGTGATAACTTATACAATGTACCTGCTTTAAATTCAGTATTCATTGTAAGTATTCCTCATAGTTATGTTTTTTGGGGTCAGATGCCCATACCCCCCCTGTCTCCGCGTCAATTAACAGGTGGACTCGATTTCCTGTAGCCTCTGCAAAAGGATGATTCACTTTTTCAGTGCACAAAAATATACGGGAGGCATTATCCTGCACCCCG
>JAAGZL010000677.1 GCA_024206335.1 Gammaproteobacteria bacterium
CGATACTGACGCAGCGCAATGGTTGGGCATTAAGCCCTTCTTAGATTTAGGCGGGGTGCCTAAATAATGGATACTAAATACATCGGAACGGGTCAGGTCTTCGAGGAAATCGGCGAGTGGAAAGACTACGTTAAAACCCATGACCCAATGACCGAGGATTTCAAAGGGATTCTAACCGATAATAAAATCTATACGTGGGGTGCTGAGACTGATCTTGATTTTCAAGGGCATGACCAAGCTGGATTTGAAGTAATCTTAGACGTTGAGGAATCGGTGCGCCACAACGGCGATTTTGGCAACGGCGCTAGGGTTGAGGCTGATCCTGGCAGTAATTATGCGCCGGTTTACGATGTTTATAACGTAACAATTAACAGCCTTTCAGTTGTTAAGACAAGGGTTGCTGCTGGTGCTCGTTCTTTTGACATGGCTTATGGTAAGTTCGAAAATGTTATAGCTAAATGCCATGCAACAAATAGTAATCATGGAGCATTTCGCATCGTAGGTACTGAATGTGAGCTTATAGCTTGTCGTGGGGTGTCTGAACTTACTTCTGGCGTTGTTGCGTCAGTGGCCGCTTCCGCTGATTTAGTGCTAACAAGCTGCACATTTGAGGGTGCGATTGGTGTTGATATGAAGACCTACACCCACACGGGGTCAATGATCAATGTTAACACTTCGGGTTGTGCGGTGGGCTTTGCTGGCACGTTCTCAGGAACATATTCGAATAACGCATCTGATGACGGAACGCACCCCGGCCTCGATGGTGTAACGGTCACTGCTGACCCATTTGAAGCTGACGGCTATACACCGTCACAGGGTGGGCAATTAACTAGCATGGGTATTGATGTAGGTGTTACTCACGGTGCTGACGGCAACCCTTTTGCCCCCTTCCCTGCAATCGGTGCTTATCCCGCCTACATTCCATCGGATAGCGTTGCTCCCACCCTGACCAACCCAACGTCAGAAGGCGATACCACTGGATTGCTGTGTAAGACAGATACCAACGAGAATAACGGCATTATCTTTGCTGTTGCTACAGACACCACCACTAAACCAACCCCTGAACAAGTTGAGGCAGGACAAGATTATTTGGGCGCAACTGCAAATGACTCTGTGTTTGGTGCTGTAACGATAGTGGGCTCTCAATCGTTGCTGATGAGCAATGTCAATGTGGGTACAACGCAACACGTGCACTTTGTGCACAAGGATGCGGCGGGTAATTACAGCCTTGTCGTTACAGCAGCATCAATTGTTGTGCCTAACTATTACGCTCAAGTCATTTACGATGGGATGGTTATACCACCGGACTCAATATTTCATTTGTATGACGGTACACATACAGGCGCTGACGCCTCTACAACGCTCACCACAGCATTGGACCTGACACTCGACGCGGTTGTGGGTCGGGTTTGTAAGAACACTGCTGATGGCTCTGAGGGCATTATCACGGGCAATACAGCGGGCCCAAACAGTGTTATTACTGTAACCCTAGCGGGTGGTACTGATAACTTGTTCGATCCTGGAGATACTTACGAAGTCCAGATTGATGCTGATAACCCTGACGTAATTTGGTACGATAGATCAA
>JAAGZL010000678.1 GCA_024206335.1 Gammaproteobacteria bacterium
GCCAGCACCCCCGCCGCGTGCAGCACGCCCCCGAGCCTGCCGCAGCCAGGCTGCGCCTCCACCCGGGCCGCAGTGCCGAAGCACGCGGCGCGCTCGTCGCTCGCCGAAGCGTCGCACCGCACCAGCACCACGCTCGGGCCGCCGCCGCGCCGCCCGCACAGGCCGCGCAGGCTGCTCGAGGCCCCGGCGCGCCCGGACCGCCCCGTCAGCACCACCTGGCTCGCCGCCTGGTGCGCAAGGGCGTCGGCCATCAACAGGCCCAGGCCCCCCAGGCCCCCCGTCACAGCGAACGCCAGCCCGGGCTTCCCGGGCATGGCCGGAGCCACCGCGTCCACCGCCGCGCTCGGGCCCAGCTGGGGCACCATGCGCGCGCCGCCGGCCGCAGCCGCCCCGAACACGTCGGCCTCGACGGCGTGGGCGGGGCCAAGCCCCACCCCCACCGGGCCCCCGCGCCCGGGGTCCAGGCAAGCCAGCTGCATCGCCGGGATCTCCAGGGCCACGGAGCGCAGCATGCCCCCCAGCGCGGCGCCCGCCGCGCCGAGGGCCGCCTCCTTCGCCCCGTGCCCTGCCGCCCCGCGCGCCCCGGCCGCCGGCGCCGGCGCAAACAGCACCACGCCCGTCCGCGAGGAGCCCGCCGCCGCCACCTGCACCACCTGCAGCAGCGTCGCCGCCGCCCCCGGCATCCGCCCCGCCAGCGCGTCGGCCATGCGCAGCTCCGGCGCGGGCTCGGCCCGGCCCTCCGGCCGCGTCGCCTCCCACGCCACCTCGTAGAGGTGGGTGGAGGCGGCCGCGTCCCAAGCCCCGCGCCGCCCGCCCAGGGCCTGCACGCCCCGGTGCACCAGCCCGCGCACGCACACCGCGCCGTCGCTGCCGCGCAGCGCGAGGTCCCACGCCCCGCGCGCCCCGCGTCCGGCCCGGGCGCGCGCCGCCCGCACCGGCCGCGCGCTCGACAGGAGCGCCTCCAGAGCCGCAGGGAGGCCCCCCTCGGAGAGCTGCAGCGCACCCTCCAGGAGCGCCGGGTGCGTGCCGTAGCCGCCCCCCGCGCCCTGCGACACCTCCAGCCGCGCCGCCGACGAGGAGCGCTGCGCAGCGCCGAAGCCCCACAGGGGGGCCGCGGCCTTGCCGGCGGAAGGCTGCACGCCGGGGCTGCAAACCACGCAGCGCCCCGCGAGCTCGCCCTCCCCCACCTCCACCGCGCCGCACTCCAGGTCCAGCCGCAGGCCCAGAACTCCAGCCTCCGCCCCCAGGACCGGCGCCAGAGTCACCTCCGCCAGGGCCGCCTCGCGGGCCTGAGGGCCCAGAGACCTCAGCCCCGCGCTGGCCGCCTCCACCAGAGCGCTCTCGCTCACGGCCCGCCGCCCGCGCACCGTCCGGAAGTGGACTTCCGCGCCCGACGCCCCGCCCAGCTGCACCTGCAGCAGAGCGACGCCGCCGCGCGGCGCCCGCAGGGCCCGCTCCACGAGCCGGTTCGGGCTCGCAGCCGTGAACCAGCACCGCCGCCGCCGCCACGCCCCGCTCTCCTCGCGGCTGTCCGACCCCGCCTCGGTCGCCGCCACCAGGGCGTGGGCGTTGGAGCCTTGGTAGGCGAAGGAGCTCACTCCCACGGCGCACGCCCCTCCCGCAGGCTCCGTGGACACCTGGGGCCCTTCCTGCAGCGGCACCTGCGCCGGAGCCCGGCCCTCCAGGCTCGCCCCGGCCGACGCCAGGGCGTTGCCCACCAGAGGGTTCAGCTCCCGCACGTGCGGCAACAGGGCCGTCGCCCGCTGCGCCAGAGACCCCGCAGCCTGCAGGACGCCCGCCGTGCCGGCGGCCGCCTCCGCGTGGCCGCTGGTGGCCTTCACAGCCCCCAGAGCCAGCGGGCTGCTGCGGCCGCGGCCCGCCAGGACCACGCCCGAAAGCGCGCTGACCTCGATGGGGTCCCCCAGGGCCGTCCCGGTGCCGTGCATCTGCAGGCCCAGCACGCCCTCCGCAGGCACGGCGCTGTCCGCAATGGCGGCCCGGATCACAGCCTGCTGGGAAGGCCCGTTCGGGGCCGTCAGCGAGCTCGACCGCCCGTCCTGGTTCACGGCGCACCCCACCACCGCCGCCCCCGCGGGGCCCGCGGCGGGCACACCCTCCAAGAGCATCAGGGCGTTGCAGGCCTCCCCCCTCGTGTAACCGTCCGCGCTCGCGTCCAGGGTCTTGCA
>JAAGZL010000680.1 GCA_024206335.1 Gammaproteobacteria bacterium
CTCCTTAATTTAATATGCTGCGTGGCTTTTCGATAGCCAAGGTTGTCTGACGTCTTACCACTTCTGCACGCTACCCGCTTCATAGGCAAGATAGAAAGCTGTAACTTCATGACTTTTTAAATTTGGTAATTGTTGACCGGCAAGAGTTGTTCTTATATGAAAATTCGGCCTGTGACGGCCGCAGTGTCCGGTCAAAGTCGGCTAGGTGACACAAAAATTAGGATAATTCCAAACATAGCTTAAATTTTACATTATGACTCTTGTGTATAAGATAGACACCTAA
This sequence comes from Gammaproteobacteria bacterium, assembly GCA_024206335.1. GTDB lineage: Bacteria > Pseudomonadota > Gammaproteobacteria > Chromatiales > Chromatiaceae > JAAGZL01. The sequence goes on from JAAGZL010000680.1 coordinate 284, forward strand.
AAAATTTTTTGGTGAATCCTTAGATACTAATCAATATCCGAGAATAAAACGGTCATGACCGTTTGACCGCTCCTTGACCGATTTTTTGACCGATCTTTTGTCCGGCTTTGACTTTGGACTTATATCATGTATATCTTAGCTTCTACTACAGCTAGTGACCTAAATTTTTTATTGGTGAATCCTTGAGTAATAAGGAACTTACGTGAAAAGTAAGGTCATGACCGTTTGACCACTCCTTGACCGATTTTTGACCGATTTTCTATTTCCTACCTCTAATTATGCCATTTTTAAGCTGCCAGCCACCAAATTTTAAAACGGCTCTAGAGCAGCCAAATTTTACATGTAGTCTTTTATTGTGATGATAAACAGATGAAAATATCCGCCGCCGCCGCCAATCGCCGTTTTACCGCCGCAGCCGCCGAAAATAGCGGTTTCCGTTATTTGCCGTTTTTCGGCGACGGTCAGAAAAAGTATTTTTTTCAGTATGAAAAATAAAAGCTCCATGCAAAATTTGGTAGTCCTAGCTTTAAAATTGGCCGTTTTACAGCTGTTTTAATATTTAGCGGCTGGCCGCTAAAAAGCGGCTAAGGAGCGGCCTGACCGCTATGAGTAGAAAAAGTAATTTTCTCTAAAAATACACATGAATCACCAGAAAAAATTTTGATAGTTTCCGAGATAGAGGGGGGGCAAAATATGCC
>JAAGZL010000051.1 GCA_024206335.1 Gammaproteobacteria bacterium
ATTTCTAACGCCCACAACAGATAGGGACCGAACTGTCTCACGACGTTCTGAACCCAGCTCGCGTGCCACTTTAATGGGCGAACAGCCCAACCCTTGGGACGTACTTCCGCCCCCGGATGCGATGAGCCGACATCGAGGTGCCAAACCTCCCCGTCGATAGGAACTCTTGGGGGAGATCAGCCTGTTATCCCCGGAGTACCTTTTATCCTTTGAGCGATGGCCCTTCCATGCGGAACCACCGGATCACTATGCCCGACTTTCGTCTCTGCTCGACTTGTAGGTCTCACAGTTAAGCACCCTTGTGCCATTACACTCTACGCACGGTTACCAAGCGTGCTGAGGGTACCTTTGGAAGCCTCCGTTACTCTTTTGGAGGCGACCACCCCAGTCAAACTACCCACCAAACACTGTTTTCCATAATAGGAATTAGAGTTCAGAAAAATAAAGGGTGGTATTTCACATTATGACTCCACCACTCCTAGCGAAGCAGCTTCAAAGTCTCCCACCTATTCTACACATTATTTACTCGAAGTCAATGTTAAGTTGTAGTGAAGGTTCACGGGGTCTTTCCGTCCCGTTGCGGGTAATCGGCATCTTCACCGATACTACAATTTCACCGAGCTCATGGCTGAGACAGTGCCCAGATCGTTACACCATTCGTGCAGGTCGGAACTTACCCGACAAGGAATTTCGCTACCTTAGGACCGTTATAGTTACGGCCGCCGTTTACTGGGGCTTCAATTCAGAGCTTCGCCGAAGCTAACTCCCCCTCTTAACCTTCCAGCACCGGGCAGGTGTCAGACCATATACTTCAACTTTCGTTTTCGCATAGCCTTGTGTTTTTGGTAAACAGTCGCCTGGGCCTATTCACTGCGGCTTCTCTACAAGTAGAGTAAGCGTCCCTTCTCCCGAAGTTACAGGACCATTTTGCCTAGTTCCTTAGCCATGAATCACTCGAGCACCTTAGAATTCTCTTCTTGACTACCTGTGTCGGTTTACGGTACGGGCACCATTTCAATTAACGCTTAGAAGATTTTCTTGGAAGTCTGATTAGGAACACTCAACGCAGCCGTAGCTTTGTTGTACTTTCAGGTTTCATCTGATCCAGCGCATTTAACTACTGGTCCAATAACTACACCCTTAAACGCACAATTCCGTCTGTGCGTGGTTCTTTCACTACTCCGTCTCTCCATCACTTCTCATGGTGGTACTAGAATATTAACTAGTTGTCCATCGACTACCCCTTGCGGGTTCGCCTTAGGTCCCGACTAACCCACAGTTGATTAACATTGCTGTGGAATCCTTAGTCTATCGGTGTGCGGGTTTCTCGCCCGCATTATCGTTACTTATGCCTACATTTGCTTTTCTATATCCTCCAATACACATCACCATGTACCTTCAGCGGAAATAGAATGCTCCTCTACCAGTTATATTGCTATAAATCCAAAGCTTCGGTGCCAGTCTTATGCCCGATTATTATCGATGCCCTGTCGCTCGACCAGTGAGCTGTTACGCACTCTTTAAAGGAATAGCTGCTTCCAAGCTAACCTCCTGGCTGTCTCTGCAACTGGACCACCTTAGTTCAACTTAGACTGAACTTGGGGACCTTAGCTGTTGGTCTGGGTTCTTTCCCTCTCGGATGTGGACCTTAGCACCCACACCCTCACTGCTATAAATCCGTTGTCAGCATTCGGAGTTCATCAGGATTTGGTAGGCGGTGAAGCCCCCTAGTCCTATTGGTAGCTCTACCTCTGACAAATTCAAAATCAACGCTGCACCTAAATGCATTTCGAGGAGTACGAGCTATCTCCTGGTTTGATTGGCCTTTCACCCCTACCCACAGGTCATCCAAACACTTTTCAACGTGTACTGGTTCGGTCCTCCATTGCATGTTACTGCAACTTCAACCTGCCCATGGGTAGATCACCAGGTTTCGCGTCTACCTCCACTAACTATAACGCCCTATTCAGACTCGCTTTCGCTTCGGCTACGTATCTTAAATACTTAACCTTGCTAGTGAAGAGTAACTCGTAGGCTCATTATGCAAAAGGCACGCCGTCACAGCACGAAGCCGCTCCGACCGCTTGTAAGCGCACGGTTTCAGGTACTATTTCACCCTGTTATTCACAGTGCTTTTCACCTTTCCCTCACGGTACTTGTTCACTATCGGTCTCTCAGGAGTATTTAGCCTTACCAGATGGTGCTGGCAGTTTCAACGGGAGTTTCACCGGCTCCCGCCTACTCAGGATACTACTAGGTATATAAACCTTACCAATACGGGACTTTCACCCTCTTTGGTCTAACTTTCCAGTTAGTTCTCGTTCATTTTATAAGTCCATATTGTAGTCCTACAACCCCTACATTGCCGTAACAATATAGGTTTGGGCTAGTCCGCGTTCGCTCGCCACTACTTGCGGAATCATTATTATTTTCTTTTCCTCCAGGTACTTAGATGTTTCAGTTCCCCGGGTTGGCCTCCTTGCGGATAATATATCTTCAATATATTAGGTTGTCCCATTCAGAAATCTGCGGATTAACGGTCATGTGCACCTACCCACAGCTTATCGCAGCTTATCACGTCTTTCTTCGCCTCTGAGAGCCTAGGCATTCCCCGTACGCTCTTAG
>JAAGZL010000681.1 GCA_024206335.1 Gammaproteobacteria bacterium
CAGTTTTGAAGCGAGGAATCTCATTCCCTCAGAATATAATCAACTTACCATGACCAAAAAATTTATGGACCAAAATTTTGATTCGGGCCCCCGTTTTTGGGCTATGGCCCAAAGGGCCCAAAATGGCCCTAAATTTGAAAATCGAACTCATCCTTCAGTTTTAGAGCTAGGATTATGCAAATTTCATAATGTACTCGCCTAACCATGCCCCAAAACACTGTTCGACCAAAATTTTGATTTATGGCCCCATTTGGGGTCCATGGGGCCCCCAAACGGGCAAAAAACAAAGTTTTTTGTTTAGGGCCGTAGAAGCTTCAAATTTTCAGGATTTACCCTTATTTGCCCTAGAAAATTATCAATGATATTTTTTTTTTGAGTTGGGGGCCCCGTTTTGGTCCCCAAGGGCCCCCGAAGTGTTAAAATATAGAATTTTATGTTTGATTTTTGTTTGTGGTCGTAGAAGCTTCAAATTTTCAGGATTTACCATTTATTACCCTAATAAATTATTAGTAAATTTAATTTTTTGTTCGGGGTCCCATTTTGGTCCCCCGGGGCCCTCAAAATGTCAAAATTTCGAACTTTTGTTTATGGTCGTAGAAGCTTCAAATTTTCAGGAATTACCATTATTTGCCCCAGAAAATCAATAGTACAAAATATTTTGAGTTAGGGGTCCCTTTGAGTGTACCAGAGCCCCCCCCCCTGGTAAAAATAACAAAATTGCATAGAAATTACTTTGCTAATCGCGGCAGTAGCGCTCGTTCGATCTCCGACCACCCTAGTTTTAAATGATGCCAAATGGGGTGAAACATTTGCTAAACATTGAAAAAAATAATCAAATATTCTGGAACTTTCCAGG
>JAAGZL010000682.1 GCA_024206335.1 Gammaproteobacteria bacterium
CTCATAATCCCGTGGACTCAACACGCCACCCCAGGTATCAAAGATCATCACTGCCTGGGCGCCGGCCGCAATCTGCGCATTCAGATAACTGGTAACCGAGTCCGCCAGCTTACCCAGCAGGGTGTGCATCAGATCGGGACGGTCAAACATCATGCCCTTGACCAGGGCAAAGTTCTTGGTGGTTCCACCCTCCACCATATAGGTGGCCAGGGTCCAGGGGCTACCGGAGAAACCGATCAGGGGAACCCTGCCATCCAGTTCGCGCCGGATGGTGCGTACCGCATCCATCACATAGCCCAGTTCATCTTCTGGATCGGGTACAGCCAGGGCCTGCACCGCCGCCTCGTCCTGGATCGGACGTTCGAAGCAGGGACCCTCACCCTCGCTGAAGTAGAGGCCCAGCCCCATGGCATCGGGAATGGTGAGGATATCCGAGAACAGGATCGCCGCATCCAGCGGGAACCGCTCCAGGGGTTGAATGGTTACCTCACAGGCCAACTCCGGATTCTGGCACAGGCTCATGAAATCACCGGCCTTGGCACGGGCCGCCCGGTATTCGGGAAGATAGCGCCCGGCCTGGCGCATCATCCAGACCGGTGTCATATCCACAGGTTCGCGCAACAGGGCGCGCAGAAAGCGATCGTTTTTTAGTTCTCCCACGGGCGGGTTTCCTTATTTTGGTGGTTCTTTAGTGGGGGATTGTACACGGAAAATCTGTATGACTCACCGGAAACAATATTCAGCAAATCCACCAGCTATATGTTCCTGATACAACCTCTCCCGCTATGAGGTTCCGTCTGCCTTGCGCCCGGCCTCAAACGCCTGCTCGTTGATCTCCACCAGCTTCGGTTTGTGCTGACGGAAGCGGTCCAGGATCGCGCTCTTCAGCACCTCAGCCGAAAATGGCAGGTATCCAGAGATGGCCCCCAGCATCACGGTATTCACCAGCTTCGGATTCCCCAGCTCCCGGGCAATGGCCCCGGCATCGAAGGCGTGCACATCGATTCCAGCCTCCCGGATCTCAGCCACCGGATCATCCGGGTAGTCAAACAGCCCGGTGTTAACCACCGGCGGTTTCTGGCGTAGCACATTGACCATGGCCACCCCATCTTTCCGCAGGTGGGTGCACCAACGCAGGGCCTCGGCCGGCTCAAATCCGATCAGGATGTCGGCCTCACCCGGGGCAATGGCCGGGGAGAGCACCCGCGCCCCAAAACGCACATGGGAGGTAACCACGCCGCCACGTTGGGCCATACCGGCCACCTCGGTCTTCTTCACATCGAAGCCCTGCTGCAGGGCAGTCTGGGACAGAATCTCGGCGGCGGTCATCACCCCCTGGCCACCAATACCGGCCACCAGGATGTTGGTTATGTTGTTTTCACTCACAATAGTCTCTCTCTTAAACGGTTACTGCTGGGCAGTTTGCATGGGCACAATGGCGTCTGGCGCACAGGTCTTGGGACAGAGATCACAACCGGTGCAGGCAGCAGAGTCGATCTGCACGAAGGAGAGCTTCTTCTCCTTGCCGTTGGGCTTGACCTCGGTCTCACGCCGGGTGACATAGATGGCCGGGCAACCCAGATCCAGGCAGTTGCCACAGCCATTACAGTCAGGCTCTTCCACCGTCAGCGGTGGCTTGGGTGCGTAGAAGTCCACCAGCACACAGGGCTGATTGGTGATGATCACCGATGGCTCATTGGCCTTAGTCTCTTCCCGCAGGGCGGTAAACAGGGTTGGCAGTTCATAGGGATTGACCTCACGTATCCGCTCCGGCTTCACCCCCAGGGCCTCCACCAGCTTGCGAAAGTCCACCCGCAGGGTCTCTTCACCCTGCAGACTGCGCCCGGTGCTGGGTCCATCCTGACCGCCGGTCATGCCCACGGCGCGGTTGTCCAACAACAGTACTGTGACATTACCCTTGTTATAGGTGATGTCCAACAGCCCCTGCATACCCATATGCAGGAAGGTGGAGTCGCCGATTACGGCAATGATATTCTTTTTATCATCATCCTTGCTACGCCCCTTATCCAGACCCAGGGCCACACCCATGGAGGCCCCCATACAGATGCAGGTATCCAGGGCATTCCAGGGATGGCCGGCGCCCAGAGTGTAGCAGCCGATATCACCTGCAATGTAGGTGTTCTTGATATGGGACAGGCAGTAGTAGATTCCCAGATGTGGACAGGCCACGCACATGGTGGGCGGACGCGGGAACAGATCATCCCCCGGGACCTTTTCTGTTTTGGCCTCCACCTTCGGCTCCACCGGGGGCGCCACCTTGGTCTCGATCGGGACCGCATTACCCAGCAGGCGCTCTATGGCCGGACGCAACACATGGGGCGCAAGTTCACCCATACGCGGCAGGATATCCTTACCAGACACCTCGATGCCCGCCGCCTTGATCTCGGTCTCCAGCAGGGGATCCACCTCTTCCACCACCACCAGTCGCTCCACCTGTTGCGACAGGGCGCGGATCTTCTCCATGGGTAGCGGATGACTGAGACCCAGCTTCAGGGCCGGTGCATTGGGGTAGCTCTCCAGCACATGCAGGAAGGTGGGACCGGAGGTGATAAACCCGACCCGCTGGTCACTGCCTGGATGCAGGTAGTTCAACTCACTGGCCTCGCTATGCCGGCGTAGCTCTTCCAACCGTTCAAACATCACCGGGATGCGTTTCTTGGCATTGCCGGGCACCATGACATATTTCGCCATATCCTTCTCAAACCCAGCCACCTCATTTTCCCGCCGTTCACCGGGTGACACCACCGCCTTCACATGGCAGATGCGGGTGGTGAGGCGCAGAATCACCGGGGTATCAAACTGCTCCGACAGCTCAAATGCATGCTGCACCATCTGATACGCCTCCTGGGCGTCAGATGGCTCCAATACCGGCACATTGGCAAAACGCCCCCAGTTGCGGGAGTCCTGCTCATTCTGGGATGAAGAGAGACCAACATCGTCAGCCACCGCCACCACCAATCCACCCTTCACCCCTACCAGGGTCTGGGTCATGAGGGCATCGGAGGCCACATTCAGGCCCACATGCTTCATGGCGCAGAGAGAGCGACTCCCGGCCAGGGAGGCCCCGATTGCCACCTCCAGTGATACCTTCTCATTCACCGACCACTCGCTATACATATCTTCATACTGGCCGGCATACTCCAGGATCTCGGTGGCTGGAGTTCCCGGATAGGCGGTGATCACCTGACAACCGGCCTCCCACGCACCCCTGGCCACGGCCTCGTTACCCGACATGAAACGCCGCTCTGCGGCTGGTTTTGCTGTTACCTGGTTCAACTTAATTACCTCTTTTACACCGGAACACTCCGGCACACATAGCTATTTACGGTGATCGATGACCCGCACCGCCTTACCCTGGGAACGCGGCACTTCACCCACATTCTTGATATTTATCTTGCACGAGACCCCAACAAAGTCCTTTATATCCTTGCTGACCTTGGCTGCAACCCGATCCATCGCCTCCTGCCCCTGCTCCATCAGCGGTGGACTGGCCTCTACGTTGACCCCCATGCTGTCCATGTTGCCCTCACGGAATACCTCGATCTGATAGAAGGGCGACAGATTTTCAGTCTTCATCAGGATTGACTCCACCTGGGATGGAAACACGTTCACCCCACGGATGATCAGCATATCATCGCTGCGACCGGTGACACGAGCCATGCGTACATGGGTGCGGCCACACTTGCATGGGGCAGAATTCAACACCGAGATATCACGGGTACGATAGCGGATGATGGGGAAGGCCTCTTTGGTCAAGGAGGTGAATACGATCTCACCCTCCTCACCATATGGCAGCGGCTTACCTGTATCCACATCTACACACTCCACCAGAAAATGATCCTCCCAGATGTGTAGCCCATCCTTGGCATTAACACACTCTATACCCACTCCCGGGCCAATCACCTCGGACAGGCCATACACATCCACCGCATCTATCCCCAGACGGGATTCGATCTCAAAACGCATCTCCTCAGTCCAGGGCTCAGCCCCGAACACACCCAGCTTTAAGGATAGCTTGCGGATATCCACCCCCATAGCATCGGCCTCTTCGGCAATGTTCAGGGCGTAGGATGGGGTGCAACCCAGAGCGGTGGGTTCAAAGTCCTGCAGCAGCATGATCTGCTTCTGGGTCTGTCCACCAGACATGGGGGTCACCATAGCCCCTAGTTTTTCCGCACCATAATGAAAGCCCAGGCCACCGGTAAACAGGCCATAGCCGTAGGCGTTGTGCAGGCGGTCCCCCGGACGCATACCGGCAGCGGCAAGAGAGCGCGCCATCAACTTGGACCAGGTCTGGATATCCCGCTTGGTGTAGCCTACCACCGTGGGCTTGCCGGTGGTGCCGGAGGATGCATGTACCCGCACCACCTGATCGGTGGGCACGGCAAACATGCCAAAGGGGTAGTTCTGACGCAGATGCTCCTTCTTGGTGTAGGGGAGATTACGCACATCATCCAGACTCTTCAGATGGTGCGGCTTGAAGCCCAGTTCATCCATGGCATCACGATAGAAACCCACGGTTGCATAACAGCGTTCCACCGTGGCCTTGAGGCGTCGTAGCTGCAGCGCCTCCAGATCCTCACGTGGCATGGTCTCAACGTCTGTGTGCAAAATCATTCTGTTATCCCCTCGGCTGTTTCTGTTTTCATCCACTGCTCCAGCCCATCTTTACGTCGATAGACGGTGCCGGTAAAGAGCGCAATCAGTTTTCCCACACCATTGTGTACCTCGATCTGGTACAGCCCGGTACTACGGGTCCGGTTCACTTCGCTGGCGCTGGCTATCAGCCGGTCACCCGCCTGGCTGGATGCGGTGTAGGTGATCTGGGCATTCAGGCTAACTGCCACCGAACCATGGGAGTTAGAGGCCACGGCAAAGGCGAAGTCCGCCAGGGTGAATGTGACGCCTCCCTGGGTAATCCCCACCGCATTTTGCATCTCCTCCGTGATCTCCAGTGAAGCCCTGGCATACCCCTCCCGGGCCTCGTCCAGACGCACCCCCAGCATGCGGGCAAAGCGGTCACTCTGTTCCATCCAGCGACCGATCTGCTCAGGTGTGGTTTTCTGTTCTATCTCAGCCATCAACCCTGTCCGGCAGTTCCTCGGTAATCAGGTCGTAGCCCAGCTCCCGCAGCTGATCATCGATCCGGCGCGGATCCTCGGCCCGAAACCGTACAATCACCATCCGCATCCCGGTCTTGTCCCGGGTCATGGGTGAGACCACAGTGGCGATATAACCTCCCAGATCATTGATCTGGTCTAGTAGGGTTCCCAGTGCGCCTTTTACATCTGGCAGGTGTAGCGCCAGTCGGGTGGTATCATGCAGACCGCAACCGGTGATATCCAGTAGGAAATCCAGGATATCATCCTCGGTAATCACACCCACCAGTCGCTGGCCATCAAGCACCGGCAGGCAGCCAATCTTCTTCTGCCGCATCATATGGCCCGCCTCTTCCACCAGGGTGTTGGGGGTACAGGTGGGGGGCGCCTCTTGCATGATCTGACCCACGGTAATCTTGGAGGTAAGATAGTTGACCTCTCCCACCGAGAGGGTGGTTATGCTGGATGGTTCGGACTGGGCCAGCTCACGATGGGTAAACAACCCCACCAGCTGCATGGCGTCATCCACCACCGGCAGAAAGCGGCGCTCCTTCTCATGCATCAGCTGTGAGGCCTGACTCAGCTTCATATCCACGGTTGCGACATCCATCTTGCGGGTCATGATCTGTTCAACATACATAGCCTAATACCTCCAAACTCAGTAGCCAAGATAGGCGCGGCGTACCGCCTCATCCTCAAGCAGTTCATCCGCCTTGGCCGACAGCACCACACTACCGGTCTCCAGCACATAACCACGGTCGGCAATGCCCAGGGCGGCACGGGCGTTCTGCTCCACCAACAGGATAGTCACACCCTGCTCATTCAACTGCTGGATAATGCGGAAGATCTCCTCCACCAGCAGCGGCGCCAATCCCATGGATGGCTCATCCAACAGTAGCAGGCGTGGACGGCCCAGCAGGGCACGGCCGATTGCCAACATCTGCTGCTGACCTCCAGACAGGGTGCCAGCTGCCTGCTGCCACTTCTCCTTCAGGATGGGAAATAGATCGTACACCCGTTCCAGCTCCTGCTCGAACCAATGGTGGTCCTTACGTTGGGTGAAACCACCCAGACGCAGATTGTCATCCACGCTCAGCGGGGCGAACACCTGGCGTCCCTCCGGCACCTGACACACCCCGGCGGCAACTATCTTATGCGGCGGCAGGCGGGTAATCTCCATACCATCAAACCACACCTGGCCAGCACTGGCATTCTGCACCCGGGACAGGGTATGCAATAGTGTGGTCTTACCGGCACCATTGGCGCCCACTATCGCCACCAGCTCCCCCGGATAGACCTCCATGGAGATTCCATGCAGGGCCTGAACCGGACCATAGTGGGTGCTGACGCTGCTTACCTTGAGCATGGGGTCAGACGGCATACTGCACCTCTCCGCCCAGATAGGCCTCTATCACCTTGGGATCACTGCGGATCTGCTCTGGGCTGCCCTCCGCCAGACGGCTGCCATAATCCAGCACCAGGATGCGATCAGACACCTGCATCACCAGACCCATGTTGTGTTCAACCAGCAGCACCGTTATCCCGGCATCACAGATACGTCTGATCAGGGCGCGCAACTCGACGGTCTCGGTATCATTCAGGCCAGCGGCTGGCTCATCCATCATCAGCAGTCGTGGCCGGGAGGCCAGGGCACGCGCAATCTCCAGACGCTTCAACGCGCCATAGGGCAGGGCCGAGGCCTCACGCCCGATAAGATCGTCCAGACCACAAAACTCCAGGGCCTCATGTCCCCAGTGTTCGGTCAACTCCTCCTCACGCCGCACATTGGGCAGGCGCAGGGCGCCGCTTAATGGGCCACTGTGACTGCGCAGATGGCAACCCACCATTACATTGTCCAGCACGCTCATATTGAAGAACAGCTGCAGATTCTGGAAGGTGCGGGAGACCCCAAGCTGTGCCACCTGATGGGGCAGCAACCCGTTCAGGTCGTGGTCATCAAACCGCACTCTCCCTTCATCCGGTTTGTAGATTCCTGACAACATATTGAACAGGGTGGTCTTGCCAGCACCATTGGGCCCGATGACCGAATACACCAATCCCGGCGGCACCTCGAAGTGCAGATCAGATATGGCGGTAACCCCACCAAACGACTTTTCCAGCCCCTCTACCTCAAGCAGGTTCATTGGGATCCTCACCGGGCAATGCACTACGTCGATGGGTCAGGCGCTGGAGCAGATTCTGCATACCAACAAACATCCCCTGGGGCAGAAAGATCATCATGGACATGAGGATAGCGCCAAATATCATTACCTCAAAATCTTCAAATACCACCAGCAGTTCCGGCAGAAAGGTGAGGACAATGGCGCCAAATACCGCCCCATAGGTGGAGGCCATACCACCCAAAACCACCATGGTCACCAGCTCAATGGAGAAGAAAAAATCACATGAATCCGGACTGACAAATGACTGCTGATGGGCAAACAGGCTACCGGCCAGAGAGGCGATCAACGCCGCCATTACAAACACACCGGTCTTGGTGGCGGTGGTATCTATCCCCATCATCTCCGCAGCCACTTCGGAACCGTGCAGGGCGCGCAGGGCGCGGCCGCTACGGGAGTTGATCAGATTCAGGGCCAACCACACCACCAGCAGCATGCAGCTGCCGATTACAATATACCAGCGCAGGTCCGTATCCACCTGCCAACCAAAGAAGGAGAGGGTCGGTATCTCACCCAGACCATCCGGGCCGCCGGTCAACCCAACCGCCTGCACCAGAATAATATTGATAATGATACCAAAGCCCAGGGTGGCCATGGCCAGATAGTGCCCCTTCAGCTTCAGTACCGGTCGCGCCATAAAAAAGGCAATAGTCCCGGTCAGGATCATACCTGCGACCATGGCAGGCCAGGGATTCCAGGCAAATTTGGTGGTAAGAATGGCAGACGTATAGGCGCCCATGCCAAAAAAGGCCGCATGCCCAAGAGAGATCTGACCGGCATAACCCATCAGTAGATTCAGGCTCACCGCCAGGATGGCATTCAGGCCGGCAGAGACCGCAACCACGGTTACAAAATAGTTATCCGGAAACAGCAGTGGCAGCAACACCACCAACAGCGTCAACAGGTAAAAACCTTTGCGTTGACTCATACCCGCTCCGCTGACGCCTTGCCAAACAGACCACTGGGACGCAGGAATAACACCAGCAGCAGCACCACAAACCCGATGGCATCCTTATACCCGGATGAGATCAGGCCCGCCGCCATGGATTCAATCAGCCCCAACAGCAGGCCACCCGCCACCGCCCCCATGGGATTTCCCATACCACCCAGGATGGCCGCAGAAAACCCCTTTAGCCCCAACATCACCCCGGCGTCATACGAGGTAAACGTTATCGGGGTCACCAGCACCCCTGCCATGGCGCCCAGGAATGCCGACAGGCCGTAGGCGATCAACATCATCAGCCCCACATTGATCCCCACCAGATGCGCAGCGGTACGGTTGCAGGAGCAGGCGATAACCGCCTTACCCAGGGTGGTATGATGAAAAAAGTAGTGTACGGCCAACACCATCACCCCGGTACCCCCCATCACCCACAGATTCTGTGGCAACAGGGTTGCACGTCCCAACTGGATTGGGGTCTCGCCGGAAAAATGAGGCATGGCAAGGATATCCTTACCCCACAACAGCAGCGCCACCCCACGCAGGAAGATGGATGCACCGATAGTTATGATGATGGTGCTAACCACCGAGGCCCCGCGCGCCCGCGCGATGGCAAAACGCTGAAACGACATGCCCAGCACAATCGTCAGTGCCACCGCCAGCAGCAGAGCCACGGGCAGCGGCAGGCCACTGCCGGAGTAGAGGAAGACGGCGCACATGGCGCCCATCATCACAAACTCACCCTGAGCAAAATTCACCACGTCAGAGGCGTTATAGATGATGGCAAAACCAAGGGCCACCAGGGCATAGGTTGCGCCCACGGTGACCCCGGTAAACAGAAATTGCAGGATCTGGTCCCACATACAACTAGCGCTCTTTCAAGATGATAGTTACTCCACTACCACCCAATCGCCACCCTTGATCTCCAGCATCTTAAAGGCATCCAGCCCCAGACCTAGATGATCCTTGGCAGTGATATTAAACACTCCGCCGGTACCGATAAAGCCCTGGGTCTTCTCAATCTCATCCCGCACCTTGGCCTTGTCTGCTGAACCGGCACGCTTGAGTGCCTCAACCGCAATCATCAAACCATCATAGGCATGACCACCAAAGGTGGAGACCGCACCATGCTTGGCCTCGAATGCAGACTTGTAGGAGATCAATACCGGTTTTTGCTTCTCACCATCCGCCAGCTTATCTGCCACCAACAGGGCGGCGGCGGGCAGGCGTACACCCTCAGCCGCAACTCCGGCCAGGGCGATATACTTCTTGGAGGCTACACCGTGTGACTGGTATAGGGGCAGTTTGATTCCAAGGTGATGTACATTCTTGGTAACAATGGCAGGGCCGGCACCAAAACCGAAGTTGAGGATGGCCTGGGCATCGGTATCACGAATCTTGGTGAGCTGGGCCGTCATGTCGGTGTCTTTCTTGCCGTAGGATTCATCAGCAACAATCTTGATCCCATGAGTTGGTGCCAATTCCATGGTCTGAGCACGACCTGATTTGCCGAAACCACCATCACCGCTGATCAGGGCCAACTTGGTCAGACCACGCTTTTTCATGTCGGCAAATATCTTGGCTGCAGCCATGCGATCAGTGTGAGGCACCTTGAACACCCACTTCTTGACCGGGTCGATGATCTTCACCGAGCCTGCCAGAGAGATAAACGGAATCCGGTTTTTCTCCACAATGGGTATGGCCGCCATGGTAGTGCCCGAAGTGGAACCACCAACAATCAGGTCCACCCGATCCTTCTTCACCAGGCGCTTGGTAAAATTTACCGCCTCTTTGGCCTTGCCGCTGGTGTCATAATGGATCAGCTCCAACTGCTTACCGTTTACTCCCCCCTTGGCGTTTATCTCCTGCACATACATCTGCAGCGTCTTCAGCTCCGGATCACCCAGAAAAGAGGCCGGTCCCGTTACAGCCAGAAAGCTACCGATCTTGATGGTATCTCCAGCCTGAACAAGGCCGGCTGCCAATGTCAGACAAAGGGCGCCCATAGAGGCGGTTATATTTTTTCTAATAGACATAGGTATCTCCCCAAATAAACCGGCCCGGTGACGTCTAAGCACACCAAGCCAACACACCCAATGCCCCAAAGTCACTTCAATCCGCGGCACGGCCACTCAAAAACCCAATATATAGTATTGAATGATTCAAATCAACACGCCTAACCTATTGAACTATATCACTAATTATTCAGCAAAAAAACCGGCTCCAGGATGTCTGGAACCGGCTTGATAAAAACTACTAAACTGTAGTGTGCATATCTACCTGGGCAGATCACTCTTACCCATCAGGTCCTCATCCACAGAACGGGCACACTGTCGCCCTTCGCGGATAGCCCACACCACCAGTGACTGGCCGCGGCGCATATCACCAGCGGCAAACACCCCATCTACAGAGGTCTTGTACGCGCCAGCACCCTCGGTGCCGCCCTTTACATTACCACGACCATCCAGGCTGATGCCAAGCTGGACCAACATGCCCTCATGTATCGGGTGCAGAAAGCCCATGGCCAGGGTTACCAGCTCAGCCTTGAGCTCAAACTCTGAACCCTCAACCTCTGTCATCTGCCAGTTTCCATCCTCATCCTGATTCCATTCCACCTGGGCACACACCACCCCGGTAAGCTTGCCGTCCTCGCCCACAAAGCGCTTGGTGGTAACAGACCACATGCGCTCACAACCCTCTTCATGGGAGGAGGAGGTGCGCAGCTTGTTGGGCCAGTTTGGCCAGGTCAGCTCCTTGTTCTCCTTTTCCGGAGGCTTGGGCAGGATCTCCAGCTGGGTTACGGAGAGGGCGCCATGACGAGTGGAGGTGCCGATGCAGTCAGAACCGGTATCACCGCCACCAATAACCACCACGCTCTTGCCCTCGGCAGAGATAAACTTATCCTCCGGGATGTCATCCCCCTGTACCCGCCGGCTGTTGGTGCGCAGAAAATCCATGGCAAATTCCACACCTTCAAGCTCACGACCAGGTATCGGCAGGTCCCGTGGCTGTTCCGAGCCACCGCAAAGTGCAACTGCATCAAACTCATCCAACAGCTTATCTGCCTGCAGATCTACGCCAATATGCGTATTGGGGCGAAACTCCACCCCCTCGGTGGTCATCTGACTCATGCGCCGATCGATTACCTTCTTATCCAGCTTGAAGTCCGGGATGCCATAACGCATCAAACCACCGATACGGTTGTTCTTTTCAAACAGCACCACGCTATGACCGGCACGGGCCAACTGTTGGGAGCAGGCCATCCCGGCTGGGCCGGAACCCACCACGGCAACCTTTTTTCCAGTCTTGTGTGCTGGGATTTCCGGTTTGATCCAACCCTCTGCCCAACCCCGCTCGATGATGGAGTACTCGATGGTCTTGATGGTTACCGGCTCATCCTCCAGGTTCAGAGTGCAAGCCTCCTGACATGGGGACGGGCAGATGCGTCCGGTGAACTCAGGGAAGTTATTGGTACTGTGCAGGATCTCCAGTGCCCGTCTCCAATCCCCCTTGTAGACCAGGTCATTCCAGTCCGGGATGATGTTATCCACCGGGCAGGCGTTGTGACAGAAGGGTATGCCACAATCCATACAGCGGGCACCCTGCATATTCAGGACATCCTCGCTGAGGGGGATCATAAATTCCTGGTAGTTGTTAATCCGGTCTGCAACCGGCGCATAGACGCGATCCTGGCGTGGATACTCCATAAAACCTGTAGGCTTACCCATGATTATTGCCCCCCCTTGGCCAGCGTGCTTGCCGCATCTTTCTCCGCCTGCATCTCAAGCAGGGCACGACGGTAGTCTACCGGCATAACCTTCACAAACTTGGGCAGATAGTCACTCCAGTTGTCCAGGATGTGCCTGGCCCTGGAACTGTCTGTGTAGTGCATATGTTTCTCCACCAACTGCTTCAACCTGATGGCGTCATAACGGGTCATATCCCGGCTGATATCCACCCGACCGTGGGTCTCCAGGTCTCCGCCCATATGCTCCATGGACTCAAGGGCCTCATCCTCAGCGGCAATCGGCTCCAACTCCACCATGGAGAGATTGCAGTGCTGCTCAAAGTTTCCATCCTCATCCAGGACATAGGCGATACCACCACTCATACCGGCGGCAAAGTTACGCCCGGTACTACCCAGCACTACGGTTACACCTCCGGTCATGTATTCGCAACCGTGGTCACCCACGCCCTCCACCACCGCAGTGGCTCCGGAGTTACGCACACAAAATCGCTCTCCTGCCACACCGCGGAAAAAACACTCTCCGCCGATGGCGCCGTAGAGTACGGTATTGCCAACGATAATATTCTCTTCCGGTACCAGATTGCTCTTGGCCGGCGGGTAGATTATCAGGCGTCCGCCGGACAATCCTTTACCCACATAATCGTTGCCTTCACCTGCCAGCTCCACCGTTACGCCCTTGGCCAGCCAGGCGCCAAAGCTCTGCCCCGCGGTGCCATTGGCCTTGATATGGATGGTGTCATCGGGAAGTCCGGCATAACCATAACGCCTGGCAACCTCGCCTGACAGCATGGCACCAAAGGTACGGTTGTAGTTGAATATGTTGGTCTCAATCTGCACCGACTCACCCTTCTCAAGGGCTGGTTGCGCCTGACTGATCATCTCGTGATCCAGGGCCTTGTCCAGACCATGGTCCTGCACCTCGCAGTTAGAGATCGCAACCTCAGGTCCAACCTCCGGTTTGTGCAACAGACGAGAGTAGTCCAGGCCACGGGCCTTCCAGTGATTGATCGCCTTGCGCATCTCCAGCTTGTCACGCTGACCGATCATTTCATCGAAGGTGCGGAAACCAAGTTTAGACATGAGCTGGCGCACCTCCTCTGCTATGAAGAAGAAGAAGTTCACCACATGTTCCGGCTTGCCGGTGAAACGCTTACGCAGTTCCGGATCCTGGGTGGCCACACCCACCGGACAGGTGTTGAGGTGACACTTACGCATCATGAGACAACCCTCAACAATCAATGGCGCGGTAGCAAAACCCAATTCATCCGCACCCAGCAGGGCGGCAATAACCACATCACGACCGGTACGCATGCCGCCATCCGCCTGCACCGCAATACGGCCACGCAGACGGTTCATCACCAGGGTCTGATGGGTCTCGGCCAGCCCGATCTCCCAGGGGGAGCCGGCGTGCTTGATGGAGGTGAGAGGCGAGGCCCCGGTACCACCGTCAAAACCAGAGATGGTTACATGATCGGCATGGGCCTTGGATACACCCGCCGCAACCGTTCCCACACCCACCTCGGATACCAACTTTACCGAGATACGCGCCTTCGGATTGACATTTTTCAGGTCATGGATCAGCTGCGCCAGATCCTCAATGGAGTAGATGTCATGATGCGGTGGTGGTGAGATCAGGCCAACACCAGGGGTAGAGTGACGCACCCGTGCAATCTGGGCATTCACCTTGTGACCCGGTAACTGACCGCCCTCTCCGGGCTTGGCGCCCTGGGCCATCTTGATCTGGATATCATCGGCATTCACCAGATACTCCACGGTAACGCCGAAACGTCCCGAGGCCACCTGCTTGATGGCCGAACGCATCGGGTTGCTGGAACCATCTTCCAGTGGTTCAAACCTCTCCGGCTCTTCACCACCTTCACCGGTGTTGGATTTGCCGCCAATCCGGTTCATGGCAACCGCCAGGGTAGAGTGGGCCTCCATGGAGATTGAACCAAATGACATGGCGCCGGTAGCAAAGCGTTTAACGATCTCTTTCGCCGGCTCCACTTCGTCCAGTGGCACCGGTTCTTTGGCCCACTTGAACTCAAACAGACCCCGCAGAGTCAACAGTTTTTCACTCTGCTCGTTGATGATGCGCGAATACTCTGCGAAGGTCTTGGCATCGTTGGCGCGGGTCGCATGCTGTAGTTTTGATATGGTATCCGCGGTCCAGACATGCTCTTCACCACGTATCCGGTAGGCGTAGTCGCCGCCCACATCCAGGGCATCCTGATAGATGGGGGAGGAGCCGAACGCGGTACGGTGCCAACGCACCGCCTCTTCTGCCAACTCCGCTAAGCCAACGCCCTCAATGGTGCTGGAGGTGCCGGTAAAATACCGATCCACCAACTCAGTGGAGAGACCAACTGCATCAAAGATCTGGGCGCCGCAATAGGACTGATAGGTAGAGATGCCCATCTTCGACATCACCTTCAGTAGGCCTTTACCAACCGCCTTCTTGTAGCGTAGCAACACCTCTTCTTCACTCACCTCTTCCGGCAGCTTATGTCTCAGCTTGGCAATGGTGTCCAGCGCCACATACGGGTTGATGGCCTCAGCACCATAACCTGCCAGCACGGCAAAGTGATGCACCTCACGCGCGGCTCCGGTCTCAACCACCAGACCGGATGAGGTACGCAAGCCGGTACGCACCAGATGGTGATGCACGGCGGCGGTGGCCAGGAGTACTGGAATGGCAATGTGATCCGCGTCCATACAACGGTCGGACAGAATCAGGATATTGTATCCCTCCCGCACTGCCTTCTCGGCGGTATCACACAGGCGATGCAGGGCCGGCTCCATGCCTGCTGCACCACGGTCGGCCGGGTAACAGATATCTGCAGTAAAGGTGCGGAAGGCCCCTTTGGTCAGGGCATCGATATAACGCACCCGCGCCAGACTGGTATTGGTAATCAGTGGATTGGTAACCTCCAGCCGCTTCTGGGCTGAGGTCTGATCCAGTTCCAGCAGATTTGGACGTGGTCCAATCTGCGACACCAGGGACATCACCAACTCTTCCCGAATCGGGTCGATCGGTGGATTGGTAACCTGGGCAAAGGTCTGCTTGAAGTAGTTAAACAGCGGCTTGGGCTTATCGGACAGAACCGCCACCGGGCTGTCGGAACCCATGGAGCCGGTCGCCTCCTGGCCGGATGCGGCCATGGGCAGCATGAGAAATTTGATATCTTCCTGGGTATAACCAAAGGCCTGCTGTCTCTGCAACAGGGTCTGGTCATCCGGGGCCATGGGCGACACGGTGACCGGCAGATCCCGTACCATAATCTGGGTCTCGTCCAGCCACTGCTGGTAGGGACGTTTGGCCGAGAGTTCCGCCTTGATCTCAGCATCATCGATGATGCGTCCCTTCTCCATATCGATGAGCAGCATCTTGCCCGGCTGCAGACGCCACTTCTTGACGATCTTCTCTTCGGGAATCCCCAGGACTCCCATCTCGGACGCCATTACCACCAGGTTGTCATCGGTGATCAGGTACCGGGCCGGACGCAGGCCGTTACGGTCCAGGGTGGCGCCGATCTGGCGGCCATCGGTAAAGGCCACTGCGGCAGGGCCATCCCACGGCTCCATCAGGGCGGAGTGATATTCATAGAAGGCGCGTCTGGCCGGATCCATCAACGGGTTGTCGTGCCAAGCCTCGGGAATTAGCAACATCATGGCGTGGGCCAGGGAGTAACCGCCCTGCACCAACAGCTCCAGCGCATTATCAAAACAGGCCGAGTCCGACTGCCCTTCTGGGATCAGGGGCCACACCTTGTCCAAGTCGTCCCCCATCACCTCGGAGAACATGGAGTGTCGGCGGGCCGCCATCCAGTTTACGTTGCCACGCATGGTGTTGATCTCGCCGTTATGGGCAATCATGCGGAACGGCTGGGCCAGATCCCAGGTGGGGAAGGTGTTGGTGGAGAAGCGCTGATGCACCAGCGCCAGCGCGCTCACCACTCTTTCATCGTTTAGATCGCCGTAGAACACCCCGACCTGGTTGGCCAGAAGCATGCCCTTATACAGCAGCACTCGGGAAGACATGGAGACGATGTAGAAGCTATTGCACCCACTGCCACACTCACGCACCTCATTCTCAATCTGCTTGCGGATTACAAACAGTTTGCGCTCAAAGGAGTCCTGATCGCTGCAGTTGGAGCCGCAGCCGATAAATATCTGTCGCACCACGGGCTCACACGCCTTGACCGTCTCACCCAGACCTTCACTACTGACCGGCACATCACGCCAGCCAAGAAACTTCTGGCCCTCGGCTGCGATGTAGTAGGCAACCTTCTCTTCACACTGTTTGCGGGCAGACTCACCCTGCGGCAGAAATACCATGCCAACGCCATACTCACCCACTGCTGGCAGGTCAAAACTGGTCTCAGCGCGCAAGAACTCGTCTGGAATCTGCATCAACAATCCAGCGCCATCTCCGGCCAACGGATCGGCACCCACAGCGCCACGATGGGTGAGATTTTTAAGAATCTCTAACCCCTGCTTTACAATCTTATGACTTTTCTGTCCTTTAATGTCCGCTATAAAGCCGACTCCGCAAGCATCATGCTCATTCTTTGGATCATATAATCCTTGCTTGGTTGGTAAAGCCCCTGGGGTCATCGCAAACCTCATCTTTAACTTGGCCAGACATCATCAACCGGATGCCGGCATAATTTAAATACAATATGCGCCCGATGCCGTATAGCACAGGCACAAAAACCAATATCGTCCGAAACGGGTCCAATCGGTCAAACAGAACAGCGTAGGATAATAGAATCGGGCTCTTTAGGCTAGCATCATGGGATTTTTCCACAACTACCGCACAGATTTTGTACCTTCTATCTAGCCCTTATCTCTTTTTGTACTGAGCCTATCGTTCGCAGCCAAACACCCGATTTACGAAGACTTTCAGGCAACTCATCCTTGGCCTGGGTCGCCATTTTTCTATCCGAAAAAAGCTCAAAGAGTACCGGGAACCACGGCTTACCATTGCGTTTTGTACGATAATAAGCAACCCGACCGGCAACAGAGTGGCGGCGAAGAAAGGAGCTTATTCCCTGCTCTGCCTGCAAACCTACCAACTGGATGGTGTAGCTGGATGGCCTCTGCTTCAAAAGCCAGTCTTCCCGCAACGGCACAGACAAACCATTTTTTTGCACCTTCCTTGGCAGCCTTCTATCACCGGCCACAAGGCTGCTCCCAGTTCTTATTTCCTGTTTTTGCGTCAACTTAACTGCGGGCACCTCTTTTTCAACCAGGAGGGTCGACCTCTCCTCAACAGGCGCAGCAGCTCTGGCTTGGACACCGGCTCTCCCATCACTCCGAACAACCGGGCTCTTGACCCCAGCCTCACCCTTGACGGCCAGCGTCTCTACCTTTGTTCTGGCCGGCTTTGTATCTGTCTTAATCGACACAGCAGGCTTCTCAACCTTGGGAGTTACAGGCTTTGCCTGGGGTTTCACATCAGGCACTTTTGCTTTCGACTGCTCAGAAACCACCACTACCTCATCTGTAGCAACCTCTGGCATCTTAGTTTTTGGTTCAGGCTTTGCCACCGACGGCGTTGCCGTCGAAGCACTCTGATCCGAGGGTGGCGCCGCCACCTTGGCCGCAGTGCTATCCTCTTGTCCTACTGTCACCGCCTGTTCAGGTTCCATCTCTTTCTGCTCAACCATATCAGGCTCCGGGACTTCAGCCAGCTTTGGTGCAGCAACTGTCTCTGCCGTCAACTCAGTTTTAACTTGGGCTTGGGCAGGCTCATCATGGATCAGCTGTTTACCAATGCCTAGTTCTGCTACCAGCGGGGCCTGATCTGCATCAGCAACTGATGCCGTCTTCCCCGGCGGCTCTACACCCGGAGCCATATCGGCTGCACTAGTAGGGTGATGAGAGGTCAACCTGGCTCCAACTTCCACCTCAGGCTCTGACCCAGATTCAGCTGTTGGGCTAGGCAGTGCCAGTGGCTGTGTAGTGCCTGCAGGCACCGGCTCACTCTGACCCGGTTCAGGCGCTCCATCTGAACTGGCAAACATGGAATTGATACTGTCCTGATAGATCAGACCCAACAACACCACAAGCAGAGCAATGCCCCCACCAATAGCTGCTCTGGTGGGAACATACTCACGAATATCAAAGGTTTTTTCCCTCACTTCCGTTGAACCCGTCAGCTCTATAGCCCGCCGTTTAATATGGCCCGGCATGCCTTTGGTTTCCCTAAATATTTTTTCTGCCTGGACCAAGGATAGAGGGATTGATTCATTGGCCGCCAGCAAGTGTTCCAAAAAATGTACGGTCTGCTCCCTGGTGAATAACGGCATATCCAGCAGTTGCAGCAACTGTAGGTTCATCACCTTAAGCTGCGGAGTCTTCAGCAGGTTATCAATTTCAGGCTGGGCAAAAAGCAGTATCTGGGCCAGCGGGTTATCATTTGCCCCCTGTTGGTGTAGCCGCAATAGGGTAACGATGCTGTCTTCTGGTAACAGGTGTGCATCATCAACAACAATCACCGGAAGGAACCCATCCTGCCGCAGGTGATCAAAATGCAGAGCCAAACTCTCCAGCAATCCCTCAGCCGCATCATTCAGGCCAAACGTGCGCGCCAATTTTGCCAATAATGCCTCTGGCTGCAACATCACATCGGCTATAATTTCAACAGGCACCCAGTTCTGTGGCGCCAGATCCAGCAAACGCCCTATAAAGGCACTCTTGCCAATACCTTCCACACCTCTGACCAGTGGAATCAGATTACTATTTTCTGTCAGATGCCGTAACAAATCGGCACGCTGAGCTAGATCCGGGCTAGAAAAATAGGCCTCGGGTATTTGGAACCCTTTTGCCTGTGGTATTTTGGCTGGTTCACTCAGAGACATATCTATCGGCCCCTATTCAATAAGAGTTCAGAGTATTGCGTAACTGGCCCAAATCAAACCTGTCCGTAACCACGGATTTCCCTATTCCCTGCAGCAAAACCAACCTGAGCCGCCCATCCAGCACCTTTTTATCCACCGCCATCAGCTCCATGATTTTTTCTGCCTGCAGCGCCCCAGGCGGCTTTGTCGGTAGCTGCGATCTATCTACCAGATCAATAATACGACGCTCATCTTTACTATTCATCCAGCCTTGCACCACTGAAAATCTGGCCGCCATACAGATCCCTGCCGCCACGGCCTCACCATGCAACCACTCGCCATATCCCATGCCAGTCTCAATGGCGTGGCCAAAAGTATGACCAAGATTCAATAGTGCACGCTGCCCAACCTCAAGTTCATCCGCCGCCACAACATTTGCCTTATCAATACATGAACGCTCAATGGCAAAGGCCAAAGCCTCAGGGTCACGTGCCAGCAAGAGGCTGATATTATCCTCCAGCCAAGCAAAGAACTCCGGATCATTAATAAGGCCATATTTGATCACTTCAGCGACACCGGCAGACAGCTGCCTATCATCCAGCGTATTCAGGGTTTCGGTATCAGCAATGACACATAGGGGTTGATGAAAGGCCCCGATCATGTTCTTACCCAATGGGTGGTTAACTCCGGTCTTCCCCCCCACTGATGAATCCACCTGGGCCAGGAGCGTGGTGGGCACCTGGATAAAATTGATGCCCCGTTGGTAGCTGGCGGCGGCAAACCCGGCCATGTCGCCCACCACCCCACCCCCTAGCGCAACGATGGTGCACTGGCGACTGAATCTATGGCGTAACAGGGCATCAAATACACCCTGCCACACCTCCAGGGTCTTGAATTTCTCACCATCCGGCAGCACAACTGCCTCGCACTGAAATCCCGATAGGGCGGTGGTAACACGTTCAAGATAGAGCGGCGCCACCACCTCATTGCTAACCACCAGCACCTGGCGGCCACAAATATGCCTGGTGTAGAGTTCAGGATCATCCAGGAGCCCGGCCCCAATATGGATCGGATAGGAGCGATCACCCAAATCCACTTCTACGGTTTTAGTTATTCTCTGCATACCGGTTATTTAATCCAGCTCATTGAGTCGTTTCACTATCTCTCTGGCAACAACACCAGCACTCCGTTTCTCGGTTGAAACCACAAGATCTGCAATCTCAAGATAGAGCGGCTCTCGCTCATCCATCAGATCTCGCAACCGGTTCATCGGGTCTTCTGTCTGCAGCAGGGGACGGCTATGTCCCTGTTTGGTCCGTCTGTACTGCTGCTCTGGCGAGCACAAAAGATAGACCACCACACCACGTCCAGCAAGACTACGGCGATTATCTGGATCCAGGACTACACCACCTCCAGTTGCCAATACCAAGCCGCTGACCTGGGTCAGCGCCTCAACCACGGCCCTTTCTCTGCGCCTGAATCCTTCTTCGCCCTCAAAATCAAACACTGTGGGGATATCCACACCGGTCCGACGCTGGATCTCATGATCGGTATCTTCAAACTCCATCCGTAAGATAGCCGCTAACTGTCGCCCGACAGTGCTCTTACCAACCCCCATGGGACCTATCAAAAAGATATTTTTAGGATTCTGCATCATTTATACAATGGCGTATCAATTTAAACTTTTCAGCAACTAATTATGGGCAGATCAAGCTAACAATTGACTCTCAATTGTGCCACAAAAGGCACATCTCCCTTTGAATGTGGTGCGTCTTAGTACGAAAAATTGAAGTGTTTTCAGGCTAGCACCACTCTAGCCACCATTGTCACAAAACACAAAGGGGCGTGCCAGCAGACACACCCCCTTGGTTAACCATCAAATGCTGGCTAATAGAAATGGCTGCGATCAACGCATGCCAATGGTCTCTTTCAGGATCTTTGGTGTTACAAAGATCAGCAGCTCAGTATTATTATCCTTTTCCGCGTTCTGCTTAAACATAAAGCCCACATAGGGCAAGTCCCCAAAGAATGGAATTCTCTCGGTGGTATTGGTGCGGATACGCTCGAACACCCCACCCAGAACCACGGTCTCACCGTTATCCACCAGCACACTAGTCTCAATCTCATTTGTATCCAGCGATGGAACATTGTTAAGAGCATTGACAAAATCAGGTTCATCCTTGTTTATTATAAGATCCATAATGACATGATCATCCGGGGTGATCTGTGGCGTTACCTCCAGCTTCAGCACCGCCTCCTTGAATGCAATTGTCGCCGCACCACTGGAGCTCGCCTCCAGATAGGGGATCTCCTTACCAGCCTTGATAATTGCAGTATTACGATCAGAGGTAATTACCCGCGGGCTGGAAATCAACTCACCCTTGCCTTCAGTCTGCATAGCGGAAAGTTCCAACTCCAGCAGGAATGATCCAATCTTACCCACCAAGAGATTAACCGCACCACCTCGGTCACCACCGAGAACAGAGGGCAGGTTCACCAGTAGCTCATGATTATCACTATTATCAGAGTCTATTATGCCAACCCCTCCATCCATCCAGGTGCCAAAGTCGTAGCCTTCAAATGCAACATGACCATCTTTACCGCCTGCAATCATAATCTCATTGCCACCTACCTTTTCCGAATAGGCCCGATTAAAACCAAAGCGCACTCCAATGTCCTTGGCAAAGTCATCACTAGCGACTACCACTCGACTTTCAATCAGTACCTGGCGCACCGGCACATCCAACTTTTTAACCAGACGATGAATATCCTCTAGCTTAGTCTGTGTATCCCTAACCAGAAGTGTATTGGTGCGTTCATCTACCGTCACATTACCCCGAGAAGGAGTCAGCAGCTGATTCCCCTCTGATTTCAGCAACGCAGCGATATCTGCCGCCTTGGCATAGTTGATCTGCACATACTCGGAATGCAGTGGCGCCAACTCCTCAATCTGCTGCTGTGATTCCAGCTCCAGTTTCTCCCTCGCAGCAATCTCTTCCGTAGGTGCCACCATAACTACGTTATCATTTTTGCGCATGGAGAGGCCCTTGGCCTTCAGAATAATCTCCAGGGCCTGGTCCCAGGGTACATTCTGCAGACGCAGGGTGATCGAACCAGTCACGCTGTCACTGGTAACCAGGTTCAGGTCGGTAAAATCAGCCAATAGCTGCAATACAGCACGCACCTCTATCTGCTGGAAATTTAGTGATAACCTCTCTCCGGTATATACCAAACGCTCCTTCTGCAACTTCTCTTTCTGCGCAGATGTAAGCGGCCTGAATTCAATGGCAAACATGTTATTTGCCTGATAAGCAAGGTGCTCATAATCACCACTAGCGGTGATCTCCATATGTACGTTATTCCCTTCTGATGTAACCTCAAACATCTTTACCGGCGTAGCAAAATCACTCACATCAAACTTGCGCATCAGGCGTTCTGGCAAGGTCGCATCTAAGAAATCCAGGACTACCTTTCCGCCCTCTTCACGCAGATCTGCCACCGTCAATGGATCGCCCAGGGTTATCAGGATTCGTCCCTCTCCATCATTACCACGACGAAAATCTACATTATCAATACCCTTCCCACCATTGGAGGGGAGCATTGCGGCATTTACCTGCTTTGTTACTACCGACTCTGGTGTGGCTGCAGTTATCTGTGCAGTTCCGGCATTAATCCTTACCACCACCTGGTTTCCCGCAACCTTAATATCATGACTAGCTGCATCGGCGAGATTAACCACTACCCGCGTCCTGTCACCAGCCTCTACCGCCGTTACGCTACGTACCATACCAATCCCAACCGCCTGGGATTTCCGTGCCAGCGCACTTTTCATACCCTGCAGATCCACCGCAATACGGGCCGGACTATCAGTGGTAAAGCTCGCAGGCATTGCAACAGGATCCTGCGCCGTTAGAGTTATCTCAACCACATTGCCCGGCAGCGAAGAGACACTGATATCCTGCAATATATTGCCGGCTGCAACAGACAGCATTGGAACCGCTGACATTAGCGATATCAGCAGGGACCAAACAACCAGCCTGAACATACTCAGCCCCGATGTATCTCTCCTACTAAACCGGTCTGATGACTTACTCTCAAATGACTGTACCATCATTGTTCCCCTGACTTATTCACTCAGTGATACCGACGCCTGCCGTTCCTTAAAACCACCCGGTTTCTTTGGAATGATCTCCGTCAATTCAATTTTATCTTCCGAAATATTGGTAATCTGACCATGGTTTAGCCCCATGTAGTTACCCACCTTGATTCTGTAAATCGTCTGGTCTTTGGTCTTCACCAAACCCCAGACAGTCTCACTCAGATCAACAGTACCCACCATCCTAATGCTATCCAATGGAAACTGCTCCAACTCCTCTTTGCGACGATTGGGATCTGGGGCTAAACCACTCCCTTGCTGTATAATCTCATCCGATTCTACCGCCTGGGTTGGAATAAATGGATTACGTCTGTTATTTGCCACATAGGCAAAAGTTTCAACCTGTTTTAGCTCAGGCAGGGGCTCAATACGCCCTGGCTTTTTCGCCTTCACCATCTTCACATACTGCTCCAGATCGTGCATGCCACCACCACCACAGGCCGCCAAGAGAGTGAGTATGCCAAGGGCCACCATCGTCCGCGCACAAATAGACCATGCCCTGCTCATTTTTCAGCCTCCTCATCCAAATAACGGTAAGTCTTTGCCACCGCCTGCAACACCAGCTTGCCAGAGGGGGGAGCAGGCTCAGATCCTTTACCTCTATTTTTTTCCTCCTGCGGGTATATATGCACGTTGTGAATAGTGACAATACGCGGCAGTGCCGCTAAACCGCTAATAAACTCCCCAAACTCATGATATCCGCCCAACACCTTAATATTTATAGGTAATTCTGCATAAAACTCCTTGGCAACCTCACCGGACGGATCAAATAACTCAAACTCGAGGCCAGCCGCCAGACCAGTTTGGGATACATCCACCAACAGATCAGCAACCTCCGCCTTATTCGGCAGCTGTTGTAACATGGCGTTGAATGACTGCCGCATCTCCTTGAGCTGTTTCTTGTAATCTTCAAGACTTGCTGCCTTGCGCTGCTTGTTCTCAAACTCCTTACGCAGCTGCAGTTCCTTCTTTTCAACCTTCTCCAGGGCAATCAGCTGATCTTCTGTATCCAGATAATACCAGCCAACCCCTAGCAGAATACACAATAGCAATGTAAAGATGGCCTTGACAGGGGCCGGCCAGATTCCAATATTGGAAAGGCTGAGATCATTGAGGTCGTCAAAAGTCATTTCGCGCCCCCCCGTACAGTTGCCTTAGATGCAGCTCTCTTAACAGTTGCCTTAGATGCAGCTCTCTTATTGATCTGGCTTACAGACATGGTGAAATGGCTGAACCCGGTTCCGGTTTTATCCTTATTCTCAACCACCTGAAGCGAAGGGGCATGCAACCACTTGGAGAGTTCAAAATTTCTCATATAGGAAGAGACACGCGCATTGGACTGGGCGCGGCCATTAATGGTCACCGATTTCACTTTCTGTGATACGTCTGTAAGGTACGAACCTTCAGGAGTTCTCGTAACCAGTTCATCAAACAGATGCACTACCTCAGGACGGCTGCTCTGTAGCTGCTGGATCACATTAATCCTAGCCAGGAGTTTTGCCTTGGTACTTTCAAGATCCTTGATCTCCTTGATCTTGCGGTCCATCTCGGCAATCTCCTTCTTGAGGAAATCATTGCGGGCCTTCTGGTAATCAATCATCCCAGATATGTGCAGATGCGCATAAAAAGCCAATAAAAGTGTAACAAGTAGGGCGCCTGCTATCATCACCCCAAACTCACGTTGGCGTTGTTTGCGCAGATCTTCCCGCCAGGGTAATAGGTTTATTCTTGCCATTTCAGTCAAAGCTCCTCAAGGCCAGCCCACAGGCTATCATCAATGACGGCGCATCGTTACTTAAACTCTGCGGCTTGACGTTGGATGAGACAGACATATTGGTAAAAGGGTTTGAGATAATCGTAGGCGTACCAACCTTCTCCTCCACCAACTCATCGATTGCAGGAATTGAAGCGCAACCACCTGCAAGCACAATATGATCAACACTGTTATGCGCACTGGATGAAAAGAAAAACTGCAGGGACCGGCTAACCTGTTGAGCCAGCGCCTCCTTGAAAGGCTCCAGCACCTCAGACACATAATTATCAGGCAACCCTCCTTGGCGCTTCGCCATCCCCGCCTCTTCCTGCGACAGGCCATAGCGCCGCTGTATCTCCTCCGTCAACTGCTTGCCACCAAAGCTCTGCTCACGGGTATAGATAATCTTATTGTTATGCAGAACATTCAGAGCAGTGTTGGTTGCGCCTATATCCACTATGGCAATGGTCTGATCTACACCAAAATCCGGCAACTGCTCTGAAATCAGAGAGAAGGCATTTTCCATAGCGTACGCCTCCACATCTACCACGGCAGAGTTTAGGCCTGCAAGCTCCAAGGCAGAGACACGATTCTCCACATTTTCACTTCGTGATGCCGCCAACAAAACATCCACCATCTCTGAATTTTTCTCGCTGGGACCAAATACCTCAAAGTCGATATTTACCTCTTCCAGGGGGTAGGGAATATACTGGTCTGCTTCCAGCTGGATCTGATTCTCCATCTCCTGATCGGAGAGAGAAGCCGGCATGGTGATGATCTTAGTGATTACCGCAGAACCAGACACGGCCACTGCAGCCTGTTTGGCGCGACTACCTGAGCGGCGCACAACATTCCGTATGGCGTCCCCCACTGCGTCCACGTCTGCAATGTTTTTTTCCACCACAGCGTCAGGCGGCAACACCTCCACCGCATAACGTTCAACCCTGAACCTGGCACCGGACTTTCCGCCAGAACGGCTCAACTCCAACAGCTTTACAGCCGTTGAACTTATGTCCAGACCAAGAACCGGGGTATTTTTGGTTCCAAAAAACGGTAACATATACCTATCCTTCCCCTAGTTTAGCTAGATTAGAATATATCTTAAATAAATCTCTTTAACAAGTTAGCTTAACTGTATAGCAGTAAATGATTTTTTTGTGAAGTGTTTTGTGAAAAAAATGTACGACACATCCACACAAAATCGATATAGCTTAGTTTCCCAGAATGAATGATAATGAACTGATATCATACAATAATCGGCAACGACTAACACATGAAGCGGCTATTTAAGATCATAAAGTGGCTATTGACCCTATTTATATTGGGCCTAACCATCGGCACCATTGCCCTGATTTCGATCTACCTACATCTCGAGCCCAAACTCCCATCAATAAACAACCTGCGCAATGTTCAACTGCAAGTGCCACTGCGGGTCTACACCAGAGACCAACTCCTCATTGCCGAATTTGGAGAGAAGAGGCGCACCCCACTCATATACACCCAGATACCACAGCAGGCGATTCACGCCTTCCTGGCCGCGGAGGATAATCGCTTCTTCCACCACCCTGGCGTGGATTATCGCGGCATCCTGAGGGCAGCCCTGCAACTAGCGCTCACCGGAAAACGCCGCCAGGGAGGCAGTACCATAACTATGCAGGTCGCCAGAAATTTCTACCTGAGTAGTAAAAAGACCTTCACCCGCAAGATCAACGAGATCCTACTCTCTCTCCGCATAGAAGGTCAATTGACCAAAGAGGAAATCCTGGAGCTATACCTTAATAAAATATATCTGGGCAATCGTTCCTACGGAGTGGGAGCTGCCGCAGAGGTCTATTATGGAAAACACCTACATGAACTAAATCTGGCGGAAACAGCTATGATAGCCGGCCTGCCGAAAGCCCCATCACGATTTAATCCAATCGTTAATCCAAAAAGAGCGCACCAGCGCCGCGACTACGTACTGCGACGCATGGCAAAACTGGATTATATCACCAAGCAGGAGCTGGCAGCAGCCCTAGACATGCCAGTTGTTGCCAAGCTACACCGATCCCAAGCCAAAGTTGAAGCCCCATACATTGCAGAAATGGTACGCGCCAATATGGTCCACAGGTTTGGAGAACAAGCCTACACCACCGGTTATCGAGTATACACAACCATAGATAAAAAATCCCAGACTGCCGCCCAAGACGCCATTCACCAGACATTGCAGGATTACGACCAACGGCATGGATATCGGGGAGCAGAACAGAATTACAAAATCACATCAGAACCAGATGACCCTTCACTAGACCAAATACTAGATGATACAAAGACCATCGGTAAACTAATTCCAGCCGTAGTCACAAAACTGGACGAGAAAACTGCACATATCTATCTAGGCAACGGCCAGTATTCCAAACTTGAGTGGGAAGGACTAAGCTGGGCCAGACCATATATCAGCGAAAATCGCCGCGGTAAGACACCCAAAAAGAGCTCAGATATCCTGAAACCCGGGGATCTTATCCGCGTAATAGCCACCACCAAAGATGCCAATACAACCTGGAGACTAGCCCAGATACCTGCCATCCAAGGCGCACTCATATCACTTGACCCCAACGATGGAGCCATTCTTTCCCTGATAGGTGGTTACGACTACTACCTGAGCAAATTTAACCGCGTGACCCAGGCCAAACGTCAACCCGGCTCTGGCTTCAAGGCCATCATCTACTCAGCAGCCCTGGAGGCCGGCTTCACTGCCGCCAGCCTGATCAACGATGCCCCCATCGTGATAAACGACCCCGCCCTGGAGACTGCATGGCGCCCAGAAAACTACAGCGGTAAATTTTACGGCCCAACCCGCCTGCGTATGGCACTAACCAAATCCCGTAATCTTGTTTCCATAAGACTACTTCGCACCATGGGCATGGATCACGCCCTCAAACACGCCAAACTATTTGGATTTGAACCCAAACGTCTTCCACATAACCTCTCCCTGGCATTAGGTAGTGGTACCGTTACCCCCATGCAGATGGCAAAGAGCTACGCCATTCTGGCCAACGGCGGCTTCAGGGTAGAACCTTATTTCATTGAGCGCATCGAAAACAGCAAACATAAAATTATACATCAGGCACAACAGCTACAGGTCTGCCCCACCTGCCCACAAACTGCAACCCTGGACAAGAATGGAAAGGCGGTCTACCCCGCAAAAGCCGCAGCAGGCATCGCACCCCGTGTTATCTCTCCTCAAAACCACTATCTAATGAACTCCATGATGCGGGATGTGGTTCAACGAGGTACTGCCACCAAGGCCAAGGCCCTAGGACGCAAGGATATTGCTGGAAAAACCGGAACCACGAATGATCAACGCGATGCATGGTTCAATGGCTTCAACCGCTCTCTAGTAGCAATCACCTGGGTCGGATTTGACTCATCTGCACCACTTGGCAACAAAGAAATTGGAGGAAGAGCTGCACTCCCGGCATGGATTGCCTACATGCGGGAGGCCCTGAAGAACGTTGAAGAGCTGCCGCTGGAGATGCCAGCAGACATGGTGGCAATCCGCATCGATCCCAAAACTGGCGAACCGGCATTACCCGGACAAAAAAATGCCATGTACGAGATCTTTCGCGCCGAAATGGCGCCTGAAGTCCCGATGATGGGGGAAACAGAAAGCCTTGGAGGGAATAATCTACCTCCAGATGCAACCGAAGAACCGAAAGAGCTGTTTTGAGAAAGACCTAAACACAACCTCCTGGTGAGGATGGGCCAGGTCACTCAAGGAGTCCCCATGAGTCAGCACCCTTCAAAAGACCGGCTTCGCATCAGCATCGCCTACGAGGCTGCACGCATTATCCATGATCTGGGGCGGCATGATTACTCCACGGCGCGCAACAAGGCCGCCCAGCGTCTAGGCTGTAAAGACAAGAGAAAACTACCCAGCAACAGCGAGATAGAACAGGCACTGCTCGAACAGCAACTGCTTTTTCACGCCGACGATCAGCAACTATCGCTTACACATCTGCGACAACTCGCCCTGGAGGCCATGTCAAATCTGCAACGATTTTCACCTCGCCTGGTAGGACCGGCACTCAGGGGCACCGCAGATCCTAACACCCCCCTGCAACTGCACCTGTTTGCCGACTGCCCAGAGGATATTGCCCTGTTCCTGCTGGAACGGGGCATACCATATAGAGAGGGGGAGAAGACCGCCCTGTTCCCAGGAGAGAATAAACGCAGGCTACCCACCTTCAGCTTCAGGTCAGATGAAACAGAGGTGGAACTGACATATTTTCCGCAAAATACCATAGGGCATCCACCACTATCACCTGTAGATCAAAGACCGGAAAGACGCGCTTCGCTGGCCCAGATTAAATCCCTGCTAAAGCAAGAATGAGATCTTCTAACACCCGGACAGCACCTGCAGCCCATCAAAAACCACACGACCCATACAGAAAAGTAAGGCTGGTATCGAAATTGCTTATTAGCAATTGCTAATACTCCATTAAATAATCAAGACACTGCGATCACGAACCATTGGTATTTTTAAATTTTAAAATTGATTATCTCCGATAGTATTAGCTAACGCTTATCCTTCAGTGGTAGTCAATCAACACCATACCACTCTGGCGTAAAGCAGAAATACTGGGTGTTGAATCTGCGAGAGGCATATAAACAGGTTCCACTTAGAAAAAAATAGCGGCACAACCAGTAACGGCCCTGGAGAAATCTGGCCTTTTCTTGCAATCAAACTACCCATGGCGGGCAGTTTGAGGGCAGGCTCATATCCATCAGGAGTAGTAACAATGCAGATTACCGGAATGTATTGGGGAGCAAAACTCCTCAAGTACGTAGACTTTCCAACCTCCGAGGTACTGGGGCCCGAGGCCTCGGCAGAACAGATAAAGGATCTGATCAGCCGCAAAGGCGAGGTCTTCATCAAACCCATGTTCAAAGGTGGCGTGGGTAAAAAAGGCAAGGCTGGACTATTGGGTCGTGCCAAGGATCTCTCCACGGCGATGCAGGAGAAGTCCAGGCTCTACTTTGCCGAGCACTTCCATAACAACACCCACTCCAAGGCCGAGGGTGTAACCTTTGAAGGCGCCGTGCCCTCGGATTATGAGATTTACTTCTCCATAACCGATAGCACCGAGTATCGCGCACCTATGATCACCCTGACCCATCACGGAGGTATGGAGATCGAGGAGCTGTCACCAGAGCAGATCGCACGCATCCCATTTGACCCACTGACCGGCCTCAAGGGATTTGTCATCTCCAACGCCCTGCGCAAAATCGGCGCCCCTAAAGAACTGGTCAGCCCACTGGTGCAGAACCTGCCCAAGCTGTGGGATCTGTTCCACAACTACGGCATGACCACCCTGGAGCTGAACCCAATCCGCATGCAGAGCAACAAGAAGGGTCGTCTGCTACCGGTGGCCTGTGACTTCAAGTGCGCCTTTGACGGCGACGACCCAAACTCCGCACGCCTGGGCCTGCCGGAAGATCTGGACACCTCCAGCTATTCCGACTTCGAACAAGAGGTTAACCAGCTACGTACCTATCAGGGCCAATCCGATGTCTTCGTCATCAACGAGGCCGGCAGCATAACCGCCATGACATTTGGTGGTGGTGCCAACGCCCTGGTTACTGAATTGCTGGGGGACTCAGCCACCATCTCTTCCGACTTTGGAGGCAATCCACCATACGCCAAGATGCATGACATCAGCCGCATCGTATACAAGCACTGGCTGGAGCAATCCAACGTGCTGTTTATTATTGGTGGCAAGGCAAACAATACCGATATCTATGAGACCTTCCGCGCCATGGCGGATGCCCTGCGGGACTACTTCAACCAGAACGGCCCCATGCCACTTTACGTGGTGATTGGTCGTGGTGGACCCAACCTGATCCGCGGCATGGGCTACATGAAGGACACCCTGGACTCACTAGGCCTGCCCTACCAGATGTTCGGCCATGACTCGGCCATGAGTGAGGTAGTCAACTACTCCCAGGCTGCCGATGAATGGATGAAAAATGGCGGTCGCGAGATCGTGGCCAAGAACATGGGTATTAGCTGATAACGGCTCAAGATATCTGAAACAAGAATTTCCTAGGTCACTCCCGGCTTCCTGCCTCCCGCGACAATCGCACCTCCATATGCGTCGCCAGGCAACTCCAGGAAAAGACCCAGCAATAACGAGGGAACCAAATTATGCATCCGCAAGGTGTAGCAGCATTTCCCCACTACTATGTGGGAATCAACTCTCTGGCAGAACTGGCCACTAAAGACGACCGGGTCTGCGTTCTTAACATTACCGGTGGCGAAAGCCGCACCGTGACCCCGATCAGTCACGTCTTCTCCGGAGGCAACATCGTCTGCGGAACGGCGCCTGGGCGTTCCGGCTCCAAGATGAAGACCTCTATCGGCGACATTCCAGTCTACGACAACATCGCCGAGGCGGTAGAGGATGGCCTGGAATTCAATGTGGTGGTGGTTTACCTGCCACCCTCCGGTGTGCGTGATGGTGTACTTGAAGCGGTACGAGTCGCTCCAAACCTGAACAAGGTCGTCATCCTTACCGAGAAAGTGCCAGTACGCGACGCCCGCGTCATCCGCTCCATTGGCCAGATGCATGGCATCGACATCTTCGGCTCCAACTGTCTGGGACTGGCCGACGCCCACAACCATGTGCGCATCGGTGGTGCCCTAGGCGGCAGCGCCCCGGAGGAGTCCCTGCTCCCCGGCTCCATAGCCATCTACTCCAACTCCGGCAACTTCACCACCACCATCGCGGTCTACCTTACCACTGCGGGTTGGGGCAGCACCGTATCCTTCTCCTCCGGCAAGGATGTCTACATCCACTATGCCGCTCAAGAGTGGACCCATGCCTTCCATAACGACGACCGCTCCCAGGCCGCGGTTATGTACATTGAGCCGGGTGGTTACTATGAACATGACCTTGAGTTTGAAAAGCCGGTAGTTGCCTGTATCGTAGGCCGCTGGAAGGCAAAACTTACCAAGGCCTGCGGCCATGCTGGTGCCATCGCCGGTGCCGGTGATAATGCTGCAGCCAAGGAAGAGTGGTTCATGCAGAAGTTTGGTGTGGACGAAATCTTCACTCCAGAGAACCCGGTCTGTTCTGAAAAGGGCGCAGTGGTGATTAACATTGCCCACATCCCCGAAGCCATGTCTGCGGTTATGGCCAAGCGTGGGGTACAGCCGGATTTCGAGCCGGTTGGCAACCTTTCCATGAAGTGCTGGTTCAGCAACACCCAGGGTATCGATCTACCGGATTCCCTGAACCCAGAAGTGGTTGAGGCAGTTGGCCCATACAACGAGCAGATCAGCGCCCTGAGTGATCAGGTTGGCGTCGTCTTTCCACGCCAGACCATGAAGGATGCCTCCGGCGCCTCCATGATGGACCCCAAGACCCAGGTGACCCGCATTCACGGAACCACCGTGCTAGACGCCTCCACACGCAGCTTTGAGGAGAACCTGGTACAGAGCCTGGCTCGAGAGTACCCGGATGCCAATGGTGCAGCCTTGGCCAACGTGGCCCTCAATGCCTTCGTAAATCAGAATGGCAAGGTCGGACTGGCTGCTGCAGACGCAGCCCGTGAGGCTGGTAACAGCCCCAACACAGCCCTCTCTGCCGCCGTGGCCATGGTGGGTCCAAATCAGGTGGAGAGCTCCCGCAAGGCAGCTACCGCCCTGGTGGATATGTTCAAGAAGAGTGGTATCAGCGACCCTGCCGACACCAGCGTTGATTTCAGCGCCCAGCTAGAGAGCGCGGATAAGGATCTGTTCATCTCTGACGGCCCATGCACCTGCGGTAACGCTATGCTGGCCGCCATTGAGGCCCGCGGCGCCAAGTCGGTTTTCGTTGAATTTCTCAAGGCCCTGGCTGCAAAGAGCGGTGGCAAACTAAGCTGCAAGGTATTGGTTGCAGCCATCACCACCCACCTGGCCTGGCCGGCACTGATGCGTAAGCGACTCTCCATCACCACCATGGGCAATCTACCCTGGCACTTCCGGGTGTTCAGCACCCTGATTGGCTCCGCTGCCAACGCAGATGACCAGAGCAAGGGTAACTTCTGTGGCGTCGCCACCAGCGAGCTGATGGGCAGCTGGAGCTTCACCGAGACCGCCCACCTGGCACTGCTGGGCAAGCGTCCCAACGAAGAGGAGCTGTACTCTTTCTCCGTGCTGCTTGGCCTGATCATCACCAATGGTCCGGGCACCATCTCCGCCCAGGGCGCCAAGGGCGCCGTGGCTGCAGACGGTCCCGAGGATCCACAGCGTATCCAGATAAACAAGGGCTACATCGGCTTCCTCACCCACACCGGTTACGCCCACGGCGGCAACGGCTACGAGGCCATCGCCTTCCTGCTGGATCGTTTCCGCGATTCCGGCCTGAGTGAACCCGGCTCGGAGGACCATGGTCTCGATCTGGCCGCCATGGCCACCGACTATGCCAAAGAGTACCTGGCGTATAAGGTCAAGGCCAAGGCAGAAGGCAACCTCGCCTACGCCAAGATCCCTTGCACCGGTCACCCAGTCTTCAAGGGGGAGGATGTAAACTTCGACCCACGTGAGGTGTTCGTTGGCGATCTGTTCAAGAAACGCGGTGACTACAACGCCTTCCATGAGTTTTACCGAGAGCTGGTGCAGGCACTGTTTAAGACCGGCGTGACACGCAATGTTTTCTGTGTCAATGTCGATGCCGTCATCGCTGTTCTCCTATTGAAGATGCTGTGGAAGCCACATGCAAAGGGTGAGATTGATGACGCGACCATGGAGGCGGCAGCATTCACCACCTTCCTGTTCGGCCGTATGATCGGCTCCGCGGCTGAGATCGACGATCACACCAACCGTGGTAAAAATATGGATACCCGTACTGCTGCCAGCAAGTGCAGCTACGTCGGCTGATCCATAAGCATTAAGTGTTCACAATACAGTGCGCCTTCCCCGAGGGAAGGCGCACTGGATTAGAGATCTATATAATCTGAGGAATAAACATGTCAAAGATCATTTGGACAAAAATTGATGAGGCGCCTGCACTGGCAACCTACTCTTTTCTCCCTGTCGTCCAGACCTTCACCAGCGCAGCCGGGGTTGATGTCGAGACCAGGGATATCTCTCTTGCCGGTAGAATCATTGCAAACTTTCCCGATAACCTGAGCGACGATCAGAAGATACCAGACGAGTTGGCACGCCTGGGTGAGCTGGCCAAAACCCCCGAAGCCAACATCATCAAGTTGCCCAACATCAGTGCATCTATCCCACAGCTTAAGGCCGCCATTGCTGAGCTGCAGGAGAAAGGCTATGACGTGCCAAACTATCCAGAGAATCCACAGACCGACTCCGAAAAGGAGCTCAAGGAGCGTTTCTCCAAGGTGCTAGGCTCCGCTGTAAACCCGGTACTGCGCGAGGGTAACTCCGACCGTCGCGCACCAGGCGCGGTCAAGAACTACGCCAAGAAATTCCCTCACTCCATGGGCGCCTGGAGTAATACATCTAAGTCCCACGTCGCTACCATGAGCAGCGGTGATTTCGCCTCTAACGAGAAGTCCACCACCATGGCTGCGGCCACCGACGCCAAGATCGAATTTATCGGCAGTGACGGCGCCACCACCGTACTCAAGGAGTGTGTACCCCTGGAGGCCGGCGAGATCGCAGACGCCACCTTTATGAGCAAGAATGCCCTGACCAAGTTCCTGGCCGAGCAGGTGGAAGAAGCCAAGGCCCAGGATGTGCTGTTCTCTCTGCACATGAAGGCCACCATGATGAAGGTCTCCGATCCCAAGATCTTTGGCCACGCCGTGAAGGTGTTCTACAGCGATGTTATCGAGAAGCACGCCGATACCATTGCCGAACTCAGCGTTGACTTCAACAACGGCCTGGGCGATCTGTACGCCAAGATCGAAACCCTGCCGGCCGACAAGAAGGCAGAGATCGAGGCAGACATCCAGGCGCAGTACAACAGCCGCCCCGCAATAGCGATGGTGGACTCCGACAAGGGCATCACCAACCTGCACGTCCCCTCCGACGTCATCATCGACGCCTCCATGCCGGCCGCCATCCGCGCCTCCGGTCAGATGTGGGGTCCGGATGGCAAGCAGAAAGACACCAAGTTCGTGATCCCTGATCACAGCTATGCGCCGCTATACCAGGCCACAGTCGAAAACTGCATCGCCAACGGCGCCCTGGATCCAACCACCATGGGGACCGTTCCCAATGTTGGTCTGATGGCAAAGAAGGCGGAGGAGTATGGTTCTCACCCCACCACCTTTGAAGCACCAGGCAACGGTACTATCCGTATCAGCAACTCCAGCGGCAACACCATCCATGAACATGCCGTGGAAGAGGGTGATATCTGGCGTATGTGCATGGTGAAAGACGCTCCAATCCAGGACTGGGTAAAACTGGCCGTAACCCGCGCCAGGGCCACCGGCTGGCCTGCCATCATCTGGCTGGACCCTGACCGCGCTCACCACATCGAGATCAAAAAGAAGGTGGACCTGTATCTGAAAGATCACGATACCAGCGGCCTGGATATCCGCATCATGTCGGTCTACGACGCCGCCAAGCTCTCTGTAGAGCGCCAGCGCGCCGGTGAGAACACCATCTCCGTGACCGGTAACGTGCTGCGTGACTACAACACCGACCTGTATCCCATTCTGGAGGTTGGCACCAGCGCCAAGATGCTCTCCATCGTGCCCCTGATGAATGGCGGCGGCCTGTTTGAGACCGGTGCTGGCGGTTCTGCACCCAAGCATGTACAGCAACTGCTGCAGGAGAATCACCTGCGCTGGGACTCCCTGGGTGAGTTCCTGGCCCTGGTGCCATCCCTGGAACATCTGACCAACCTGACCGGCAATGCCAAGGCGCAAATAGTAGCGGATGCGCTGGACCAGGCCACAGAGCAACTACTCGATAACGGCAAGTCACCTTCCCGTAAGGTGAATGAGCTGGATAACCGTGGCAGCCACTTCTACCTGGCCATGTACTGGGCCCAGGCCCTGGCAGCTCAGGACAAGGATGCTAATCTTAAGGCCAAGTTTTCCAAATTGGCCCAGGAGCTCGAGGCCAATGAGGCTAAAATTGTAGAGGAGATGAATGCCGTACAGGGTGCCGCTGCTGATATCGGTGGCTACTTCCGTGCAGATGAAGCGAAAGTGACCGCAGTAATGCGTCCAAGTGCAACCTTCAACGCCATCATAGATGCAGGCTAGAAGGGAACCAGGTTAGGCTGCAAACCATCCGGCTTAACCTGTTTTCAGCATTAGACCAAAGGCGCCCCTGTTTTCAGGGGCGCCTTTTTCTATCCGGTTAGGCCTAAAGCCGACTTGGCCTGTGGACAAATAGCCACACACTGGCCACAAAAACCCCCTGATTATTAAATAGTAAGCATAGTCTGCGCCTATTATGCGGCGAGAATATAAAAAAAACCATAACTGTAGATTTTTCCAGTTAGCTAAAAGATAATGGCCCGCTTGCAATTTCAAACACATCAAGGTAAATGTGTCCATTAGCACATAATAAAATCCTTATTCATAATTTATTGTATTGAAAAGACCTGTTAAGGTCCTGGAGGCTGAGATGTCTAAACCCAACATGGTAACCGTAGACGGAATTGAAGCGGCTGCCCACGTTGCTCATAAGACCAACGAAGTTATCGCAATCTACCCCATTACCCCATCTTCCGGCATGGGCGAGTTGAGCGATGAGTACTCAGCTAAAGGCAGAACCAACCTTTGGGGAACCATCCCGCAGGTGATTGAGATGCAACATGAGGGCGGGGCCATTGCCACCGTGCACGGTTCTCTACAGACCGGCTCCCTGACCACCACCTTCACCTCCTCCCAGGGTCTGTTGTTGATGATCCCCAGCATGTACAAGATCGCTGGCGAGTTGACCCCATCGGTCATCCACGTGGCTGCACGCGCCATTGCCGCGCAGGGCCTCTCCATCTTTGGTGACCACAGTGACATCATGTCCACCCGCGCCACCGGCTATGCCATGCTCGGATCCAATAACCCGCAGGAGGTTATGGATGCAGCACTGATTTCCCAGGCTGCCACCCTGGAGTCACGCATCCCGTTTATCCACTTCTTTGATGGCTTCCGCACCTCCCACGAGGTATCCAAGGCGGATTTAATCAAAGATGATGTAATGAACGCCATGATTCCAGGCGATCTGGTACGGGCCCACCGTGACCGCGCCATGAACCCGGACAAACCGGTGGTTCGCGGTACCTCCCAGAACCCTGACGTCTACTTCCAGGGCCGTGAGACTGTAAACACCTATTACAATGAGACCCCGGCCATTGTACAGAAGGCCATGGACAAGCTGGCCGGACTCACTGGCCGTCAGTACCACCTGTTTGATTACTATGGCGCCAAAGACGCAGAACAGGTAATCGTACTCATGGGCTCCGCTGCCGATACAGTCAAGGAAACGGTACAGAAGATGATGGCGGCAGGCGATAAGGTCGGCATGCTGATCGTGCGCCTCTACCGCCCGTTCTCCCCCGAGCATATGATTGCGGCACTGCCCGCCAGCACCCAAAAAATCGCAGTTCTGGACCGTTGCAAAGAGCCTGGCTCCGATGGCGAACCGCTGTACAAAGATATGATCACCGCCCTGGCCACCCACGTTGCCACCGGTGGAGAGAAATTCAGCTCCATGCCACGCGTGGTTGGTGGCCGCTACGGTCTCTCCTCCAAAGAGTTCACCCCTGGAATGGTCAAGGGCATCTTCGATAACCTGGATCTCGACAGCCCAAAGAATGACTTTACCGTTGGTATCATCGATGACGTCACCCACTCCAACCTGGATTGGGATGATTCCTACACCACCATCGATGCCGAGAAGGTCACCCAGTGCATGTTCTACGGCCTGGGCGCCGATGGCACCGTGAGCGCCAACAAGAACTCCATCAAGATCATTGGTGAGGGTACCGATTTGTTCGGACAGGGATATTTTGTATATGACTCCAAGAAGGCCGGTGCAGTAACCGTATCCCACCTGCGCTTTGGCCCAGATCAGATCAACTCCTCCTACCTGATTGGAAAGAGTCAGGCCGACTTCGTGGCCTGTCACCAACCGGTATTCCTGGAGAAGTACGACATGCTGGACTACGCCCGTGACGGCGGCGTATTCCTGGTCAACTCACCAGCTCCTGCAGATAAGGTGTGGCAGACCATCCCGCGCAAACTGCAGCAGCAGATCATCGATAAAAAGCTCTCGGTCTACACCATCGACGCCTACAAGGTAGCCGCCGAGGCCGGTATGGGACGCCGTATCAACACCGTCATGCAGACCTGCTTCTTCGCCATCTCCGGTATCCTGCTCAAGGATGAGGCCATCGCCAAGATCAAGGACGCGGCCGAAAAGACCTATGGCAAGAAGGGTCCTGCTGTTGTAGAGCAGAACTTCAAGGCCATCGACGCCAGTATCGCCAACATGCACCAGGTGGATATTCCGGATAGCGCCAACTCCACCGTCGAGCAGGTGCCACCGGTTACCGCCAATGCGCCTGAGTTTATCCAGAAGGTCACCGGCGAGATCATTGCCGGACGCGGCGACAGCATCCCTGTCAGCATGATGCCGGCTGACGGCACCTGGCCCCTGGACAGCTCCTCCTACGAGAAGCGCAACCTGGCCCGCGAGATTCCGGTATGGGATGCAGAGCTATGCATCTACTGCGGCAAGTGCGTATTCGTCTGCCCACACTCGGCCATTCGCAGCAAGGTGTTCGATGTTGCTATCACCGAGAACGCCCCTGAGACCTTCAAACACATCCAGGTAAAGGGCAAGGAGTTCGCCGAGGGTGAACACATTACCTACCAGGTGGCCCCAGAGGACTGCACCGGCTGCACCCTGTGCGTAGATATCTGCCCAGCCGTGGACAAACAGAATCCTGAGCACAAGGCCCTGGACATGGAAGATCAGCCTCCACTACGCGATGCAGAACGTGAAAACTGGGACTACTTCCTAACTATCCCTGAATACGATCGTAACAAGATCGCCTGGGGTACCATGAAGACCGCCATGCTGGCACAGCCCCTGTTTGAGTCCTCCGGTGCCTGCGTGGGCTGCGGTGAGACTCCATATGTACGCCTGGCTACCCAGTTGTTTGGTGACCGCATGGTGATCGGCAACGCCACCGGTTGCTCCTCCATCTACGGCGGCAACCTGCCCACCACCCCATACGCTACTAACAATGAAGGCCGCGGGCCGGCCTGGAACAACTCCCTGTTCGAGGATACCGCAGAGTTCAGTCTTGGTTTCCGCGTCTCCATCGACACCCAGGCCGATTACGCCAGGGTACTGTTGGGTGATCTACGGGGCGAGATCGGCTCCGAGCTGGTAGACAGCATCCTGGACGCAGATCAGAGCACCGAACCAGGAATCTTCCAACAGCGTGATCGCATTGATGAGGCAAAGGATAAACTCAGAGGCGTCGATAGCGAAGATGCAAGAAACCTGGAGGCCGTCATCGGCAACCTGGCCCAGAAGAGTGTCTGGGCCTTTGGTGGAGATGGTTGGGCCTATGATATTGGCTACGGCGGTCTGGACCACGTTCTGGCATCCGGCAAAAACGTCAACATCCTGGTTCTGGATACCGAGGTCTACTCCAACACCGGCGGCCAGATGTCCAAGTCCACTCCCAAGGGTGCTATTGCCAAGTTTGCTGCCGGCGGCAAACCCAGCCGCAAGAAGGACCTGGCTATGATCGCCATGGCCTACGGTGATGTCTATGTAGCCCAGGTAGCATACAGCGCCAAGGACGTACGCACACTGAAGGCATTCCAGGAGGCTGAATCCTATGACGGTATCTCCA
The DNA here is from genome assembly GCA_024206335.1 of Gammaproteobacteria bacterium. Classification (GTDB taxonomy): domain Bacteria; phylum Pseudomonadota; class Gammaproteobacteria; order Chromatiales; family Chromatiaceae; genus JAAGZL01. Next base: position 39,568 of record JAAGZL010000682.1, read on the forward strand.
TCATCATCGCCTACAGCCCATGTATCGCCCAGGGTATCGACCTGACCACCTCTAACCACCAGTCGCAGGATATGGCGGTCAAGAGTGGTCACTTCCCGCTGTTCCGCTACGATCCGCGTCTGGCCATGAAAGGCAAGAATCCGCTACAGCTAGACTCCAAGGAACCGACCATAGCCCTAGCAGACTTCATGAAGACCGAGACCCGCTTCAGCCACCTTTCCCGCATCGATCCAGAGGCGGCAGAGAGACTGTCGGCAGAGGCCCAGGCCGACGTGAAAACCAAGTTCAGCTATTATAAGCAGCTTGCATCCCTGGCTGTGGAACACAACAGTGAAAACTAGGCAGTGACACAAAACGCCACCCATCTGGGTGGCGTTTTTTTTCGCCTGGATTTTTTCTCATTGCCGAAGACGGTTTTTTTGCGAATCATCCAGTTTCAGGCGCCGCTGGCCAATAAATTGGTGCGACATCCCACCGGTGGCAAAGATTAAGTACGATTTGACTTGAGTGATGCACCATAATTTCAGTATTATGTAGTGCTAATGTAGAATATGGTAATACATCGGAGAACATAGGAAGCGTCCATTTTCCAGTTCTGGCCCTTGAAGTAGAGGTGGCAGACCGGTTATCGCAATACTATCCGTTTTTTTACCCCTTATCCGAAGCACCTTAGCTCTTGAAGGAGGGCCCAGCGTGAGCAATCAAACACTGGAAGCAACAGTAGACCCAGAGCTGGTCAACAAATGGATTGAAGAGATCGGCAGTGGCGTACCCGCCGCCGTACCCCTATTACAGGCCATCCAGGGCGAATATGGCTATCTGCCACGTGACGCCATGGACCTTATCATCGCCAACTCTGATATCAATGCCAGTCAGCTGTTTGGCGTTGCCACCTTCTACGCCCAGTTTCGTATGCGTCCGGTGGGCCGCCATCTGGTTAAGGTGTGTCATGGCACCGCCTGCCATGTACGTGGCGCTGACCGCCTCAACACCTCCCTAAACCACATCCTCAACATCACGGATGAAGAGGAAGATACCGCCTCCAACGGCAGCTACACAGTGGAAGACGTGGCCTGTGTGGGCTGCTGCAGTATTGCCCCAGCCCTGGTGATTGATGATGACATCATCGGCAACCTGAGCGGTGCTGATGCCCAGCGCGTACTGAAGAAGCACGCCAAGGGCTGTAAAGAGGATCTGCCTGGCGATACCAGCAAGAAAAAGAAGGCCGCCCAGGAAAACAGCAATGAGGAGGCGCGGTCATGAGTGACAGCAAACTAGAAATTATAGTTGGTGAGGGCACCTGCGGCCGTGCGTCCGGCTCCACCGAGATTATGGGGCTGTTCAAGAAGAACGCCCCGGATGCCACCATTCGCACCGTTGGCTGTGTCGGCATGTGTCACGCCGAGGTAATGGTGGAAGTGATAGATGGTGATGGTAACTCCCATATGTACGGCAACGTGGACAAGAAAGGCGTCACCAAGATCCTCAAATTCCATCGTGGTGAGGACGAAAAACCTGAGGATATGCTGCTTTCTGCCACGGATGACCCAGAGCTGGAGGGTGGACAGTACCTAACCAAACAGACCCGCCTGGCCCTGCGTAACGTTGGTACCATCGACCCCACAGATATGGAGCAGTACAAGGCACGCGGTGGCTACAGCGCCATAGAGAAGATCATTCAAACCGGCATGACCCCGGAAGATGTAATTGAACAGGTCAAGATTTCCGGAATTCGTGGTCGTGGTGGCGCCGGTTTCCCCACCGCTACCAAGTGGACCTTTGCCCGTGGGGCAGAGGGCGATAAAAAATACCTGATCTGTAATGGTGACGAGGGTGACCCCGGCGCCTTTATGGATCGCTCCCTGCTGGAGGGCGACCCCCACAACATCCTGGAGGGCATGCTGATCGCGGCCTACGCCATCGGCGCCAGCGGTGGTTACGCCTATATCCGGGCCGAATACCCACTGGCAGTGAAGAACTTTGACATGGCCATTCAGGACGCCACTGCGGCGGGCTATCTGGGCGACAACATATTGGGCAGCAACTTCTGCTTTGATCTCAAGATCAAGCAGGGTGCAGGCGCCTTCGTATGTGGTGAAGAGACCGCTCTGATCGCCTCTGTAGAGGGTGAGCGCGGCATGCCACGCATCCGCCCACCATTCCCGGCCATCAAGGGCCTGTTCGGCAAGCCCACCATCATCAACAACGTGGAGACCCTCTCCAACCTGCCCTGGATCATCGACAACGGCGGCGCGGCCTACCAGGCAATCGGTACTGAAGACTCCCGTGGCACCAAGGTATTCGCCCTGGCTGGCACCATTAAACGTGGCGGCCTGGTAGAGATCCCCATGGGCATGACCCTGCATGAGATGCTGTATGACATCGGTGGCGGCTCCTCCACCGACAAACCGCTGAAGGCGGTACAGTTGGGTGGTCCCAGTGGTGGCTGTGTACCGGCATCCCTGTTCGACACCAAGATCGAGTACGCCTCCATCAACGCCACCGGCGCCATCATGGGTTCAGGCGGTATCGTGGTAATGGACGAGAAGTCCTGCATGGTGGACCTGGCCAAATTCTTCCTGGATTTCACCCAGATCGAGTCCTGCGGCAAGTGCACCTTCTGCCGTATCGGCACCCTGCGCATGAAGGAGATCCTGACCAAGATCTGCGACGGCGAAGGCACCATGGAAGACATCGACACCCTGGAGGAACTGGCAGAAGGTGTAAAGCAGGCCAGTCTCTGCGGCCTGGGCCAGACCGCACCCAATCCGGTGCTCACCACCCTAAAATACTTCCGTGAGGAGTACGAGGCGCACGTAAAAGAACAGCGCTGCCCGGCAGGTGTATGTAAGGGTCTTATCTCCCATACCATCATCAACGAAGGCTGTAACGGCTGCTCCATCTGCGAACGCTACTGCCCGGTTGACTGCATTACCGGTGAGAAGAAAAAGGGCGAGACCTGGGTTATTGATCAGGATGTATGCATCAACTGCGGTATGTGTGTCGAAGTGTGTAACTCCGACTGCATTCTCGTCGAATGATCCAGCACAAAGAATTTAAGAGGATTAGTAATGAGTGACAAGACTTCCATTACCCTTAACGGTCAGGAGATCGAGGTAAAGATCGGCACCACAATACGTGAGGCCGCCGAATCTCAGGGCGTACATATACCTACCTTCTGCCATGATGACCGGCTGAAGCCGTTCGCCTCCTGCTTCCTATGCGTGGTAGATGTGGAGAAGGCACGCGGACTGGTACCGGCCTGTTCCACCCAGGTAGCCCCTGGCATGGTGATACAGACCGACAACGAGCGGGTGACCAAGAGCCGCAAGATGGCCCTGGACCTGCTGCTGTCCGATCACGCCGGTGACTGCGTGGCCCCCTGTGAGGCCACCTGTCCCGCCAACATCGACATCCAGGGCTACATCGCCCATCTGGCCAACAACGACCCGGATGCCGCGGTACGCCTGATCAAGGAACGCAACCCGCTGCCAGTGGTGTGTGGACGCATCTGCCCCCACCCATGCGAATCCCAGTGTCGTCGTGACCTGGTGGATGAGCCAGTGGCCATCAACCCATTGAAGCGCTTCGCCTCCGAGCACGACCTGGAGAGCGGACCCTTCCTGCAGACCGCCGGTGCCGATACCGGTAAGCGCGTAGCCATCGTTGGTGGTGGACCGGCCGGACTCTCTGCTGCCTTCTATCTGCGTCAGATGGGACATGCCGTAGAGATCTTTGAGTGCCTGCCCGAACTGGGCGGTATGGCCCGCTACGGTATCCCGCGTTTCCGTATGCCCTGGGACCTGATGGACAAAGAGATCAAGGCCATCATCGATCTTGGCGTCAAGGTAAACCACAACCAGCGTCTGGGAACAGACTTCTCCATTGCCGATCTAAAGGCACAGGGTTTTGGTGCAGTTCTGCTGGCAACCGGCGCCCACAAACCCAAGCCCATGTGGGTGGACAACGAAAACGCCGACGGCTGCATTGGCGGCGTAGACTTCCTGCGTGAGGTGGTTCTGGGCAACATTACCGAAGTAGGCAAGAAGGTTGCCGTTATCGGTGGTGGCGACACCGCCATGGACTGCGCCCGCGTCTCCCGTCGCCTCGGCGCCGATGTGACCCTGCTGTATCGTCGCACCCAGGCCGAGATGCCTGCCCTGCCCATCGAGCAGGAAGAGACCATTGAAGAGGGTGTGGATGTACGTTTCCTCACCGCCCCCACCAAGGTGATGCTGGACGAGAACGGTCGCGCCAATGGTATGGAGGTGATCACCATGGAGCTGGGCGAGCCGGATGATTCCGGACGTCGGCGTCCTGTACCAGTCGAGGGCAGTGAAGAGGTGCTGGAGTTTGACACCATCATCCCGGCCATCGGTCAGGAACCAGACATGGCCTGCATTGAAGGCGAGGCCGAAGCACCTGAGACCACCAAGTGGAACACCTTCGTATATGACGAAAACAACCAGGCCACCAACGTGGATGGTGTATTTGCCGCTGGTGACTGCGCCTTTGGACCAGACATCCTGATCCGCGCCATCGCTGAGGGTCGTCGTGCCGCCCAGGCCATCGACCTGTATGTCGCCGGTTCACCGGTAGTGCTCACCAAGCCCTACGCCCACAGCCGTGGCCGTATTGAAGATCTCAACAGTGACGACTTCTCCCCCCGGTTTGAGCACAAAAAACGAGCCCTGGAGAGCACCCACCCGGCCGATGTGCGTATGGCCAACGGTGGTTACAATCCCATCAACGTGGGTCTGGACAACGTAAAAGCCATCGCCGAGGCCACCCGTTGTATCGAGTGCGGTTGTGCAGCCAGATTCGATTGCGATCTGCGTGACTACGCCACCGATTACAACGCCAATGATAAGACCCTGGCCGGGGAGAAACGTGACTATGTCCCAGACATCCGCCACCCACTGATCCGCATCGAAGCGGACAAGTGCATTACCTGTGCCAGCTGCGTGCGTATCTGTACCGAGGTACGAGAGGTATCGGCCCTGTCCTTCATCCAACGTGGCTTCGGTACCCGTATCGGACCTAACTTTGATGATCCTCTCCAGGATACCGGCTGTGATGCCTGCGGTATGTGCACCGATGTATGTCCTACCGGCGCCATCACCCCCAATACCAGCAAAGAGGCCGGTCCATGGACCTGGCTCACCAAGGGCAGCACCTGTACCGCCTGCGATCGTGGCTGTGGCATCAATGTCCACACCAACGAAGGTCGGGTGGTAAAGGTACAGAGTATCAACAACGACCCGGTTAACGGCGCCGTTATCTGTGCCGAAGGTCGCTTCAGTTACCAGCTCCTGGCCCAGGGCGCGGTTGAATCCAATCTGGAACAGGCCAAACAGACTCTGGCGGCAGCAGCAAGCAAGGCGGTTGTAGTCTCCCCACGCCTGACAGTGGAGCAGATCTATGCCTCGGCCCAGTTGGCCAAGGCAGAGGGTGCATCTCTGAACTACCTGGCTGGCACTGCAGGAGAGGCAGCAGGCAACACCAAGATCAACGGTGAGGCCAACCTGGCCCTGCTGCAGTGTCTTGGCGCTACTCCACTGGAAGGCTCGGATGCTGATTGCATCCTCTCTGTCGGATCCGGCATTAACCGTGATCAGGCCGGCAAGGCAAGCATCATCGCCCTGGCCACTCCAGGACTGGCTCCAGAGGCGGACCAACTACTGCCACTGGCCGATCCAATCACCATAGATGGTGCAGTGCTCAACCGTGACGGCGACCTTGCCATCCTACGTGGATCCATGCAGAACCCGGATGACACCGCAGGTCTTAGCACCATCGCCGCCCTAAGTGGCCGTGCTGAATTGGCCAACCTGGAGGGTGTGCGTTCTGCCCTGGCCGCCGAGGTCAGCGAACTGGCAGCACTCACCAACCTCGGTGAGGGGCGCCTGGTCAATACTGACCTGGCCCCAGAGCTTGGCGGTGTAACTGCTGATAGCAGAGAGCAGGCATTCCGCAGCCATATGGAGTCTATCGGACTCAGCTAATACCGGTTGGTTACCGGACCAAGGCCGATCTGTGGAAACACAGATCGGCTTTTTTATTCATCCCCAAAATAGACCACACAATTTTTACCGCTGTTTTTTGCCCGGTATAGGGCTTGGTCGGCATGGTCGATCTGCTCTTCGGCCGCCTTGAGTGGACCAGCATCACTCTCACCACCACGGTAAAGGGAGACACCGACTGAGACCGTAACCTGCAGTTCCCGCCCATCATCCAAGGAGATGCTCAATTCTGCAATGGCGCAACGAATACGCTCTGCGATCTCCATAGTAACGGTTTCATCGCTATCAATCAGCAGCACTGAGAACTCTTCACCACCAAAACGAGCCAGGACATCGGTTGCACGCAACTGCTGTTTGGTCAGACAGGAGATCTCCTTCAGTACCTTATCACCCGCACGGTGGCCATAGCTGTCATTCACCCGCTTAAAATTATCGATATCCAGCAACAGACAGCCCAGCAGACTTGCTCTGCGTTGAGACCGCATAATTTCTTCACTAATACGCTGATCAAAAAAACGCCGGTTATTGATCCCAGTGAGAAAATCAGTCAGCCCAACTCGCTTGAGTCGTTCATGGTTGGCAGCATTCTCCAGACAGATGGCCACCACCGCCGACAGGCGTTGCAGAAAGTCTGTGGCTGAGCCGTCGACAAATCTCTCCGGTTTAACACAACCCAGATTCAGGCTGCCGATGAGTTGGTCATATCGAATAAGCGGCAATAACGCCACACTGCCCAACGTTATCTTGACCTTGGGAAATAGGAAACTGTACCGCTCCGGGCAGTAAATTCCCAGTTGTGGTTCTGCAGTCACACCATAAAAGGCATCCAAAACATCCACCGTGGAGACAAAAGATAACTCTGGGTGGTCAGCAAGCACCACCCCTTCATCCTCCATGATGTGTTGAAATTCATAGGAAGGGTCAACCAGGGTTAACGTGACTACATCCAGCTCAAACGCCGTGCGGTAGTCATAGATAATAGTATTGACCAATTGAACCAGGGAGTTGAGCCGTATGAGCTGCAACTCCTGCCCCTGAAAGCGGTGCATTTTTTGCTCATTGGTTCGCGCCTGACTTAAAAATGCCTTAAGTTGGCGGCGTAGCTGCTGATTCTCTGAGTAGAGATCATCACTCATGGTCTACTGTTTTTATTTCCACAGTGAGGGGAAAGAAATACTCCCAGCAGATACAGCGCTCTGTAACAGCTACAGCCAGGGAGAAGCATACCCACTCTATCACGACTCTGCGACAAGACCGGAACTCTCATTTTACCCATTTTTGCTAACAGCCACACACTTCCATAACAAGCATTGATCACTCCCCACCATCATATAGCCTGCATAACTTCAGCCTATCTCCATCGCACAAATAGCCCACCCATGATCAGCAACCTCAAGGCCTTTGGATTAAAATAGTTGGGCACGATTACTGCCATGGCCATGATATGGGGAAGATCAAGTCCAATGACAACTATGAACTCTTGGGCTTGAATACTCCGTTTCAGCCTGGGAAACTGCAGAAGTTACATTGAGATACCAACAGTGGAAAACTCGGAATATTAACCACTACCCCAATAACTGCTTATTGCCATCTTCATCAATTCGAATAAAGGTAACTTCAGTGGAAAATACCAGATCAGAATCAATCTCTGAATGTAACCGAAATATTTTTACCATATACCTGACGGTCGTATTCCCTTCCTTCATCTTATCAACCACAAATTCCAGGATCGTCCCCTCAGTTACACCTTTCAGGAACCGCACCTTATCCATCCCTATGGTGACAAAATTGCAATCTGGATAATCCAGGGTAGTAGCAATCCAGGCAAACTCATCGGCCCACCGCAGCAGATTTCCACCAAACAGAAATCCATAGTGGTTGAGGTGGCCCGGAAGCACCAATTTGTGATTTATCATCTAGTTTATTTGCCCACGGTTGATACGCCTGGTGGCGTCGAAATACCAAACAAACATACTAGTCGCTTTTAACAAAAAACTCTCGCAACCATTTTCCATACTCATCAAAATCGGATATGGAGTTATGACCTGCACCCGCTATCTTTTTCACCTCCAGCTGACTTACAGGAAATGTCGCTATTAGGGCCTGGGTACTGGAGTGCGGAATGATAGTGTCATCTTCTGCGTACAGAATCATGGTAGCGGCGCTGATCTTCGGCACACGTAACGTGGAGAGGTATTTGTCCTGCAACAGCAATTTTACTGGAAATATCGCAAAATGCAGACGGGCCAAACCCTCCAGACTGGCAAAGGGCGTTACCAGCGCAAGTCGGTCTATGAAAATACAATTACAGGGGAACGGGCATCAGCTCATAATCATGTCATCAGATAGCTTTTTCCGGTACAAGAAAAAAAAGGCCGACCTTTTCAGACATAACAATCGAGCGACTTAGGCGAAGCCCAGGCCCATCTCGATGTAGCCGGTAGGACAGACCTCTTTACAGATATGGCAGCCTACGCACAGTGCGTAGTCGGTCTCTACATAACGACCCATGGCCTTCTTATCCTTCTTGACGCGAATAACAGCATCTTGTGGACAGTAGATCACACAGTTGTCACATTCGAAGCACATACCGCAGCTCATGCAGCGGCCAGCTTCTTTGATAGCCAACTCTTCTTCCAGACCGGTAAAGCGCTCTTTCATATTGGCCAGCACGGTCTCTGAGTTAATCTCAACCTCAGCCCTGTTATTGATAGGCTCATACTCAAAGTGGCCCTTAAACAGTTCACTAGACTTGACAACCTCTGCACTGGCGCGATCATCGAAGTTATGCACTGCAAAGTTGGATGAATCGCTACCCCAGGTCTCACCTTGGGTGTACTCTTCAGGAGAAAGCCCTTTAAGATCCAACTCTTTCAACAACTCAAAATGATGAGCATCTACCTTAGGCCGATCAGCTACCTCTTCACCGCGCAGATACTGGTCGATACCCTCAACTGCGATTGAGGCATGGCCGATTGCAGTGGTAAGCAGATGTGGATTAACCGCATCGCCACCTACAAAGTGTCCGGGCTTGCCCTTCACCTGCATGTTCTTTTCAGCGTCGATCTGGTTCCAGTCATTGCCGATACCGTCGATACCGTCAAAGTCACCGGTTTGGCCGGTGGCGGCTACGATCATGGTGCACTCGATCTCAAACGGTTCGCCGTTATCCACCATTTTACCGGTAGACCAATCAACCGGCTGTACCTTCAGCGCCCTGGCACGACCATCGTCGTCCAGCATAACTTCCAATGGAGCCAAGCTGTCATGGATCTCTACACCCTCAGCAATACAGGCCTCAAGTTCATGCTTGGTGCATGGAGCCTTGTCGATAGGACGTCTGTATACCAGCCAGCAGTCGGCATTGGTGCGCTTAGCGGCCTGATCATCGCCCTGACTACCTGAGTCACCCATTACGGCTTCTGGACGCTCTGAGGCGTTGATATCGGCCACATCACCGATACGCTTGGCAACTGCTGCCACGTCCATAGCGGTATCACCACCACCGACCACCAGGATACGACCAGATAGATATTTCAGGTTGCCGCCATTGAATGCCTTGAGGAAGGTCATGCCATCTACACAGTTGGGGGCTTCACCACCATCAACACGCAACGGCTTACCAAATACGGTACCTACACCCCAGAAGATGGCGTCATAATCTTTTTCCAGATCTTCTACGGATACATCACTACCCACACGGGTGTTCAGCTTCACTTCGATGCCACCAACATCAAGAATACGCTTGATCTCCTTATCCAGGACATCGCGCGGAATACGGTAACCGGGAATACCAAATCGCATCTGACCACCCAGGTCACTGTACGATTCAAAAATAGTGGATTGATGACCCATGCGGCGCAGGAACAGTGCAGCCGAGAGGCCAGAGGGACCACCACCGATGATGGCTATCTTCTTTCCGGACTCACTCTCAGGTTTTGTGAAGGCGACATCATTTTTCTGTGCCCAGTCTCCAACGTACTGCTCAATAGAATTAATACCAACATACTCATCCACATCACCGCGGTTGCAGGCATCCTGACAAGGGGCGGGGCAAACACGACCCATAATTGCCGGGAAAGGGTTAGACATGGTCATACGTTCAAACGCGTACTCTTCCCAGGGCTTGTCCCCTTGTGGCTTATCCAGACCACGCACAATTGAAAGCCAACCACGAATATCATGACCGGAAGGACATGCATTCTGACATGGAGGTGTACGCTGTATATAGGTCGGGCAGATATACGATTCGCCGGAACTAACGACGTCTTCATCCCACGAAACATGCTCGTGGTCACCGTCTTCATAGCGTCGAAATGTCAGATTGCTATCACTCATTTTTTCCACTCCAGGTTCCTTAGAGACACACATAACCGCAATAAAGCAGGGTCCCGCCAATAATGAAAATATTTATTAGTAGATATTAATAAATTAATTAACCTTTTTACACCCCTCCCGGCAAAATAAATGCTCAAGAGGAAAATCAAATTGGGTTGGTAAGTGAACTGATTCTGGGCGATGCAGTCAAACTCATATGTCTAATCGCCTTATAAGGAAATGCTATAGGGGGATTTATTCGAAAAAGTTAATATAGTTATTTATCAACGGTTTCAATAAGTAAAGAGCAAAATCACTCTCCATCAAAGGAGTGCATTATGGCGCCCCAATCCAGGTTCAGACTATCCCCGTCCCAAGGCGGTTTGCCATAAAAAAGAGCTCCTTCAACAGCAATCGACACGAACCTGGCTGAGTGTAGGGTTGTTTTACGCAAATCCACCTCTCGCAGATTACACGAAACAAATTCCGCTCCTTCCAACTCAGATTCCCGCATGATCACACCCTGCAGGTTGCTGAATTCAAGCTTGGACCGACTCATATCACAATCCAGCATCTCAGCGCCCACCAGGCACACCTTAGAAAAGTGCGTATCCTGCAGACTACACAGATACAGTTTGGTCTCAGTCAGATCCGCCCCGCTAAAATCCACATCTGCAAGAGAGACCCGTTGAAACAGGCCATGACAGAGTGTAACACCCTTGAAGCAGGCACCATCCATCTCCGCATCTTGCACAAAGACAGAGTCCAGCTTGCACCCCTCAAGATTGGCACCCCTCAGGTCACTCCCCGTAAGGAGAGCGCCTGTGAGGTCCAATCCCGAAAGGTCCAGCCCATGCAGATCAAGAAATGAGACATCTGCATCAACCAGCCCCCCATCCTTACCTCTTGCATCCAGCAGGCTATCTCTATCTTCAAAACGTTCCAGCTGATCGCCCATGATGCAGGTTAGGGACGGTTTTTATCGATGATCTTTTTCAGATCATAGTCTGCACTGCCGCCCACCAGCTCTACTAGCCCGGCCATGGCCTCGTCCAGGGTCTGACGATCCTCCTGGTATAACAGTCCAACCGGCGCCTTGCCGTCCGGACGACGCGCCAAGCGCATGGCGTTCTCCATATCGGAAGTATCATGATCCTCCGGCACCTCTTCCACCAGGCCGCGGTAGAACTTGGCCGTATCAAGCTTGTTGAAGGTGGGACACTGGGAGAAGATATTCACGTAGGCAAATCCCTTGTGTTCGATGGCACCCTTAATCAGCGCTGCACACATCTTGGGGTTGCCAGCGAAGGCCTGACCCACGTAGGTGGCACCATAGGTGAGCATATACAGGATCGGGTTCAGGGGCTCTTCCACGCCGCCATAGGGGGTGATATAGGCCTTCATCTCACGCCGTGAGGTTGGGGATGATTGCCCCTTGGTCAGGCCGTAGATGCCATTATCCATCAGCACATAGGTCATGTTGACGTTCTTGCGCGCCATGTGTGGCATATGGCCACCACCGATGGAGAAGCCATCACCATCACCACCAGATACCACTACCGGCAGGTCAGGGCGAGCCAACTGAGTGCCCGTAGCAACCGCACCAGCACGTCCATGCAAAGTATGCATCTTGTAGGATTTGACGAAATACGGCAGGCGTGAGGAGCAGCCGATACCGGAGATGTTGATGAAATCGGAGGGCTGAATACCCAGCTCGGACATGGCCCGGTAGACACTGGCAAGAACGCCGTGGTGACCACAACCCGGACACCAAACCGGCTTGATCTCAGACTTGTACTCCTTGGGCTTCATCTCAATCTTATTGAAAGTTGCACTAACCATTAGCTGATCTCCTTAACCTTGTTTACAATCTGAGCGGGGGTAAACGGGAGACCACCGCAGATGGTATAGGGCACGGGCTTGATAGATGTCTCGGCCCGAATAAAATGTGACAACTGACCCTGGTAGTTAACCTCAGGAACCAGAATCTGCTTACAGGTCGCGGCAAATGCCTCGTACTGATCCACCGGCATCGGATAGATCAATTTAGGATACATGGCCTTGACCTTCTTGCCCTCAGCCACAAGGCGGGCAACTGCCTCGCGTGCAACACCGATAGTGCTGCCCCAAGTGATGATGCCAACATCGGCCTCACCCTCAACGCCATCCATTTCGGCGGCCGGCCACTGATCGATCACCGGCTTGATCTTGTTGAAACGCTTGCGGGCATTGGCCTCATGGGGTTCCGGGGCAAAATTGGGCGCGCCGCTTTCGGTGTGCTCCAGGCTGGCAGCTACGTGCTCACCGCCCGGAGTACCCGGATCGGCCATAGGCGAGATGAGATTTTCGGTCATCTTGTAGCGCATGTACTCACCCTCACCGTCCCAGCGGGTACGCTCCACGATCTCGAAGCTGTCGGGATCAGGCGTGGGGATGGTCTGAGTGGAGAAGGCCAGGGAGCCATCAGAGAGCATTATGACCGGACACTGATACTGCTCCGTCAGGTTCAATGCGGCGACCGTCATGTTTACGCAGTCATTCACGTCTTCTACCGACAGCACGATACGCGGAGAGTCGCCATGGCCGCCATGAACAGCCAGGAATAGGTCGGACTGCTCATGCTTGGTGGGCAGGCCGGTAGAAGGGCCTCCACGCTGTACATCCACGATCAGGGCCGGAAGTTCGGCCATGGTACTCATACCGATCAGCTCGCTCATCAACGCCAAGCCAGGGCCTGAAGTAGCGGTCATGGAGCGCTTGCCCGCATAGGAGGCGCCCAGCACCTGGGCCATGGAGGCGATCTCATCCTCGGCCTGAATCAGGGTGCCACCGGTCTTCGGAAGTTGCGCCGACACATATTTAGCCACCTCGGTGGCCGGGGTAAGTGGGTAGGCAGAGAAAAACTCCAGCCTACCAAGGATGGCACCCATACCTACCGCTTCATTGCCGGCGATGAGGATCACGTCTTTCGTCCCGGTGGCATCGGCTACGCGAAAGTCATCGGTCTTCTTGTGCTCGTTGGCCAGCTTCTTGCCCTCTGCGAAGGCTTTGAGGTTAAACTCCAGGATATCCTCACCCTTAGGCTTAAACTTATTGGTCAACACCTCGATCAGGGTGGTCTCATTGATATTAAACAACACCGAAAGCGCACCCAAGGCCACCATGTTCTTGGAGCGATAGGAACCCAGCGCCTTAGCGGTCTTGGACATGGGGATGGCATAGGCAGTAACACCCTCTGGGATCTCCGGCTCAAAGTCGCCGCCCGGTCCATCGTAGACAAAGGTGGTGCCCGGTGTCAGCAGGTGCTTATTAAGTTCGTAGGCCTCACCATTGTAGGCAACAAACACATCAAATGTATCACCCTGATTATACACCCGCTCCGCACTGGTACGTACCTGGTACAGGCAGTAGCCACCCTTGATCTCGGCCGGGAAGGTCTTAAAGGTATAGATCTCCAGACCGGCACGGGCACAGGCCGCTGCGATAAAGTCACCAGTGGAGACGATGCCTTCACCGCCCTCACCAGCAATTCTTATGATCAGATCGTTCTTTTCCGTCATGGGATTCCCCTAACTATTTAGTACACCCGGACAATTGCCATATGGCCGTTACTGCCGGAATTCCAAAATATTGATTGATTCAAAAACCCTGCCGAAGGGTAAATCCGGTTGGCAGGGTTCACCTAAATCTAATAGCTACCAAACCTCTGGTGATACCTTGAGGCGCTCTACTGGTTTGTCGCCAAGCAGATGTTCATCGATAATCGCTGCCACATCCGCCTTGGTAACATTCCCGTACATAATGCCCTCGGGATAGACCAGCACAACCGGACCTGAATCACAGGCCCCGATACAACCGGAACTGGTCAGCAGATATTTGCCCCAGAGTCCCTTTTGTTCGAACTGCTGCCCGAACTCAGCCATTACATCTCCTGCCCCCTTATCCGCACAGGATCCACGCGGATGCCCAGGGGGCCGGGATTGAGTACAAACAAATACATGCTTTTCCGGTCTTGCCATAATTCTTCCACCTCTGCTACTGCTTGCCTAAAACATGGTTATGGTTTAATGAACCTATACATAGTATTAAATCACCACGGGCTAAGAATAATAAAAAGTTCTTACCCCTTGGTCGTCTGTTACTTATTACAAGCCACATCACTCGGGCAGATCCACTCTAGCCTAAGAGCTGATGCATGCCTGGACAAGACCTCCATTTCGGGACGGCCTCTAAAATACAGCTCCACTAATCAATGTAGCGTATTTTCTTCGAACACAGCAGTGTGCCCCCAACTACATCGGGGGGCACCCGCTAATACATACCGATTATCTTTCCAAACCTAAAAGCGATTACAGTTAGATCTTACAACAACCATCAAGCCGCAGTAGTCAGTTTGAAATATGGTAGTGCACCACCGGCCTTGAGGACAGGTACATCCTTCGCCTCAAAAGCCGGAACCAGTGGAATGGACTCACCGTTTACCTCCAAACTGAGATCACCCTCCAGGTTAGACACATCTATAGAAACGTTATCCCCCTGGGTGACCTTGTCAAAATCCTCCATGTTCTTGAAGGTCAGAGGCACAATACCAAAGTTGACCAAGTTGGCCACGTGGATACGGGCGAACTGGGCCACTACCACAGCGCGCACACCCAACCAGCGCGGGCAGAGAGCGGCATGCTCACGGGAGCTACCCTGGCCATAGTTCTCACGTCCCACCAGGATACCGTGTCCACCTGCATCACGATGAGCCACGGCACGCTCACCAAAGCTGGTATCCACTTGGTTGAAGGTGGCCTGCATGGCGTACTCTTTCACGTTGGAACGCAGTGGCAGATAGATGCCGGCGGGCTGAATATCATCGGTGCTGATATTGTCACCCATCTTCAACAGCACTTCACCTTTAAGGGTATCTGGCAGCGAATCAAAAGCTGGCAGCTGCATGATGTTGGGGCCCTGGATGGTCTCAACCTTCTCCGCCTCTGCCTGCGGTATCGGCATAACAAATGATGCGGAGTCATCAACCTGGGGCGAGTCGGTAAAATCCACACTCTCGGTTGGAACCGTGATTACGCCGGTCAGGGCGCTGGCGGCGGCGACCTGCGGACTGACCAGATGCACCTCCGCATCATTGGTACCGGAACGCTTGGGGAAGTTGCGGTTAAAGGTACGCAGACTCAAGCCCTTACTGATGGGTGATCCACCTTGGCCGATACATGCGCCACAGCCGTTTTCCATCACACGTACACCTGACTGGAACAGGGATGCCACATAACCGGAGTTGGCCAACTGGGTGGCTACCGCGCGTGAACCAGGGTAGAGCAGGGTATCTACCACTACACGCTTGCCTTTTAACATCTCGGCAAAGGCGGCGATATTCTCATAGGAGCTATTGGTGCAGCTTCCCACGCACACCTGATGGATCTTGTCACCGGCACGCTGGGACACTTTCTCCACGTTGCCCGGTGATGGATAGATGGCGATCAGTGGCTCCAGCTCATCCAGATTGATATCGACGCTCTCCGTATACTCGGCGCCATCATCGGCACCCATCTCTTTATAATCGCCACCGCGGTTACGGCTCTCCAGGTACTCCCGGGTGCGCTCGTCACTGGGGAAGATGGAGGTGGAGGCACCCATCTCTGCGCCCATGTTGGTAACGGTGGCACGCTCGGTCAAGGAGAGGCTAGCAACGCCCGGCCCAGCATATTCAAAGATCTTGCCCTTACCACCCTTGACACCAACGATGGAGAGCATCTTTAAGATCACATCCATCGCCATTACACCAGGCTTGAGTGAGCCAGTAAGGTACACCTTTACAACCTGCGGCATCGGTAGCTTGTACTCACCGGTGGCCATGGCCAGGGCTACATCGTAGCCACCCGCGCCAAAATAGATAGCGCCCATGCCACCTGCGTTTACGGTATGGCTATCAGCACCAATACCGGTCATACCCGGCTTGACGAAGTTCTCAATATTCAGAAAGTGGCAGATGCCGGTTCCAGGAGGGGAAAAGATGATGCCCAGCTTCTGGGACACGGTGCGCAGATATTCATGGTCATCCGGGTTACGAAAACCGGACTGCATCATGGAGTGATCAACAAAATTAACCGATAGTGGCTTGACCCTCTTAACGCCCATTGCCTCAAGCTGCAACATACACATGGTACCGGTTGCATCCTGGGTAAAGGCCTCATCGATCTTGAGTGTTACCACCTCTCCTGCTGGCGGCAAATCACCGCCCCCTACCAAATGTTCTGAGAAGATTTTTTCCGTCAAATTCATCGGTTTCATTTGTCATCACCTTAGTGCGTTATTGAGTTTGTTGCGCGGAGATATACCATCAATTGCCCGTCCAGAAAAGCGGTCGTTAATAATATTTCTAACATACCTATAAAATCCAATAATCAAACATATAAACATTTAAGTTTTTTAATGCTTTAGATTTTCTCTGGGCAGGCAGCTCAAAACCCCTATACTGTCCGGTCTTGCAACTTGCCTAAACGGGTAGGACTAGAGTACATTAACAATCCGCAATTTACTAATATTGATGCCATGGAAAACTTAATAGAGCAATTAGTCACTGTTACCATCAACGGCAAAGAGATCAAGGCCCCGCCATCCCTTTCCACTATCCAGGCACTCTGGTACGCCGGGTATCCCCGGGTGCAAAGTGTAGGTTGCCTGGAAGGAGTATGTGGCTCATGCCGCATCCTGGTGCGACGAGCCGAAAGCACCGAAGTAACCATGGCCCTGGGGTGTCAAACCCTGCTCGAAGAGGGGATGGAGGTGAATTTCCTGGTCTTTCCCACCCCCACCCACCACACCTACAATCTGGAGGAGATCCCCAACTCCTGGGAGGTGCAGACCGAGTTTCACCGCATATTCCCAGAGGCGGTAAATTGCCGCAGTTGTAACGGTTGCAACAAGTCCTGCCCCAAAGACATACAGGTGAAAGAGGGTGTGGCCCTGGCCAGCAAGGGCAAGTTCCAGGAGGCTGGTGAGCTGTTTGTGGAGTGCGTCATGTGCAATTTCTGCATGACCGCCTGCCCAGAATACATCTCCCCCAACCATGTGGGGCTATTTTCCCGGAGGGTGACCGCATATTTCCACACCCGCCCATCAAACCTGATCAATCGCCTGGAGGTTATGCGCAAGGGCGAGCTAAAGATCGAAATTGACCAGGATTAACCCGGAGCCGCTATGTCCATTACCTATCAAGAAGCGCTGAATAACTACCAACCATTGGAACGGCGCGAACCTGCGGTTGAAACCCTCAGCACCGAAGAGTTGCTGCAACAGTATCATCCGGACCACTATAAGGATGCAGCAACCACCCTCCAGGTTGGCCCTAACCGGGGCGACCAATGCCATCATCAGCTGGCGGATATGTTACAGGCCGATGCCAGAATAGACGAGGCGGACCTGGCCGGGGCACGCACCAGACAGACCGATGTCCTGGTAATTGGCGGTGGCGGCGCCGGTTGTGCCGCAGCCCTGGTAGCGGCAAAGGCCGGGGCTCGGGTCACACTGGCAACCAAACTACGTCTGGGTGACAGCAATACCGTCATGGCAGAAGGTGGAATCCAGGCATCAGTAGAGAAGGATGACACCCCCCAGGCACACTATCAGGACACCCTGAAGGCAGGCCATTTTCATGCCGACAAGGAACTGGTAGCCAGCATGGCGTCCGATGCCCCCGAAGTTATCCGCTGGCTGATACAACAGGGGATGCAGTTTGACCTGGACAAGTTTGGCGACATAATGCTGCGTCGGGCCGGCGGCACTACCGCCGATCGCATCGCCTACTACCGCGACTACACCGGCCTGGAGATGATGCGGGTACTGCGCGAATCAGTAAAGAACAGCAATATTGAGGTACTGGACTACAGCCCGGCGGTGGAGCTGATGTCCAACCAGTCCGGCCGATGCGCTGGTGCAGTAATCTCAAATCTTAAAGAGTGCACCTTTGAGCTGATCAAGGCCAACGCAGTGATCATTGCCACCGGCGGCATAGGCCGCATGCATCTCAATGACTTCCCAACCTCCAACCACTTTGGAGCCACCGGCGACGGGCTGGTACTGGCCTACCGTCTGGGGGCCAAGATGCTGGACCTGGACTCATTTCAGTATCACCCCACCGGACTGGCACACCCCCACCATCTGGCTGGCTCTCTGATTACCGAGGGCATAAGATCGGCCGGGACCTATCTGCTAAATAGCGAAGGCAACCGGTTTGTGGATGAGCTCAAGACCCGCGACCACGTCTCTTCAGCCATCCTGAAAGAGTGCACCGAAGGTCGCGGCATCCAGGTGGGAGACCAGGCCACTGGGGTCTGGCTGGACACCCCGGGATTGGAGCTGAGAAACCCCGGTCTGATAGCACAGAAATTTCCCAAACTGGTACAACTGGGGAAAAAATGCGACATCGACCTCACAACCACGCCTCTGCTGGTCTACCCCACGCTGCATTACCAAAATGGCGGGGTGCAAATAGACAAAAACGGCCTCTCCACAGTTCCTGGCCTCTACTGTGTAGGTGAGGTAAGTGGTGGCATCCATGGCAGAAACCGCATCATGGGCAATGCCCTGCTGGATATCATCTGCTTCGGCCGCCGGGCCGGCGCCCATGCGGCCGAGTGCAACCGCCGCCCAGGGCATAAGAAGATTTCCATTGAGCACCTAAGCTCCCTGCGACGCAATCTGACCATGGCAAAGATGCCGATGGAGCAGAAGGGGCCCATGCTGTTCCCAGAGTGTGCAAAATTTGAAGATGACTCTGACTATGACGGTCTGCACAAGAACCGCAACAGAAAGATATCTACCACATAGATCTAATTGAGCCGCCTAGCATAGCGGTGAGGAAGAGAGATGGAAGAATTGAATCAGGTGCTGTTACGTAAAGAGGTGCGAGTTGGCGCCGACCTTGATGTCTGGCTGGAACATGGCGGAGGCGAGGGACTCAAAGCCGCCCTGCAGGACCCAACAGCAATCATCCCCCAGATCAAAGAGGCCGGCCTGCGCGGACTCGGCGGTAGCGGCTTCCCCACCTACAAGAAATGGGAGTTTGTTGCTGGCAATCACGGGGAAGAGAAGTATCTGATCTGTAACGGCAATGAGGACGAGCCCGGCACCTTCAAGGACTGCATCCTGCTGGAGGAGACCCCCCACCAGGTTATAGAGGGCGCGGTTATTGCCGCCCTGGCAACCGGCATCAATCAAATCGTGTTCTATATCAACCCAGATCAGGAGGCATCCATTGCCAGCATGCGTGAGGCGGTGGAACAGTGGAAGGCCTCAGAGCTGAACCAGGCAGTAACTAAGGCCATCGGTGAAGAGATGGGATATAGAGTAATGGCCAGCTCCGGTCACTACATCGGTGGTGAAGAGACCGCGGCCATTGAGTCGGTGGAGGGCAAGTTCCCATTCCCCCGCGGCAGGCCACCCTTCCCAGCTGAATCAGGCGTACACGGTAAACCCACCCTGGTAAACAATATTGAGACCCTATCCAACGTATCTCACATCCTGCGCAATGGGGCAGAGTGGTATCGCAATCTTGGAATTGACGACACCTACGGCACCAAGATCTACTGCCTGAGCGGGGATGTACTCTACCCGGGGGCCTACGAGCTGCCCATGGGCACCCGCCTCGCAGACCTGATTGAGACCTACGGCGGCGGCATGCTGCAGGGCAAATTTCTCAAGGCAGTATTTACCGGGGGGCCATCCAACACCATTCTCACCCCCAAGCATCTGGACGTACATCTGGATTTTGACTCTGTGGCCGAACGCCGCTCGGCCCTGGGCACCGGCGCCATGATCGTAGTATCTGAGGGCACCGGCATCGTAAAACGGGTCACCGAGTATGTGAACTTCTTCGCCGCATCATCCTGCGGCCAGTGCCCGCCCTGCAAAACCGGCACATACTACATCTCCCTGCTGTTGAGTAAGATCGATACCGGCCAAGGCAGCCGGGCGGATCTGGACTCCCTGATCAACCTGTGCAAGATCCTGCCCAACTCAGGACGCTGCCATCTGATCAACGGCGCAGTCAAGGTGCTGGACAGCTCCCTCTACCATTTTATGGATGAGTACAAACAGGCCATCAAGTAAGTAGCAAGGGCCGGGGTCAGACCAACTGGGTATCTGCCTCTTACCCTGAGCAGAGAGGGGGAGGGGGCTAAACATAAAAAAGGCGCCCGAGGGCGCCTTTTTTATGTAACCTGGGCAGCAGCAACTAGCGGCTGTATCTCTTACGAAATTTGTCAACGCGCCCAGCGGTGTCCATAATCTTCTGCTTACCGGTATAGAACGGATGGCAGGAAGAACAGATTTCAACGTGCAGTTCCTTGCCGAGGGTTGAGCTGGTCTCAAACTCACTTCCGCAACTGCAAACTACCTTAATCTGTGTGTATTTAGGGTGAATATCCGGCTTCATGATTGCCTCTTACAAATACTGTCTTTAGACCACCAAACCATACGATTGGTGGAGAGAATCGCGAATAATATGGGAATAGACCACGGGACGCAAGGAAAAATTCCAGCTAATTTAAAGATTATATAAAAATCTCTCTATTGTCAGCAGCCATACAGGCCAAACCATGCTAAACCTGGATACAAGCTGTCGATTCTGCGTTAATGCGCTCTCACTGCCACTATTAAAGTTCACCCAGCATTTGGCCGACACCATATTATATGGAGCACATAGCTAAAACAGCATGAAATCAGTCATCCACCTCATAGCAGCACTCACACTCACTGCCTTGGCCAACACCCCAGGACATGCGGCCGGCACGCCTGCCCGAGAGTATATGGCCCCGCTGCACGATGCAAAATGGCTGGCATCGGAAGAGGAGGGGCAATGCCAGCTCCACCACCTGATTCCAGGGATTGGGGAAACCATGCTGACCCAGGGCTACAGGGAACCCCTCAGTTTCGAGCTGCATGTCACCCAAGAGGTTAATCTGGGGGCCCAGTGCCAGGTGGAGATTGGCCCTCCACCATGGCGACACAATATCCCAACGCAAAACCTCGGCACCATCAAACTAGTGCCAGACGCCAAGCATGTCTTAGCCAAAGGGAGCGCAGCACAAAAGATATACCAGACGCTGGAGGCCGGTATGATGACCAGCTTCACCTGCCAGCGGCAGAAACCAACCCCATCCAACATACGTGTGGTTATCTCCCCGGTACGCTACCGTATGGCCCTGCCAGATTTTCAGAAATGCACCGCAAACCTAAGTGGCAAAAAGATTGTCGCCAACAGTAAAGCCACTGGCACCGGCAGCAAGAAGAAAAAACAGAAGAAGAAATAGTCCCGCCCCATCCCCGATGGCCACCAGCGTAAAGCCCTACCAGACCCGCCAGCGCCATATCAGATTTCGGAATATCTATATAACTACAAATACTTTCAGATAAAAAACCATTGCTGCTACTATTCCCGTCATCATTTACGGTAATACCCCAATTGACAGGACTAATAGCTATGAGCGCGACCAAAAGCAGCAACGTTGTCTGGCACAAGCCCACCATCACCCGTGACCTCCGTCAGGAGCAGAACCGGCACAAGAGCACCGTGATCTGGTTCACCGGCCTCTCCGGCTCTGGCAAATCCACCCTGGCCCACGCCCTGGAGGATCGACTCTATCACCTCGGCACCCGCACCTTCGTGCTAGATGGCGACAACGTGCGCCACGGGCTCTGCTCCGACCTCAGCTTTTCCGATGATGATCGTAAAGAGAACATCCGCCGTATCGGCGAACTCTCCAAGCTCTTCCTGGAGAGCGGCACCGTGATATTAACCGCCTTCATCTCCCCCTTCCGCACAGACCGCGAGATTGCTAGAAACGTAACCCCCCACGGTGACTTCATCGAGATCTTCTGTGATGCCACACTGGATGTGTGCGAATCCAGAGATGTTAAGGGCCTCTATGCCAAGGCCCGGGCCGGTGTAATCCCCCACTTCACCGGCATCTCATCCCCATATGAGGAGCCGATCTCACCAGAGCTATCAGTGGATACCGGCAGCAAATCCATTGAGGAGTGCGTAGATCAGGTGCTGAACCTGTTGGTGGAACGTGAAGTGATTCAACCCCTCACCGGCCCGGCAGTGGCCGCCTAGAGATTAGAGATGGACCAGGCCTACTTTCAGGATAAAACGGCAGGGATAAAGCAGACCCTCACCGGCTATTTGGCCACAGGCAAAAGGGTGTTTGTGGGTTCATCTTTCCAGACCCACAGCATACCGCTACTGCATATAGTCAGCAGCATCAGTCAGGAGATCCCAGTCTATTTCATCGATACCGGTTTCCACTTTCCCGAGACCATCCGGTTCAAGGGGCAGATCGGTGTGTTGCTGGGCCTGAATATCATCGACACCCATTCCGCTATATGCAACAGCATGCAGTATGACGCCTCCGGCACCTTCTACCACACCTCCAACCCCGATCACTGCTGCTACCTGAACAAGATCCAGCCACTGGAGCCAATCCTGATCGACCATGACGTATGGATCAACGGCATCCGGAGAGATCAGAGCAAAACACGCAGAGAGATGGCGCGAGAGACCGAAGGCCCATTCAACACCCTGCGCTATCACCCCATGCTGGATTGGACCAGCAAGGAGATCTTCTACTACCGCAAGCTACACCAGCTGCCAAACCATCCCCTGGAGGAGAAAGGGTATTTCAGCATCGGCTGCAAGCCATGCACCCGTAAAGTGGATCCCCTGGGCGACGAAAGATCCGGACGCTGGTACGGCATGAAGAAGACCGAGTGTGGCCTGCACACTAATCTGGTGGGGAGATAATCTGCATCGACCCTTACCTCATGCTCTCCCTGTTCACACCACCTCATTGGTTCGTGAGCTACAACGCCCAAGGGGATTTATCTCTATCCCCAGTTATAAAGCAAATGCCTGTTCGCCCTTGCTGGTATCTTCATCCGTTGATTCAGACCCACCATTACTTTTCCACCATGCATACGCTCGCTTTATATCAAATGGCGGTAGTATTGAGGTACTGATTTTCACCTTGGAAAGGGAGGGAAATATACTTCGGTAAGATTGAAGATCTTCACCACTTTTATCTCTAACAGCAACATCAAAGGTGCTTTGTGCAAACCCCGTTACTGCTTGATCAATAAGTGGGATAACTGGACCTGCTCTCAACTCACCACCCTCTCTTTTTCGCATCACACCACTGACACGACCGACATAGGTTATGGTATTAGGGGCAACATTGATATTTGCATGTACCGGCAACATACATGAACTCATTAGAAACATACTATGGTACAGACATGAGGCCCCGCGTATCACATATTCGCCTGGGCTTAATTCCATCCTTAGCAGATAACGAGTACCTTTCGAGCTGACAATAGTTCCATCAAGATCCGTCTTGAAATTGTGACGATCATTCTTAGTCTTTGCATCAGGTTTTTCTACATATGCCACGAGGATATTGGGTTGATACTCTGGCTTGTAATTATTACTTACTTCCATTGACATGAGCACCAGGGCCTTGCCATCTAATTTAAGGTTTGCGGTCTTCTTGTTCACTCGCATTTCGTGGACAGTTGCACAACCTGATATGGCTAATATCAGGCAGATATACATTGAATTTCTAACAACCTTGCTTAATAAATACAATTTATTCATTTTCGCCATCCATAATTTCACTATTATTATTTGGCAAATAGTTAAATGACCTCCGGCATAGCCGGAGGCTTATTGGATGACGCCCTCAAAGGGCTCAAGTAAGCGCCCAAGGCGCTAATATTGTCCAAACCGCAATTGATCTTGCCGTTCATCCGCTTTTTCTTGGCTTCGGATATA
>JAAGZL010000683.1 GCA_024206335.1 Gammaproteobacteria bacterium
AATGGAGAAAATTACGCGGTTTCAGTTACCTTGGTAAAGTAATTACTGGGATCAAATTTAAAGATGGTATTGAGGTGATAGCAAACAATCAGGTCGCCGCTTGATTCAACTGGCTAAACACCACTTTTGACAATAACTCCTGGGTCGCAAGTGTTAATGCTTAGAAGAAATATTTGAGCCATACATTGATTTGTCGGGTGACCAAGTTTATTAATGGTTAGTGTTTGTCCAGAAATACGGTTAAAATCACAAAGTATGCAAGGATAATGCCCTATTGATTAATATAATAGCTTTGCGATCTTTACGGGCAATAATTTGGTTGCGTGGCTCACTTCCTTATTGGAGGGCATAGCGCTATTAAAATTATTAACCATAGTTAGTCCAAACTGGAGTATCACCCATGAGTCGAGAGATTATCAGCACCAACCATGCGCCCCAGGCCATTGGCACATACTCTCAGGCGGTAAAGAGTGGCAACCGAGTTTATATGTCGGGGCAGATCCCACTGGTGCCAGAGAGTATGGAAATGGTGGAGGGTGGTATAGAGGCCCAGATCCGTCGAGTGTTCGACAATCTACAGGCAGTGGCCAGGGCTGCTGGTGGTGATCTGGAAGATGTGATCAAGCTGAATGTATATCTTACTGACCTGAGCAATTTCCCACTGGTGAATCAGGTGATGCCCGAATATTTTTCAGAGCCGTATCCGGCCCGTGCTGCAGTGGGTGTCGCCGCCTTGCCCAAGGATGCGGCAGTGGAGATGGATGGGGTGATGGAGTTGTAGGTTCTATCTTGGGTCTGTTCAAAATTGCAGTTACTTTAGGACAACCACTTATATTGTTAACCACGTAAATATTCGGCTAGTCAACTATGAAGTAAGCTTGTATTTTCGGCAGATTCACGCCCGGAACGTACCTTATCCGGGCCTACTCAATAAATATATAACCGGCTTGAGTAAGTGCCAAGAGGGGCTGCCTCCGGTTTATCGAATCCTGCCTGGTTAAGGATCAACCCATTACCGTTACCGTCACTGTTCGGCTGTGGGGCCGGGTGCGATGCTCCCATAAATAGATCCCCTGCCAAGTTCCCAGTGCACTACGGCCATCTGTCACCGGTATGGTCAGGTCCATCTTGCTTAGTATGGACCTTATATGTGCCGGCATGTCATCCATCCCCTCCAATGTGTGTTCAAACATAGGGTCGCCATCTGGCACTAGGCTAGCCATGAACCGTTCCAGATCGCTACGTACTGATGGGTCGGCATTTTCACACAGTACCAGGGATGCGCTGGTGTGATGGATGAATAGGTGGCAGATGCCGGTGTTTATCCCTGAACGTGCGATGATCTGTTCCACTTTGTGGGTTATATCATTTGTTCCACGGCTGCCGGTCCTGGTCTGAAAACTCTCCTGGAAGGTCATGTGTAAATAGCTTCTGTAGTATACATTTCAGGTATTGACCTCACCTATTTTCTCTCGCACCGATTTTAGTTTTCCCTGCAGGCGATTGTTCTTGCTCTTGCGGATGTCTAGTTTCAGTGAGGAGTAGATGCGGTTGCATCCAGCCTGATCCAGTATGTCATAGGCAGCCTGCACCAGGCTTAGGGCTTGTCCCATATCATTTGTTTCAATAATGGTGCCCATAGGAGTGAGTTGGTAGCTGATGCCACTGTCATGGATCATCTTGATTACTTGGCTCACGTATTGGCTGACGCTCTCACCCTTGTCTGTAGGGAACATGGAAAATTCAAGTAGAACTGACACCTGGTACCTCCGTTTTGTTAGGCCCTGGATAAATAATTTTGTAGGTATGGGCTGGTTCTTTGATCGGTTAGGATAAGTTTGAAAGAACCCGGTATGTTGGTCAAGCTATTATGCAGTGAGGACCTGAATCCAATTATATATTGAGCTGCAGTTCTGCAAATTGTCTGCTGGATTCTACATGACTCTTTGATGAAGGTTTTTTGTCTGATTGTTTTGCTGCATTTGTGGCAAGTGCTATTTCCCGTACCTGAAAGATGGCGATATTATGCAGGGTAGGAGTCGCTTGGTGTAAAGCTAACCTTTGCCATTTTGAACAGTATGATGCATCTATCTTTGGAGTTTGTTAGATGGGGGTGGGTGATTAAACGGAAATCAATATGGCTGTTCAGTCAAAATCTCGTGCCACCCGAAATCCGGTGTCATCACTGAGTCGGGTGGGGAAGTCACGCCAGCGATTGGCGGAGCGGATCTCTTTGGGGGGGAAACTCCAGGCGCCGCCGCGAATGATGCGTTTGCCACACTGGTGGCGGTCTACTGGTGATCCGTCTGTGGGGTCCTGGCTGAAATCAACATGCAGGCAGTCGGCCACCCATTCAAATACATTGCCGGCGGTGTCATGCAGGCCGAAGTGGTTGGGTGGGAAACGGCCTGTCAGGCTGCTCTTTTCGCCATCCCAGATGGAACCGCAGCCCTCACAGTTGGCGCGTGGTTTGTCCACCTGCTGTCCCCACCAGTAACGTGTTTTGCTGTTGCTGCGGGCGGCATACTCCCATTCGGCATCGCTGGGCAGGCGGTAGTTATGTCCGGTCTTGCGACTGAGCCATTTGGTATAGGCCATGGCATCCTCCCAGGTGACATTGATTACCGGCCTACGGCCACGGCCCCAGCCCTCATCATTTGGAAGATTGCGGCTGGTGTCGGCACAGAACATCCCGTACTCATCAAAGGTTATCTCGAATATTCCCATGGCAAATGGTTTGAGGTTGATGTTGATGGGTGGCCTTTCGTCTTCATCGCCGTCCCCCTGCAGATCCCCTCGGTGGTATTGGCCTGCTGGTAACCTGGCCATTAGTGGGCCCAATGTGCCATCGGCCATTTGGTCCTGGATTATGGTGGCTGGGTCTATCTTTCTGCGGAAGTAAAAGTTGGATCTCTGGATTAGATCCTTTACTCCAAATGCAAGAGTATTCAGTTTCGACAGTGGAAGATTGAGATTGTCCCCATATCTGGTCTTTGCCTTGATGTTGTTGATGGCCAATTCACCCTGAAACATCATCCCACTGCTGGAAGTAAGCTGTACCCGGTTGCCTGTGTGTTCAATAATTGAATCAATATCAATTATATGAATCTGTTCTTGCTTGAATATGTGAATGGATGCAGCGCCTTTGAGCAGAAAGTTGTTGCTGTTGATCCAACCACTAAAGCGATCGCCATTGGTCATTTCAATACCGTCTGGGGCTTGGGCATGTCTGGTGATTTGTTGTTGGGGGGAAAACTCGATACTGGTAATGTCTATCACCGCCAGTGGTAGAGTGGGTTCGGCCTGACGTAGGGTCATGATCTCCAGGTCGGTAATTCTGCCACTAAAGTGATCGCCAAAACTAGTTACTATTTTGTCTTGTTTCTCCTTGCCGCCGAGGGATAGTTGTTGCATAAATGGATATGGAATGGAAACTGTACCGTAGCTGGTTTGTATGCTGTATCTTTCAAGGGCAGCAGTGCCGTTATGGATATCACCATTTTTCATGGTGATGACATCAAGGCCTGAGGCTGCTGTGCTATTAGAAAGAATGATGGTTAGAAGGGTGGTACAGATGATGGTGCTGGTTCGGTTGATGATGTTTCTGGGTGATGGCATGTTATTAATCTGAACTCTCCATATTTATGGGGCTGGCTTAATATGGTTATAGCCTATCATAGAGGCGGCTGCACTCATGCGGTGCTGGTAAAGAGGGTGTTATGACCGTTGATGATGGTTTTAAAGACCATTTTTCAAGCATGTCCGGGAGCTATAGGGAGTTTCGGCCGGGCTATCCTGATGATCTATTTAACTATCTCTGCTCTATTGCATCGTCCAATGGGCTGGCATGGGATTGTGCTACTGGCAGTGGACAGGCCGCCGTTGCCATGGCCCAGGACGTTATCTCTGTTATTGCCACTGATGCAAGTCCGCAGCAGATAGAGAAGGCGCAGCCCCATCCGTCTGTAAAATATAGAGTGGCGCCTGCTGAAAGTTCGGGTCTGGAGAGCGGGAGTGTTGATCTGATTATGGTGGCCCAGGCCCTGCATTGGTTTGATCTGCCAAGGTTTATGCATGAGGCGCAACGGGTGCTGAAACCAGGTGGTGTTCTAGCGGTGTGGACCTATAATCTGTTTCGGGTTACACCCATGATTGATGCGGTGGTGGATGATCTCTATTGGAATGTCCTGGATGGATTCTGGTCAGATGAACGCAAGCTGGTGGATGATGGTTATGCGGACCTGGTCTGCGGTGGATAGCTATAGAGAGAACCGAGGGAGGGACCCAGTGATGGAGATCAGTCGAAGTCTGGTGCAGGAGTGGGGATGGATTGAAAAGAAAGATATCATGGCCTCTTAGTATCAGGGTGGGCGTGAACCTGTCCGCTTGAGTTGGATTTGTGGCTGGGCCCTGATTATTTTCCTGTTACCACTTTTGCTGCTATAGAATAGTCCATGACTATTCTGCACCATGGCATGGGAGCCGTCTGATTTGAGTCAGAAAATAATAAGCCAGGGTCTGGATGTAATGCCGGTTACGACCATGAAAGGGGTTGGTCCGCGCAATGCTGAACGGCTGGATAAGATAGGGATATCAACGGTACAGGATGTGCTGTTTCACCTGCCTGCGCGCTACCAGGATCGAACCCGTCTCACACCCATCAGTAGTCTGCGTCCGGGAGATGAGGTGGTGATCGAGGCGACAGTTGAGCTGTGTGATATCAAGTTTGGACGCCGCCGTTCCCTGCTGGTGCGGGTGGCGGATGGCACTGGATCCATCACCCTGCGTTTTTTTCATTTCTCCGGGGCGCAAAAATCCTCGCTGGTGCGCGGGGTAAGGCTGCGCTGTTATGGCGAGGTGCGGAGAGGTCCCTCCAGTCTGGAGATGATCCATCCCGAGTATCAACGCCTGGATGCTGCCGAGGCCGCCGGGATGGAGGAGAGCCTGACCCCGATCTATCCCACCACCGAGGGCATGCATCAGCTGACATGGAGGGGTATGACCGAGCAGGCGCTGGCCCTGTTGGAACAGACTCCAGATGGTCTACCCGAGTGGTTGCCTGCCGAGCTGTTGAGCCAGATGCGGCTCACTGATCTGAGTGCCGCCGTAAGCTATCTGCATCGACCGCCGCCGGAGGCGGATCAGGATCTACTGCTGACGGGCCGACATCCAGCCCAAAGGCGGTTGGCGTTTGAAGAGCTGCTGGCCCATCAGCTTGGTCTGCGCAAGTTGCGCCGGGAGCAGCGCAAGATCCTGGCGCCGCCCCTGGGTGGGGTTGGGGATTTGGCCCGGAGACTGTTGCAACAACTGCCGTTTCAGCTTACCTCGGCCCAGCAGCGGGTGGGGCGTGAGATCAAACAAGACCTGCAGCAGCCACACCCCATGATGCGACTGATTCAGGGTGATGTGGGCTCCGGTAAAACGGTGGTGGCCGCCCTGGCGGCACTCCAGGCGGTGGAGTCCGGTTATCAGGTGGCCATGATGGCGCCCACCGAGCTGTTGGCGGAGCAGCACCTGCTGAGTTTTCGTACCTGGCTGGAGCCCTTGGACATCTCTATCTCCTGGTTGACTGGGCGGCATAAGGGAAAGGCCAGAAAGGAGATACTGGCGGCCATGGCCGATGGCAGCGCCAAGATCACCGTGGGGACCCACGCCCTGTTCCAGGCCGATGTTGAATTCAGTAGATTGGGCCTGGTGATCATCGATGAGCAGCACCGGTTTGGGGTACATCAGCGCATGGCCCTGCGGGATAAAGGGAGTGGGGATGCCAGTGTGCCCCATCAGCTGATCATGACCGCCACCCCGATTCCACGCACCTTGGCCATGACCGCCTACGCCGATCTGGATCTGTCGGTGATCGACGAACTGCCACCGGGACGCAAGCCGGTGAGCACGGTGGTGGTTCCAGACTCCCGCCGTGGTGAGGTGGTGGAGCGGGTGCTTTCCGCCTGCAAGCAGGGACGTCAGACCTACTGGGTATGTACCCTGATTGAGGAGTCAGAGGCGTTGCAGTGTCAGGCCGCAGAAGATGCCGCGGAGCAACTGGAGCTGGCCCTGCCGGAGTTGCGGGTCGGGTTGATCCATGGTCGTCTCAAGGGGGGGGAGAAAGAGTCCATTATGGCCCGATTTAAGCAGGGTGAATTGGATCTGCTGGTGGCCACCACCGTTATCGAGGTGGGGGTGGACGTACCCAATGCCAGCCTGATGGTGATCGAGAATCCGGAACGCCTGGGGCTGGCTCAGCTGCACCAGTTGCGGGGGCGTATTGGACGTGGCACTGCCGAAAGCCACTGCGTGCTGATGTATCATGGACCCGTCTCCCAGAACGCCCAGGAACGGCTGAAGGTTATGCGTGAAACCAATGATGGTTTTGCCATTGCCCAGAAGGATCTGGAGCTGCGTGGGCCGGGAGAGGTGCTCGGTACCCGACAGACCGGGGAGATGCAGTTTCGCATTGCCGATGTTATGCGGGATCAGCCCATGCTACCTCAGGTACAGCAGGCGGCTGAACTGCTGCTGGAACGCCATTCGGAAAGTATAGGGCCGCTGATGCGGCGCTGGATAGCCGATCGTGGGCGCTATATTGATGCCTGAGTTTCTCCCTGATATGGAGTGGGAGACTGTGCCATAATAACGGCTTTGATTTGGTAGGAATTTCTGCTGTTGAACCAGTATGTATCACAATCCGCCTTGCATGAGCCCAACTGGATGACAGGGCAGCAGCTCAGGCTCTCCCAGGTTCCAATCGACACCTACGACTGGTTGCGTGATCCAGGTTCGCTCACGGCCCGGCTTAAGCGGACCTGTGCAGGTGGTTTTCGCGTTCGCCTGCGGCATCAGGGATGGGGTCGTCCCCTGTATAGCGAGGGCCGGTTGTTGGGGATGCGCCGGGGTAAGATCGCGATCATAAGAGAGGTAGAGCTGTTGTGTAACGAGGTTCCCTGGGTGTTTGCGCGTACCGTGATCCCGGTGACCAGCCTGCATGGTCCGGCACGGCGTCTCACCATGCTGGGAACCAAACCGCTGGGGGAGGTGTTGTTTGCCGATCCACGAACCAGGAGAGTGGTGATGGAGATGGCGCGCATAGATAGAAGGGATAACCTGTTTCACTCGGCAATCACCAGCCTGGAAAGGGAGCCGGATGGGCTTTGGGGGCGTCGTACCCTGTTTCATCTGCATGGATCACCCCTGCTGGTTAACGAGCTGTTTTTGCCCACGCTGGGTGCCATATGAGTCGGGAATGGGTGATAACCATCCGGGAACGGCTGGTCAACTATTCCAATCTGATCCGTCTGGATCGGCCTATCGGTATCCTGCTGCTGCTGTGGCCCTCACTCTGGGCCTTGTGGATGGCGGCCAAGGGGAATCCGCCCTGGCAGCTGGTGGTGATTTTTGCCCTGGGTGTGGCCCTGATGCGCTCTGCCGGCTGCGCCATTAATGATTTTGCCGACCGCAATATAGATGGTCAGGTGGAGCGGACCAGTCGGCGGCCGGTTGCCACCGGGGTGGTAACCCCCAAAGAGGCGATTGCCGTGTTTGTGGTGTTATGCCTGCTGGCCTTTGGTCTGGTGCTGTTACTAAACTGGCAGACCGTCGCCATGTCCCTGGTGGCGCTGGTGCTGGCAGCCATCTATCCATTCATGAAACGCTACACCAACCTGCCGCAACTGGTCCTGGGCATGGCCTTCGGCTGGGCGGTGCCCATGGCCTTCATGGCGGTAACCGAGACCGTCCCGCATGCGGCCTGGTTGCTGTATATCGCCACCGTGATCTGGGCCCTGGTCTACGACACCCAGTACGCCATGGTAGATCGGGAGGATGATATCCGTATCGGGGTAAAGTCCACCGCCATCCTGTTTGGGGTGTATGACCGGTTTATGATCGGTCTGCTGCAGCTTGCCATGTTGGGTATACTGCTGTTGGTGGGAAACAAGAGTGGTTTGGGAGATTTTTACTGGATTGGGGTTGCGGTCGCCGCCTGCTTTGCCCTCTATCAACAAAAACTGATTCGTACCCGCACCCGTGAAGGTTGCTTCAAGGCGTTTCTGAATAACAATTGGTTTGGGGCCAGTGTATTCATTGGTCTGGTGCTTGACTACACTATGAAGTCAGTATGACGGCTAACATCGTAGTTGGTGTGCTTGCCGGATAGAGAGACGAATGAGGAGCTGAGAATGAAACTAACCAGTAGCAGCTTTACCGATGGGCAGGCAATACCGGTTGAACATGCCTTTTGCCGCCCAGAGCCGGATAGTCACGTCACCCTTTCTGAGAATAAAAGTCCACAGTTATCATGGGGTGATGCACCAGAAGGGACGAAATCTTTTGTGCTGATCTGTCACGATCCCGATGTGCCCAGCAGGCCGGATGATGTGAATCAGGAGGGTCGGACCGTACCCTCAGATCTACCCCGGGTGGATTTTTATCACTGGGTGCTGGTGGATATACCGGTTTCAGCAACGGATATGGAAGCGGGTGTCGACTCCAGTTGCGTTACGCCCCAGGGCAAGGATCAGGATCAGGGGCCGCATGGATCCAGGCGTGGCATAAATAGTTATACCGACTGGTTTGCCGGTGACCAGGATATGGGTGGGAACTACTTCGGATATGATGGTCCCTGTCCGCCATGGAATGACTCCATAGTGCACCACTATCTGTTTACCATCTATGCGCTGGATATTGAGTCCTGCCCGGTTGCCGGTACCTTCGATGGGGCCGAGGTGGTGGCGGCGGTTGCAGGCCATGTTCTGGGTAGCGTCACTATTACCGGGCTCTACAGCCTGAATCCGGATGTGCCGATCTGATCATTGCTGGGTCTGACCCAATGGGTCAGACCCAGGTCGTTCAGATCATCTTTTTTAGTTCGTATTCCAGGATGCCCTCGGCCCCCATGCTCTTCAGCTGCGGGATCAGGCTGCGTACCTCTTTGCTGTCGACCACGGTCTCTATGGCCAGCCATTCACGGTCGAACAGGTGATTGACCGTAGGTGCATTCAGGCTGGGCAGGGTCTTAACGATCTCTTCTAGCTTGGCTGCCGGTATATTCATTTTTAGGGCTACTTTCTTGCGCGCCATGAGAGAGGCCTGCAACAACATGGCGATCTGTTCAATCTTCTGCCGCTTCCATGGGTCCGCCATCGCGCTCTTGTTACTGATCAGGCGGGTCTCGGTATGTAACAGGTCGCATACGATGCGTAGGCCGTGGGCCTTGATGGTGCTGCCGGTCTCGGTTATCTCCACCACCGCATCCACCAGACCTTCAACCACCTTGGCCTCGGTGGCGCCCCAGGAGAACTCCACCTCTGCCTCAATCCCGCGCTGTTCCAGATAACGTTTGGTGAACCCTACCAGCTCGGTTGAGATCTTTTTGCCCTGCAGATCTTCCACCGACTGGATGGGGGAGTCCTGTGGCACCACCAGTACCCAGCGGCATGGCTGGTCAGAACTCTTGGAGTAGACTAGCTCGCAGATCTCCTCCACATCTGACTCGGTCTCTAGAATCCAGTCGTGGCCGGTCAGGCCCAGGTCTAGGGTGCCGTTGGCAACGTAGGGTGCCATCTCCTGGGATCGCACCAGGGCGCAGCTGATCTCCCGGTCATTGATACTGGGAAAGTAGTTTCTTGACCGAATCTGAATATCCCATCCGGCCTGGGCAAATAGAGAAATTGTAGATTTTTCCAGGCTCCCCTTTGGAACCCCCAGTTTCAATTGCGGCATGAATAGAACCCTTTATCTTAGTTGTATGGTTGGAATAGCTATTTTCTGCGCTATTGCGGTGTTTGCCAAATAAAAAAGTAGAATTCGGCAAATTAGCCAAATTTGTACCACAATTACCATGTTGGGAAGAGGTTTTGTTAAGGGCTGGGTGCCAGATTGCGTACTAAGCTGTAGGCGGTTATGGCTAGTGTTCCTGGTTCTACCAACATAACCTGGTTATGTGATTTGATGTTGTCTGACCATTACTGTTTTTATATTGACACTACTGGGTATGGGCAGGAGGCCTACAATGTTTCTTTGGTAAGTCTAATGATCCTGGCGATGGTACGGTGAAATTTATCTGGGAACGGTACATGCGGAAAACGCTGCTGGTTATCGTTGCGGTGCTTAGCCTGTTCCTGCTGATTTCTGACACGGTCATCTATCTACACCATAAAGGTACGTTGTACGGGGAGTTTCGTGAATCCCGCGTGCAAGAGCTTAGACTGCTTGCCATAGTGTCCAAGGATGCACTGCTGGAACATGATTGGTCAGCAATCAGAAAGTTGGTCACACAGTGGGGTAGGGAACAAAATCGCGTGGTTGAGTTGAAGATATCAAACCGTGAAGGTGATACGGTCGCTGGTTTTCAACGTGCTGCCCCCGGCCCTTCCAGCGTCAAGCTTGTTCAGGAAGTGGAGCTTGGGGATAGCCGTGTGATGCGGTTAGAACTAGTTGCTGACACTTCTGAGGTGACTGGCAGTCTTGATGTTATGCTCCTGCAGTTGGTTGCCATATCCATTTTTCTGTTCTTGATAATGGCTGCATCCATCTGGGTGGTGTTGCGTAAACTGGCTATCGTTCCACTCAAGGATGAGGTATTGCGGTGAAAAAAGATTTTGAACAAGCTGCGCAGGGTCAGCCGGGAGAAACAGCGTCTGTTGGAGTCTGCTGGTGAAGGGATCTTTAGTATCCAGGGTAAGAATATTCATAACCTGATTCATCATACAAATTTCAGTGGGGTGCACTGTCAGCCTGAAGCCTGTCAGATACTCTCGTCCCTAAGCAAGGGAGAGGGTGTGGTGGTGGATGAAGACTGTTTCTAGCGTGGAGATGGAGCAAGTTTTCCGGTGATGTATTCTGCCTTCCCCTTGGTGAGGATGACGGCAGTGCTGGAGCGGTTGTGGTGTTTCGTGACATAACCAGGCAGCAGACAGAACGTAAGCTTCTGGAACATCAGGCCAGCCATGACTCACTTGCCGGTCTGGTGAATCGCCGGGAATTTGAACGTCGATTGGAGCGGGCGGTAGAGACTGCCAGGGAGCAGCACAAGCAGCATGTGCTGTTGTTCTGGATCTGGATGAATTCAAGCTGGTGAACGATACGGTGGGGCATCAGGCAGGTGATGAGCTATTGCGGCGGATAGCAAAAAAGATAGGCGGCATGATGCGGGAGAGGGATACCCTGGCGCGTCTGGGAGGAGATGAGTTTGCGGTACTTTTAGAGCGCTGTTCGAAGGAGGATGCACTACGTATAGGTAGTGAAATCATTGATGTGGTATGTCGTGAGAAGTTCTCATGGGATGGTAAACAGTTTTTGATTGGTGTCAGTATTGGTCTGGCAGAGGTGGACTTCGGTTGTACCAATTTAGAGGCGGCAATGGATACGGCCGATGGGGCCTGTTACCTGGCAAAACAACTGGGGGGTTGTCAGGTACAGTCGTGGTCTCCAGCCCTATCGGCAAGCAATAAAGTGCACTAACTATCTGTTGGTTTGCGCGTTATTTTTCTGGAATCAAGATGATCTTTAACAGATCGACGGGGTTACGATCATGTGCGGTGCTCAGGTCCCGAACACCATCGGTGGCGGTTGCTTTGATGCCAGCGTTGTTTAAACGACTCAGGCAGGTTTCAAGGTTAACCCCAGCCAC
Source organism: Gammaproteobacteria bacterium (assembly GCA_024206335.1). GTDB lineage: Bacteria > Pseudomonadota > Gammaproteobacteria > Chromatiales > Chromatiaceae > JAAGZL01. Next base: position 11,627 of record JAAGZL010000683.1, read on the forward strand.
CTCACACAGTTCAGCGATACTCTTGCGCCCCAGGCCGGAACCGGAAAACTCTGCCTCGATACCCTCTGGGGTCCACTGTTTGCTGCTGGCCGGTACTGCCTGTTCCTTGTGTTTGCTGATGTGGCTATAGATGACCATCGGTGTGGTGTTGTTGTTGCGGGCGATGGTATCCAGTGATTCACTCGGGTCAAAATGGATATTGTTTTGTTTTAACTCTTTGATTGCCCCGTCCAGGTTCAGGCGCATGCGTTTGGCGATACCCTTGAGTGAGATCTCCTCGGCATGGCCGAATGGTGGCTCCAGCTCGGGGCTGGTAACCCAGCTGTTTTTAATGCTGTCGTTCAGGGCAAATATCCAACTGGCAGGCGGCAGGTTGTAGATGGAGAGCACAATCATGATTACGGTAAGCAGTAGTGATGCCACCAGTTCGCGGCTCAGGTTCAACTCTCCCTTGACCCGTTCGGACAGATACTTCTTGAATGGTTTCCAGTTGTAGTAGAGGTGTAGTGCGCCGGTGACAATGAAGATGCCGCCAAACATCATATGTATCCAGCCCCACTGCTCCTTATCAAGCCCGGCAAGTGACCAGTGGGTCCAGTAGGCGATACGTCCCTGGGGGACGATATAGAGAATGATTCCGGTGACGGTAAGCACCAGAAAGGCCCAGGTCACAAGAAAGGCGATCAGTGAACGAATGGATTGCTTATTTTTTACCACAACAGATATCCTTTTTTGTAGCTGATGGTGTTTGATTGCCTTACTGCTTCCTCATACACTCCACCTCAATAATACGACTATCTTTTTTTGCTGCAATGCGATTTGGCAATGTTCAAGAGTGGTTGGAGGCAAGGTATTTATATTGCACTGCATGGCCCACTAGGGCAGGGAAGGGGTTCTGGCCAGGGCCCATACATCGACCCGTCTTACCCCGTTGAGTTTTAGTATCCTGGCAACCTCGCCTACGGTGCTGCCGGTGGTGACCACATCGTCCAGCAATACCACATGGTCGTGCGCTATCTGGCCGGCCAGCCTGAAGGCGTTACGGACATTTCTTTTGCGCGCGTCTTTCTCCAGATTTGATTGTGTTGCCGTGGCGTGACTGCGTTTGCAGCTGTGGGTCTCCACCGGGATGTTAAAATGTCGTCCCACTGGTCGTGCCAGCTCCACTGCCTGGTTAAACCCTCGCTCCCGCAGGCGCGACCGATGTAGTGGGATGGGTATGATCAGGTCCGGCAGGGGTAGCTGGCATGCCTCGATGGAGTTGATCAACAGATTGGCTAGCAGCCGGCCACTCTGCAGCTTGCCGGAGAATTTGAATTCACTGATTAGATTGGATATCGGGTAGTCGTAGGCAAATGCCGCATGACAGTGGTCGAATGATGGAGCCTGTTGCAGGCAGCTGCCGCACATGGCCGTTTCCGCATGGTGTCGAGGGAGTGGTAGTGCGCAGATTCGGCAATAGTGCCGGTTGTGGGGCAACTCATCCAGGCATGGGTCGCAGATGTCCATGGTGGTGGCGTTGGTGGAGCTGCAGAGCAGGCATTGGGGTGGGAATAGGATTGATTGTATAAATTTAATCCAATTGTAAACCATGCGAATCCTTTCTGGTTGACAGGGGGCGGGTTTCCATTACTATGGGCCACCTGTTTTTAACATCCATGTTTGCGGGTCAGTATTGCACCCAACCGTCGGGAATAATAGAGGAATTTGTACATCATGAGCAGCGCACAGCTTAGGCACGACTGGAGTCAGGAGGAGATTGAGGTGTTGTTGGATCTGCCCTTTAACGATCTCATGTTCCAGGCCCAGACCATCCACCGTGAGAACTTTGACCCGAATACGGTGCAGGTGAGCACCCTGCTTAGCATCAAGACAGGGACCTGCTCGGAGGATTGCGGCTACTGCTCCCAGAGTTCCAAGTACAACACCGAACTGGAGCCGGAGAAGCTGCTGCCGCTGGAGCAGGTGATAGAGACCGCCCAGGCCGCCAAAGATAAGGGGGCTACCCGCTTCTGC
>JAAGZL010000684.1 GCA_024206335.1 Gammaproteobacteria bacterium
CACGATAAACCACCCCACCGCCTTCGGTATCGGCCACCGGGGTTTCGAAAAAAGATATTTGCAACTATAGAGAACGGGCTTGTTCAACACCGGGATAAGATCGTGGATCGCTCCGCGATCACGATCTATCCTTGTTCGTTATGCATTTACTAATGCAATACTAACTATTTACCGCAACGTATCATGATGCTTTTAGTGTTGTATGCGCCATAATTTACGAACGCACCCTGATTATTCGCGACTCCTGTTGCCGCAGGAATAATTTGACCCTCTCGATTTAGAAGATCATAGCCCCTTGAACCACAGATCTCGCCAGCTTTCTCAAAGCACACATTTATACCTACTGCGGATCCATCACAACTTATGCTGTAACCTTCGCTGCCATCAGGTAGATATGTTTTTTTGCTTATTGCACATGAGGATAGAATTATTACCGAGCTAAGAATTAAGGTGCTATTGAACAAAAAATTATATGTTCTTTCCGGCATGAGTAACTCCTTGTGATATGAAAATATTTTATGCATTCATGGTAGGAACACCGGTTGCCCAGTGCCCCCCCCATACAGATCCGGACGTGCGGTTTTCCCGCATCCGGCTCCTCGGTCGTACTCGCGCTCGCAGTACAAAGCTCCGTTGATTACCACCATACTCTCCGATTTATATTGCCAGCTTTACATACTGGCTTTGCCAATGA
>JAAGZL010000052.1 GCA_024206335.1 Gammaproteobacteria bacterium
ATTTTGCAAAACAAAGGTAGAGGCCCCCCTTTGCTAACTGCATCAGCACCGTAATATTAATTTAACTCTGGAAGATAAGATAATTTATGCTGGAATTGTGTCGGCAGAGGACCTGCCAACTGATTTTTCTAGGATAAAAGTGAGCAAGTTTGTCAGGTAGGCGCTTTGCGGCTGTTGGCCTTGATACTCATCCGCCGTTCTCAGTACTGCAACTATATCCTTGCCATCAAATTGCCAGTCGGCATACTGCCAGGATTTGTTTTCGCTATCCGAACTATAAGCAATCGTACGATCAATCCGCCAGTGGTATAAATCGCTGGATGATACAAGCACAAGCTTATTTCTAAATGCCTCAGGTTCTGTCGGCTTATTTACCAGAGACCAGTAACGCCTGCTTTCTTCATCGAAGCGAATGGTAAATTTCGAACCACCACCGGGAAAGGCAATAACATCCAGCTGAGGGTTATGTGTGAACTGACTGGCATCATCATTTAAGTGCATTATTGCAGCAGTATCATTTCGAAACTCACGGCGCAGAATACTCGCCAAGCCACCATCTGGAGTAAGTAACAGGTTTCCTTCCAGCCATGTTGAAGGCGACCCCTCGTGTAATAACTCGGTTTGGTGCCAGTTATCATATCTTAGCAAGTCGCCGTCAACATCAATTGACTTTATTACCACAGCTCGCTCATCTTTAAATTCAAACCCCCGCCACAAGCGCCCGTTATATTCGATAACTGGCACGGAGGCGCTGTGGTAAGGCCTGTAATCGCTAATCAAGCCCTGCTCTTCGTCTCGAGCTTCTGTCCAGGTCTCCCCACCATCATCAGAGCGACGAATAATAATGGGGCCGAACGATCCCTGGGTTCCGATAATATAAAGACTCCCCTTATGGGTAAATAAAGTTGACCAGAACTGTCCCCGAAGAGTGATTAGCTTTTCCCAACTATTGCCCTTATCAGCAGAGCGGTAAATCGCTGTATTCTCCGCCTCTACCCCGTCACCAAAATAAACGTGGCTGGCGATATAGTCACCATTGTCCAGGATCACAATACTTGGAGAACCTACATAATTTTCTGACTGCGCCGGAACACTGGCGATAACTACGGTATCGGGCTGAATTTCAGCATTCGCAGCCAACAGCGCAGGTATCGCGAGACAATACCACCCCGCCACAATCAGCACCCTGAGGAACATTTTCCGGACATTGACTATTCATGCTTCCAATTAAAGTAATTATTGTACGTGAACTGTGACTGTGATCTGTCGATTTGATTCTACTAAACAGAACCACTTTTAATGCAGGTATCAATCATTAGTAGCTGTCACAAAATAACTTGAGCTTCTTGTGGCTTAACGTTTCCCGGTTTAATTGTATAATTCCATTCCCCATGAAATTTATTTTTACTTATCCTTAGATTTTCCATTTCGTAATCTGTTACTTTCTTTCCTTTGA
>JAAGZL010000685.1 GCA_024206335.1 Gammaproteobacteria bacterium
GTCCATTGCCAAGGGTAAAACGGATGAACGCTTATGGACCATTGAGTCGGCAGCCAAGGAGGCAATAGCGACTGCCGAAGAACCCATTCACGGTCCCTGGGAGCAGGCGACGCTGGCACGGCATGCGCAAGTACTGAGCGAGTACGGTGTCATGGTCGAAGCCCTGCGGACCAGTAAAAACACCGAGCACCATGCAATGGCTGATACGATTGAGGGTTATGCGAAGGCGCTGACACCGCCGCAATCACGACGGCAGCAGTTTGCCCAGCAGTATCGGGCGCACGTGGCGGGTGTGAGCACGGCTGTTCCGTCCATAGCGGATCAAGAGCCGGATGATCGAGAGCGCTAAGGGACTGGGTGAGGGGAGGGTGGTGATCAAATGGTTATTTATTGGGTTCTCTCTATAGAAGGAAGACTTCAATGGCGATGACATTGAACCCGGCTGCGGTGGCAATGCGCCGTCAGCTGCGGGAGAGCTATCTGGCCAGTGCCCGGTTGGAGGGGATCGAACCCCCGGACCAGGTATTGGCAATGTTTGACCTGATGGATGAAGAAGGCTGGGACACGGACCAATGTATACGTTTTATCAAGGCACTGTATACCGATGGTGGCAACCTCCAGCCCTGAATCATCAAAAGCCGACTATACCCCAACGGATGGGGTGGTTGACCCGTACAGTTATCGTGGCTCCTGGGTACTGAAGAATGCCTTTGGTATTCGGGATCGCGGTGAGCTGGTGTTACTGGAAGGTACGTTGAGTGCCGTCCGGGCTGGCGATGGGATGCCCGCCGGTGACTTTGATTATGCGCACCTGAAAGCGATTCATCACCACCTGTTCCAGGACCTTTATGACTGGGCGGGGGATGAGCGGACCATTGTCACGGCCAAGCGGGCGAATCAGTCGTCGTTTCCTGCCCCCGGCAAGATAGCCCCGGCGCTGGATCAGACCTTCGACCAACTCAAGGCCGACAATCACCTGAAAGGTTTAACGCAACCGCAGTTTGCCGAGAAGGTGGCTACCCTGTTACTCGATATCAATGCGGCGCATCCTTTCCGGGAAGGGAATGGCCGGTCGATGCAGGAATTCGCCAACCTGGTGGCCAATAATGCCGGGTACGAGGTTGACTGGGCGGCGGTGGATAAAGACCGCTGGATCGAGGCGAGTGTGGCGCACTCTTATGGCAATAGCGAACCCATGCAGACCTTAATGACAGAAGTGGTGGTGACACTGGAACAGGCGTAAGCGCCCGATAGTCGGGTTAACAAGTTAGGCCGTAAAGCCTATACGGCAGAGCAATTGAAAACGCTGTACCCCGAGCTGATAGCAGTGGCGCAACAATTGGCGATGCAGGAGCAGGTCGAGCAAGTGGAGGGACAACGCCGTCAGGCGGCCCATGCATTTTTACGATTACCGCCCGATAAGGCGGTGAGTCAATTTCCGGGGTTGAGTAAGCACTATGCCATTTGGGATAAAGCCAAGGCGCATGCGGGGGAGCGTTATCCCTCTGGTAGTTCGTCCCATACCCAGTTTCTGGAAACCATGAAATGGCGGCTGGTGTATGGCATTATCGGTGTCCCCGATCCTGAGCGGCAACGCCAAGGGCGTCCCGCAGAGCGCGGGGCATCGGCGGAGCCTGAGCGATAGCAATCGTGTATGCGTCATTTAGTTAACCAGCCTTACTATTGAGGATTCAACAACGATGGGTTTTAACAGCCACCTTGCCGAGTATGCGTTTGCGCGGAGTCTGCCGCGCACGCTTGATGATGAAACGATCATTGATTTACTGAGTTTGATCGAAGTCGCTGTGGAGCGGTCGGCGCAACTGGAAGATGCGGGTTTTGAGGATAAGCTGGGCTTAACGGATGCGCTGTATCAATATATCCTCGATGCGCTGGGTTTTCCGCTAGAGGGACAGCGGTTCGGCGATCAGATTTTTGAGCGTTTATACCTGGAAGAGATGTTCTACCTGGAGTATATGAATACGGCTAACTGGCCGACCCCACAGGCATTTCTGGCTACGCTGCGCTCCGAGTATTATGACCTGAAGGGCCTATTGGCCCTGTAAATAAACAACGTTGTTTTATTACCCCCAAACAATAAATTTCACTCGGTTACTGAAGACCACCATGAATTTTTCATTGCCAGCGACCATGAGTTATACCCATGAGCAGGATGACCGCTACCATGCTTATATTTTTCGGCATGACACTCTGGGAGAGCTGGGGCGGATTCTGTTGCACGGTTTGCCGAATGGACAGCGCCAGATATCCAGTGAGGTGGCGGGTGACCCGGCCGATCCTATGACGGCCGTTCGGATGAAAACGTTCAAGCCGGTGAGTGATGCCATAACGCAAGCGCTGACATCGCCCCTGGGTGTTGATGACACTGCTGTTATGGCCATTACGCCGACAATGGCCCCCCCGCTGGATATGGTGGCGAGTCGCATTATCCCCTGCGGTCATTGCGGCGAGACAGCGGCGATTTTGATTTTTGCCGAGCAGACAACAGACACGGCTGAGCTGGAAGATTGTGCCCTGAACATGCTTCCTCAGTATGGGGAGGCTCAGGTTGATACTTGGGTGATTGGTGAAATGACCACGCCGGGCGACGATACCCCTGTGTCGGTGCTGAAGGTGTGGCCAGAACGAGAGCCGGTGGCAATGATGTCACCGCGCGATTTTAATCAGACGCTGGATATTGTGCTGGCGTCTCACTGTTCCTGATGGAGAGAAAAGAGTAATGACAATTGAGTGGTTACGGCTGGTGATTGAACAACGGGATGATGGCACGGTGGTGCTACTGGATGATGATCGAGATACCCCGCCACTAGCGACTATTCAGTTTGACGCTTCGGTTACTGCCTATGCGGATAAGGAAGCGCAGTATACGATTGCGCAGACAATGATTGCCGCTGGACTGGATTGTGCGCAGGACCTGCTTGATGAAGGGCAGCTACGATTACCGGCTGCACTGCCTGGACAGGCAAGCCGGTTTCATTGACCCTCAATTGGCTGGAAACCCGTTAGTCTGTCGGCCGTAGTAAACAATGATCGCTACAAGCAGGGACTGGACATTATTCAGCAGGAACCGGGTCAAAGCAGACAGTGTTATCTCTATGGATGATAATCATTGGACTTTGGACTGATTTTCTAAAAAATATGGAAAGTTAAAAAAATACCTGATTAGTTACCAATCTCAGAGCCCCGCGCCAATCGTGCTGTATAGGCATACAGTGCCGTGCAGGAATATATGGCCTGTGGGGTAAGTAA
>JAAGZL010000686.1 GCA_024206335.1 Gammaproteobacteria bacterium
AGCGGCAACGAGCTTGCGAGGTTGTCGCGCAGTGCCAGTGACCGGGACGACCGGGGCAATAACAGGTTGTCGAAGATCGAGTGCGTTTTGGGGACTGGGATGTCCCAAAACGCATCACGAGATCAAAGACTCGCTTATGCTGCATGAGCGAGCCTTGCATCCAACAGAAATGCGATGGCGTATAGAAGCGCTACCACCACCAGAAACAGCAGGCCGCCGCGTGATTTTTTGGCGGTTTTCTTTCCCATGGATTACCCCAACAACCCAAGGGTCACTACTGTTAAAACCGCAATAAGAATAGAAAACATAAAGCAGAGCAGATTGCGAAAAATAGCAAAGCGCCAACCAAGCATAAGCGCCTCAGCCGGCAATTGAATACTGCCCACTGTCACCCAGCTGATCAGAAATGCGGTAACAGCCACCAGGCTCACACCCTTGGTAAGCAGTTCACCACAGAGCAGGTAACTGGTGATAGGGTGACCAGCGGATACACTGCCAGCCGCTGCACCAATCAGTGCATCCAGCAGATCATTTCTACCAAACCATCCTGCGGCCACCTCAGCTGGCAGAATCTCAATAAGTAATCCTGTGAATAGAATAACGCCAACAATGATGGGTAAAATCCCAATAAACATTGATAGGGTCTTTTTTGCGCTGAGTAGTAGCTTATCTTGTTGCCGCCAAGGCGCATCTTCCGACATACAATCATCCCCTGGTTTCAGATGCTGATGGAGTTTAATCTCTATGTGGTCAGTTTTGCATACAACTGCGGTAGCTCTTTCGGCAGTTGTGATGGTTTGTGGATAACCACATAACCCCCTGTACCAAACAGGTATGGCAGGTAGTCGTTGGCCCGATTATCGATGGTGACACAGAAGGGCTGCAGACCAAGTTGACGCGCCTCATGGATGGCATGACGGGTATCCTCGATCCCGTAGCGCCCCTCATACTTATCCAGGTCATTGGGCTTGCCATCGGTGAGCAGCAGCAGCAGGCGGCGACTTGCCGGTTCATCCTTGAGCAGTTTGCTCCCATAGCGGATAGCAGCACCCATGCGAGTGTAGTAGCCGGGTTTTATGGCGTTTATCCGCCCCCGAATCGACGCACTGTAGGTTTCATCAAAGGTCTTGAGCTGATGAAAACGGACCGGATCACGGCGCCGGGATGAGAAGCCATGTATAGCAAAGCGATCTCTGGTGGCAGCAAGACTCTCGGCAAACAGAAACAGACTGTCACGGATTACATCGATGATCCGGTCATGATCATTGATCCAGGAGTCAGTGGAGAGAGAGAGGTCAGCCAGCAGCAGACTGGACAGTTCCCGGGCGCCAATCCTGAGATCCCGGTAGAGACCATCGGCAGCGGCAACATGTCCTGACTTACGATCACTGACAAAACGGAGGTAGGCCTCAAGATCGATTTCACTCCCCTCCTGCTGGGCAGGGTGCCAGACCCGTGCCGGTGCGATGTGCTGGAACTGGGCCCTTAGACGTCGGGCGGTATGCCGCAGGTTTTCAGGGAGTTCACAGGGTTCGGCATCTACAGACAGCATGGGTACGATACGACAGTGATCAGCTTGCAGCTGCTGGCATTTAAAATCCCACTCCGGCAACAGAATGCCACTGTTCAACACCAAATCATCATGGGCCTCAGATGGCAAATCCAGGTCAAACCGCAGCCGACTAGCGGTAGATTTTCCATCACGGCTGATACTCATTACATCCATGTCATCTGCAACGTCCGTCGCCTGCTCCAGGTCATCATTCTCTTCAGTCCCACGATCCACCTTGGCAAATTCACCCCAGGTAAAGATATTCTCCATACGGATGGTAACCAGTCCTCGATTCTCCTCGGGTGCATCGGTACGCTCAGCCTTGCGGCGGCGCTGGTCTTCCAGCGTACTTTTATTATCATTGGGTTGCCGATCTTCGTCCCCATCTGGCAACTTATCGGTCTGGACACCAGTCAGAGGTGGGTCTGGATGCAGCCACAGCGGTACCGGATGCGGAGGCCGCTTTGCCACTGGCAACTGTTTCTGGCTACCGGGTTCAAGTAGCGCCTGGCGAATACACCTCTCCCGCGCTGCCTCCTGCCGATTGAGCCTTGCCGGATCCGGACGCAGTGCAAGATGGGCCTCCAGTAACCGTTGATAACGGGGGCGGATTCCCGGATAACTCTCCAAAGTCTGTAGGGTAAGTTGCTGGTTTCTTATAAACCATGGCTCCCCTCCCCCACTCTCCGCGACCGCCAGCGCTGCCAGCGCTGCCAGCCAGAGATATAGATCACGGTTCAGCTCCGGGGTAGGAAAGCTGTCGATTGAGACCGGCAGGCGCAGGGAGTGTTCATCCCGCCATGCCAGCTCCACTCTTCGATTAGCACCAGCAATGCGCTGCAACAGGCTGCGACGGGCTCCGTGCCGGGTAGCAGTCGCCCCGTCTACCTGTAGACCACCATCACCACCAAGGGCCCGGAACATCACTCCCACGCCCAGGCGAACCTGGTCCAGATGCACCACTGCATCCGGGTAACCTGTATCCGCTACTGTTGTGATCAGGCGATCCCAGATTTCGCCGACTTTGTCTTCCATCTAAACCCTCATTTCTCTACAGCAAGGGGTCGGAGTCAGGTTTGGCTCTACCCTACGGTTATAACTGGATCCGAGCTAAATCTGACTCAGACCCCTCAACATCTAAGCCCCAAATGTAACGCTCACAACTTCCATTAGCGCCTGGATGGTTTCATCGTCATCGGTCAGTGGTTCGACCAGAGCGGCCCGACACGCCTCCAGCGGATCATAGCCACCAAGGATCAAGGTTGCGGTATAGACCAGCAGCCGAGTGGAGGCAGCCTCTTCCAGATCATGGTCTTTTAGTGCCCGCAGTGCATTGGCCATGATTACCAATCGTTTGGCCAGCACACTGTCGATGCCGGTCTCTCCCATCAGGATCTGCTGCTCCAGTTCCGGTTTGGGGAAATCAAAACGTTGTGCGATAAAGCGTTGTTTGGTACTGGGCTTCATCCCCTTGAGCAGGTTTTGGTAACCGGGGTTGTAAGAGACCACCAACATAAACTCCGGTGGCGCATGCAATATCTCTCCAGTCCGTTCGATCGGCAGGATGCGCCTGTCATCGGTGAGGGGATGCAACACCACCGTGGTGTCCTTGCGTGCCTCCACCACCTCATCCAGATAGCAGATAGCACCCTCTCTGACCGCGCGGGTCAATGGCCCATCACTCCAGTAGGTACCGCTATCGCCGATCAGATGGCGTCCAACCAGGTCGGATGCGGTGAGGTCATCATGGCAAGATACGGTATATACCGGTCGTCCCAGCCTGGCTGCCATGTAGTTAATAAATCGCGTCTTACCACACCCAGTAGGCCCCTTGATAAGCATGGGCAGTTGATGTCGATAGGCGTGCTCAAACAGGGCTACTTCGTTGCCCTGTGATTTATAGAACGGCTGCTCCGGTTGTTCTATTTTTAGTGAAGTTGGATTTGTCATATTCCTATCCTGATGCCAATTAAATTAATTGGCTAAATAAAAGGCGATGCTGATTAAAACGCCAGGTATTATTAGCCAGATGGAGACTGGCCAGTGCCAGAACCCCTTTACCCGCACTAAACCCATAAAATAGAGCCCGACCAGATGTCCCTTCATAAGCGCAAAAAACAGCACAAGCAAAGATACCTCTAACCCTCCCAATCCCAATTGACCGACAAGATAAGTTATAAAGCTGAGGACAAGCAGGAAAAAATAGACCCAAGTGCAGGCACGGATACCAAGTATATGTTTGCCATACATGAACATTTCGTTTTACCTCATCACATAAACTAGCGGAAATAGGATCAGCCACACCAGATCCACCATGTGCCAGTAGGAAGCCCCTGTATGTACTCCGGTATTATCCGATGCACTGTAGCCACCCTGATGGGCCTTGATGGCAACCGCTGCCAGGATCACCATCCCCATGATGACATGCATGAAATGAAAGAAGGTCAGAGAGAGATAGAACATATAGAAGCTATTGGTACTCAGATTAATACCTTGACCAAAGTGGTGAGCATATTCACCACTTTTAACTACCAGAAAAACAGCACCCATCGCTATCGCTGCCAATAGCCAGCGAACACAGAGTTGGCTGTTACCCTCTTTGATGGCAGCCACAGCCCGGACCACGAAATATGAGCTGGTGATCAGCGCCCAGGTATTGATCAGTGCCGCATTCAGGTCCAGGTGCTGCTGGAACTCATTAAACAGTTCCACATTATTCATCCGGGCAAAGGCGTAGACGGCAAAAAAGATTCCGAACACCAACAACTCCGCAAGGATAAAAACCCAGATTGCCAAGTCACCCGACGGGTATTTCGACTGAGATGAACACCCGATTGTTGCAGTTGTAGCTGTCATAGGGCTACCCTCCGTTATCTTTCGGCTCGTTGATTACAACCAGTTACGGTAGAGGAAGGGCCGGCTGGCATGGATCTGCCAGCCGGCATTTAACCATAGATCAGGCTATGGTTTTGACACTAGCTTCAGGCTCTTTATCACCAACAAAAAAGCTGGCTATGTAGAGCAACAGGCCGATTAAAAACATCACCCCGGCGAACTCACGCATCCAATAGAAAACAGTGAGCTGATCCTGTGCTGCCATGAACGGTAACGGGCTATCCAACACCCGCTGCAACCAGACCTGTAGGATCCCGGCCGCAGTAAGGAACAGGGTTATGAGCGTCATGGCAATCGTCATCAACCAGAATGACCATATTTCCAACGTCTGCTGCCGTTCACTATTGGCCGCAGTACGGCCACGCAGCAGCGGCATAGCATAGGAGATGATGGTCAGAACGATCATTACATAGGCACCATAAAAAGCCATGTGACCATGCGCTGCTGTAAGCTGACTACCATGGGTGTAGTAGTTGACCGGGGATAGGGTGTGCATAAACCCCCAAACACCAGCACCCAGGAATGCCATTACCGAGGCACCCAACGCCCAGAGCGTGGCCACTCTGTTGGGATGGTTACGCCGGCGTTGCTTCACCATACTGAATGCAAAGATAGTCATCATAAAGAAGGGAATCGGCTCCAGGGCGGAGAAGATAGAACCCCACCACTGCCAGTATTCTGGGGTACCGATCCAGAAAAAGTGATGACCGGTACCGATGATGCCGGAGATAAAGGCCATGGCGATAATGATGTAGAGCCACTTCTCTATGATCTCACGGTCCACACCGGTGACCTTGATCAGAACGAAGGCCAGGATCGAACCCAGGATCAGCTCCCAGACACCCTCTACCCACAGATGAACCACCCACCACCAGAAAAACTTGTCCAGCACCAGATTGGTTGGATTGTAGAAGGAGAAGAGGAACAGCACCGCCAGACCGACCAGGCCGATCATCAGTACCAGGTTTATCGCCGTCTTGCGGCCCCGGAGGATGGTCATGCCAAGATTGTATAGAAAGGCAAGCGCCACCACGACTATACCGATCTTGGTAATGGTCGGCTGCTCCAGGAACTCACGCCCCATGGTTGGAAGCAACTCATTGCCGGTGATGTCGGCCAGAGTAGAGTAAGGCACCAGAAGATAACCGGCTACGGTCAATCCTGCTGCTGCAAAGAACACCCAGAACATCAGCTTGGCCAGGAAGGGGCTGTGTAGTTCAGTTTCCGCCTCCTCTGGCACCAGGTAGTAGGCTGCACCCATGAAACCCATCAGCAACCAGACGATCAACGCATTGGTATGTACCATGCGGGCTACGTTGAATGGAATCTCAGGGAACAGGAAATCCCCCATGACATACTGCAACCCCATAATCAGGCCAAACAAGATCTGGGCCACGAAGAGGACAATTGCCCCCACAAAATAAGGTATTGCGACTTTCTGTGATTGATATTGCATATATTGTTCCCCCAGGTTCAGCCCTGATCGTTTGGCGGCCAGCCAGACGTATTAATTTCTGATGCGTACTTCAGGAATTCAGCTAAAGCAGCAATTTCTTCATCAGTGAATTTGAACCTAGGCATACGGCGCATTGGAATACCTTCGGCAGGGAGGCTAATCAAACCCTTGATGCGCCCTTTGACGGCATCCAGATTACTGCCATAACGTTTGTACACATTGCCCAGTTCTGGAGCAAAGTAGGCCCCCTCTCCAAGCAGGGTGTGACAACCAATGCAGTTGTTCACTTCCCACAAATGTTTGCCCTTGGCGATCTGTGGACCCACAGGGGACTCCAGGGCCGCCCGGTTATCCAGTTTGGGAAGTGCATTTATGGTATCGAAAGTCAAGGCCAGGAACAGCAGGAGGAAAAAGAACGCCCCCCCGTAAAAAATGTTCCGAGCCATAGACTTGGTAAAGGCTTCGCTCACGATATTCTCCTTCTATATACTGCTAATCGAGTATTGAAACGATAAAAAAAAGCAAGGTCGTAATAACCAAGTGTCGCGCTGAGATTTTGCCAGATGCCTTCCAAACTCCGCATTGATAATCCGCAAAAAAATCAGACTGATGTGATATTAGAAAAAAAATGCATTTTCGATGTAAACAAACACCATAACGTCAACAAGGTAGACACCTTCCATAGTATCGTGCAGATACTATACCAAGCTCGCATCTTCTTGTTTTATATTGATAATCATGAATTCACATACCACAATATAACGCTACCACGCGTTAAGTTAACGCTTAACAGACGCACTATTGTTAAGAATGTGAACGTGCGGATAAAAAAGCACGATTATTGAATAGATAGTGTGATTCAGGCAAAGAAGGCAATTGATAAAACTCATTAACCAGCACCATAGTTAGGAAAAAGAAAAAACCTGGTATTTCACACACCTCCAATAACTACACGATACATAGTGTGAGTGCAGGGACGGCAGAACATAAATATTCAAAACGTAAGCCATGGCAATTTGAAGAATAACCAACCCCTGTCTAAAGAAGGCCTGCAACAGCAGAGTATTGATGAATGGTTTGGAGAATTTCGCCGCGCGCCAGCTTATCCGGTGCCCCAGAAGACTCAATTCATCAGCCGCGGACACATTTATCCGGTGAAAGCCAACCTTCCCATAGGCATTTTCAGCACACACTCCACCTAGATAGAGCATGCGGAAATATATATTGAGATTCACAGCCGATCTAAATCTCTGCATCAGAGTCAACGTATAAGCGAGTCTTTGATCTCGTGATGCGTTTTGGGACATCCCAGTCCCCAAAACGCACTCGATCTTCGACAACCTGTTATTGCCCCGGTCGTCCCGGTCACTGGCACTGCGCGACAACCTCGCAAGCTCGTTGCCGCTCC